>CALVGM010000054.1 GCA_944327095.1 uncultured Desulfovibrio sp. | reverse complement strand
GATAAACAGTGAACGAGTCATTTTTCGTTGGAAATGGAAGCTTGAGGACATTGAAAATGCCTTCCTGCCCAAGAGTGAGAAGGCAGTTTAGTGCTAAACGAATTTGTCGAACGATATACTAGGCAATGCGTCTTCGTCTTGTGGTGGCCTATGTGGGCACAGACTACATGGGCTGGCAGATCCAGGCAGAGCGCTTTGCCATGCAGACCATACAGGGGCAGCTCGAGCATGCCCTGGGGCTTCTTGCCGGGCAAGCGGTGCGCGTGCACGGTTCCGGAAGGACGGACAGCGGGGTGCATGCCGAAAGGCAGGTGGCGCACTGCGACTTTCCTGAAGAACGCTATGCTAGGCTCAGGGACATGCGCAATTCCCTGAACGCCCTGCTGCCCAAGGATATTCGCGTCTTTGCGGTCCAGCCCTGCGCGCAGGACTTTCATGCCCGCTTTGATGCCCACGACAAGACCTACCGCTACCAGTTCTGGCAGGAGCGGGGCTTTGTGCCCCCAAGGCTGTGGCCCTTTGTCTGGTGTTGCGGTCCTGTGGACGTGGCGGCCATGAGGGCTGCCCTGCCCCATTTTCTGGGCGAGCACGACTTTGCTGCCCTTGCCAACGCAGGGGCATGCGCGCAGGAAAGCACAGTGCGCACCCTCTATAGCCTTGAGATACGGGAGAACACTGTGTGGGAGGGCTGCGCTCCCATGCTCGAGCTCTTTGTCACGGGTTCGGGCTTTTTAAAGCAGATGGTGCGCAACATGGCCGGCCTGCTTGTGGAAATAGGGCGGGGCAAGGTCGAGCCCGATTCAGTCCCGGGCATACTGGGCACTGGGGCAAGAACGGGATTGCCCGCGCCTACGGCTCCGCCATCGGGCCTCACCCTGATGCGCGTGGAGTACGGCAAAAGGCGCGCGTCCGCCTGAATCTGCCTAGGGCCAATCCTGTCAGCTGGCAGGCCTGGCAAGTCCTTTGGGCAGGGCCAGCAGGCATTCTCCGCCAAGGCCGTCGATTTCCAGGGAAAGGCGCAGCACGCACAGCTTCTCGTCTCTGGCTGTCAGAAAAATGTCGTCTGCGTACCATACGATGCGCGACGTTGCGCAGGAGGGCAGGGCAAAGGCCCTGGCGATCAGTCTGGGCAGGCCTTCAAGGCAGCGGCCTACCAGCTCCTTGTCGAAAAAGCTCAGCGTGCCCCGCACCTGGGAGCTCAAGTGCCCGGCCCCAAGGCTTGCGTCCGCCAGCCCCTGGGTTGTCAGGGGATCGCAGGCAAAGAGCAAATCCTCTGCGCCAGCGTCAAGAAGCGCGAAAAAGGCCGGGCTTTCCAGCTCGTCGACCACGTCTTCCGTATACTCCTCCGCAGGCGTGTGCGGTCGTGCGCGCACGTGGGCCCTGGTGACCCTGCGCAGTTCCTCTTCGAGAAGACCGGCAAAAAAATCCGTTCTGGCCAGCAGCACTGGGTCTGATCCTGCCGCATCCATGCCCTTGGCAGGCCCTGTTTCCTTTCTGTCCCCTTTGCACGAAGGCCCATTGTCCCTGTCGCGTTCCCTTGCGTCTTCTTCGCAGCCCGCCTCGCCATCGTTGGCGTCTTCCCTGTCTTCGCCCTCTTCGGCTTCGGGATGGGTGGACAGGCCTGCAGACTCCTCGTCGGTCACTGGCGAGAGGAGGAATTCCAGTTCTTCCTTGCTGAGGACATCCTGTGCCTTGTCCATGGTGAATCCGGAGTTTGCAACGTGAGGGCGAAAAAGCGCTGTCTGCAAGCCGCAGACCGCAGTGCCCTTGCGAAAGGGCGTTTGGGAGTGGCCGCCTGCCCTGTCGAGGCCTTGCGGATGGCCTTGTTTGCGCAAGCCGGGGAAGAAGGCGTATACAGGGGCAGAAAGTGCGCGCAGGGCGCGTCAACAGCTATGTATGCAAGATTCCGGCCAAAGGCAACAAAGTCGGGGGGGGGTGGACACAAGGTGCGCATACGCATCCTACGCGGGGGGCAGTCCCCCATAACTGTGGAATATGACTGCAAGGGGCCGCTTTCCAGGGCGATCTGGCTTTCCGGCAAGCTCGATCCCGTTCCCCTGTGCGCGGGCATTGGGCGCTGCGGCAAGTGCCGGGTGCGCTTTGTCTCGAACCCGCCCGAGGCCCTGGAAGAGGAAGTGGAGCGCCTGGGAGCAGGGGCTGTGGCAGCGGGGTGGCGGCTGTCCTGTCGCTGTCAGATTCCTGACAGCGAGGAAGTGGAGCTGGAAGTCCCGCTGCAGACAGGAGGTCCTGCACGCGCTTTGGCCAGCGAGGATGTGTCAGGAAAGGCAGCAACGAGTGAGGCCTGCGTGTGGGGCTTTGATCTGGGCACGACATCCATAGCCTGGCGCGCGCAGGACGCGCGCAGCGGCAGGATATTGTGCGAGGGCCAGGCCCTGAACCCGCAGGCAGGCGCTGGCGCAGACGTCATTTCCCGCGTGAATATGGCGCAGGATCCCGCGGGCGAAGAGCTGCTTTCCAGACTTGTGCGCACCTTTTTGCGCCAGAGGATGGAAAGTCTGCCGGCCAGGCCCGCGAGCGTGGTGGTGGCAGCCAACACGGCCATGAGCGCCATTCTCCTGCAGGCGGACGTTTCCGGACTCGCGCACGCTCCCTACAGGACGTCGCTTAAGGGACACGAGCTTTGCGACATCCCGGACCTTGGCAGGGTCTACCTGCCTCCTCTGCCTGCGCCCTTTGTGGGAGGCGACATCACGGCAGGCCTTGCCTTCCTTGCGCACGCAGGCACAGAAAAGCCCTATCTGCTCGCGGATCTCGGCACCAATGGCGAGATAGCCCTTGTCTGCGACAAGGGGCTGTACCTCACAAGCGTTCCCCTTGGACCCGCCCTGGAGGGCATAGGACTTGAGTGCGGATCCCTTGCCGGGAAGGACGTTGTCACAAACGTGACAGCAGGACCTTTGGGCCTGATCGCAAAAACCGCGGACAACGTTCCTGCGACCGGCTCCTGCAGGGGCATTTCCGCCACAGGCTACCTCTCGCTCATAGATCTCTTGCGCAGGATGGGGGTCATGGACGAGGAAGGACATGTGCAGCGCACTCTCCCGGACAAAGCCATGCCCCTGGCAAGGCGGCTTGCAGGGCTTGTGGACTGGCAGGGACCTGTGCCGCGCCTTTTCCTGCAGCCGGGGCTGTGGATGTCCCTTGCGGACGTGGAGGAGATTTTGAAGGTGAAGGCAGCCTTCAGCGTGGCTGTGGCGAGCCTGCTTGCGCAGGCAGGGCTGCAGCCTGGCCATTTGCGGGCCGTATGTCTTGCCGGCGCGCTCGGCAGGCACGTGGAGGCCGGGATTCTGGAAAATCTCGGCTTTGTGCCCCTGGGCTGCGGGCGCATTGTGAGGGCAGTGGGCAATTCCTCCCTGGAGGGGGCCTGCCTGCTGGCCAGCGAACCGGCTCTCAGGGAAGAGCTTGCAGCCATGTGCGCAGGGGCCATGGTGCTGGCTCCGGCAGAAGAGAAGGATTTTCACACACGCTATGTCGGGGCCATGAATTTTGCGCCCTGGGGGGAGTATGCAGGAAAGAGCTAGCAGCAGAATGCCCACTCGCAAGGGAGAGGAGAACAGGCAAAGGAAGGCGCAGGATCGCAAGGGCCAGGAAACAGGCAGGCGATCCGCAGGGCCTGGCCACTGGCAGGAAGGAAGGACCAGGAAAGGGGCTGGCGCCGGCCCGCGCAGGGGCCCTGCGCAAGAGGGCAGAATGCGCGTCCAGGGCCAGAACATGGGCCAGGGAAAGGCGCGCGGCAATGCCCCGGCGCGCGAGGATGCGTGCGCGCGTGTGGAGCGCGTGCACGAGCTCTTTCCCCTCACTGCCGTGCGGGAAGAGAATTTTGCCCTGCTGCACAGGGCTCTGAACGCCGTGCTGCCGCTCAGGAAGTCGCACAGGCAGGATCTGCCCCGCGACATCGTCGCGCTCTCGCGCCTTCTGACAGTGAACAGGTCGCAGCTGCGCAGCCCCTACTGGGCGCGGCCTGCCTTTACCAGCGCCTATGTGCACTACTTTCTGCCCTGGAATGTCTACAGGCTGTCGCGTCTGCTCGCCGGCCTGCAGCTGCCGGAACCCGAGGACGGGCACTTTGTGCTCGATGTGGGATCCGGGCCTCTTACCATGCCCCTGGCGCTGTGGCTTGCCCATCCAGACTGGAGGAAGAAAAGGCTGCAGCTTGTGGCCGCGGACTGCGCGGGGCACCCCTTGCGTCTTGGCAAGGCTCTGCTCACGCGTCTGGCAGAGGAGGAAGGACTGGCTCCCTGGGACATTCGCCTTGTCCAGGCCCCCTTTGTGCAGGCCCTGCGCTCCTGTCAGCCCATGCTGAAAAAGGGCCTGAAACCCTTGCTGATCACTGCCGCCAATGTCCTGAACGAGCTTCCCTTTCCCAAAAAGGCGCGCTTCGAGGACGAGGATGAGGAAAGCGAGGAGGAGCTGTACTACTCCCGCTTTGAGGAGGCGCTCTCCTCTGTGGGCTATCTGCTGCGCAAGGGACCGGACAATGCCAGGGCGCTTTTTGTGGAGCCGGGCACGCGTCTTGGCGGGCTCACCCTCATGCGTTTGCGCGGCATGGCCCTGGAACAGGGTTTTGAGGTGCACGGCCCCTGTCCCCATCAGGGCCTGTGCCCGCTTTTGCAGGAAACGGATTTTGCGGACGAGACCTCGCGCGTGGCTGGCAAGACCTGGTGTCACGCGACCTTTGCGCCTGTGGGAGCGCCTGCGTGGCTGACAGAGCTGACAGCCGAGGCGGGCTTTGCCAGGGAAAGTCTGTCCCTTTCCTGGCTTGAGCTTGGCAGGGAACAGGAAGAGGGAAGGGAAGACGAGGCTGCGCACGCAAGGCACGGGCCCTCCAGGACAGCCATCAGGGCGCGCGTCATTTCCAATGCCTTTGCTGTGCCAGGCCTTGGCAGATGCCGCTACGCCTGCTCGCAGCTTGGGCTGTTGCTTCTTGCGCAGGCGGAGGATCTCCCGGACGGTGCTTCTTTGACCCTCGACGTGGAAGACATCGGGGCAGCCCAAAAGGACAGGCGCAGCGGTGCCCGCATATTGCAGCTTGTGCGCAATGGCAAAGTGGGCGGAAAGGCCCTGCAGGCAAGGCCCGGGGCCACAGGCCGAAGAAGGGGCTAGCTTTTTTTCGGGGAGCAGTGGGGTCTGCCATTGCTCCTCCCTTTTTTGTTTGAATACGATATTGACTTTCAATTTCTTTTTGAGCACCATCTTGCCGCAATCAGCCTTCCAGGCAGAACTTTCCATTCGGAGGCAACATGGGGCCCAAACAAATCATTTCCGCTCTGCGCACGCTCATTTCCATCAGGCAGCCTGTCTTTCTCTGGGGTGCTCCGGGTGTGGGCAAGAGTCAGGTCGTGGCACAGGTCGCTGACGATCTCGGCCTTGCGCTGCGCGACATACGCGCGGTCTTGCTGGATCCTGTCGATCTGCGCGGGCTTCCCCGCATCTCCAGCGAAGGCATGGCCGTGTGGTGTCCGCCCTCCTTTTTGCCTGCCTCTCAGGACAAGAGCCGGGGCATTCTCTTCCTGGACGAGCTCAACACAGCCCCGCCCCTGGTGCAGGCTGCCTGCTACCAGCTCATCCTGGACAGGGCCATTGGCGAGTACCACCTGCCGGACGGCTGGGCCATTGTGGCAGCAGGCAACAGGGAACGGGACAGGTCCGTGACGCACCGCATGCCAACGGCCCTGGCCAACCGCATGGTGCACCTGGACTTTGACGCTGTGCTGGACGACTGGCTCGACTGGGCCAGGGAAAGCGGCATACGCGCTGAGGTCAGGGCATTTGTGCGCTTTCGGCCAAGATTTTTGCACAGCCTGGATCCTGCCCTGGCAGAGAAGGCCTTTCCCTCGCCCAGGTCCTGGGAATTTGTGTCCCGCATTCTGGACGCGGGACCGGAAGCGGACGTTGCCCTTGAGCTTTTCAGGGGGACTGTGGGCAAGGCCGCGGCTGCGGAATTTGCCGGCTTTCTGGACGTGTGGCAGAACTTGCCCAGCGTGGACGAGGTGCTTGCTAGGCCAAACGATGCCAGGGTTCCCGAGGAGCCTGCGGCCATGTACGCCCTGTGCGAGGCCCTCGGGCTTGCAGCGGATACGAACAACATGGAGGCCATTGCCACCTACGCCCTGCGCGTCCAGCCGGAATTTGGCGTCCTGCTCATGCGCGACGCCGTGTCCCGCAACGCCGTGCTTGCCAGAACCGCGGCCTTTGCCCGCTGGGCAGAGTGCAACGCGGACGTGCTCATGTAGGGGAAGGTCATGGCCGAGACAGCGCGAAGGGACGAGGAGGCCACACGCAACAACGAGGCGCTTGCCGTCATGCGGCGCACAAGGGCGCGACTTGTGACCGATCACCCCTTTTTCGGGGATATTGCCCTGCATCTGGAGCTGAAGGTGGATGCCCACTGCAGGGACATGTGGACAGACGGCCGCACCCTGGCCTTCAACCCCCTCTATGCCACAACCATTCGCGAGGAAAAGCTTGTGGGAGCCCAGGCCCACGAGGTGCTGCACCTGGTCTTCGGGCACCATGTGCGCAGGAACAAAAGGGAGAAAAGGCTGTGGAACAGGGCCTGTGACCTGGCCATCAACGGCATTCTGCTCAAGGCAGGCTTCAGCCTGCCGGACGGCTTTCTGTACGACGCGGATTTTGCCGGCAAGAGCGCGGACGAGATATACGATCTTCTTGTGGCCCGCATGGCAAGGACAGGCGAGGGCAAAAATGTGCGCCACAGGAACGCGGACCGGACTCAGGGCGGGGAGGAGCATGGGGATGCCCCCGGAGCGGGCAAGAGGGATGGCCTTGGCGCAAGCGCTCCCAACACAGGGGAAGGCGAGGAAAGGAACGAGGAGAGGCAGCGCGTTCGCCAGCAGGGCAGGGGCCTTGAGCCTGTGGCCGGCAAGGGCAGCCATGGCAGGCCCACCCAGGGAAAGACGGAGCGCTTTGACGGCGAGGTGCGGGACTTTCCGGACCTTGAGAGCGACGGCAAGGGAAGTCCGGCAAGCGAGCGTTTGGCCGCACGCGAGGCGGATGTTCTGCTTTCCAGGGCTGTGAACAGGGCAAGGCACATGGGGAGCCTGCCCGCAGGCCTGGAGCGCGAGGTGGAACGCGTGGCTCCGGCTGGCCTGAACTGGCGGGAGATACTGCAGCGCTTTCTCTCTTCCTGCGCGGACAGCGACTACACCTGGACTGTGCCCAACAGGCGCTACGTGTTCCAGGATATCTATCTGCCCTCGCGCTGGGAGCAGAAGCTGGATCACGTTGTGGTGGCCGTGGACACGTCCGGTTCCGTGGACAGGGCCACGCTGGCGCTTTTCATGGGCGAGCTTGCCACAGTGCTGGAGTTTTTCGACACCAGGCTGACAGTCCTTTTTCACGACACAAGGGTGCAGAACATACAGTCCCTTGCGCGCGGCGACCTGCCTGATGTGCTTGTGCCCGTGGGGGGCGGAGGCACGGATTTTCGCCCCATACCCGAGAAGATTGGAGAAGAGGGCATACGGCCTGCCTGCCTTGTCTGGTTCACGGATCTGCAGTGCAACCGCTTTCCCGAGGACCCTGGCTACCCGGTGCTCTGGGTGGCTCCGCAGGAGGGTGGCGACATGCCTCCCTTTGGCACCGTGGTCTTCATGCGCGAGTGCCGGGACCGCAACAGGATGCGCTGAACGCGAGGCAGTGATTTCTTCTGGCGGAGAGAAGACATGTACATAGAATGGAACATCATCAAGGAACGCGGCAATCTGAGGCCTGTCCTGCAGTACAGGGTGCGCCTCGAGGATCACGAAAAGGCCCTGGCCCTGCCGCAGGTGAGCATACAGTCCACCATACCCAAGCCCGAGGAAAGCCACGTGAAGTACTGCTATCCGGGTGTCATGGAAAGGGCCTGTGGCTGGCAGGCGCAGGCCTTCTATACCCTTGAAACGCCCTCGCACGTGGGCCACTCCATGCTGCACAGCCTGACGCTTCCCTGGCGCAGCAACAACGAGTACCCGGAGGTGCAGGCCTCCTTTTGCGAACTGCGCGACGCCCTGGAACGGGAAATAGAGCGTGCCTGCCAAAGCGAGCCCATGGACGAGAAGGGCAGTGTGCGGGCAAGCACACAGGTCAAGAAACGCCTTGCTCCGGACGTGGCCGCAGTGCGCTTTTTGCGGTTTGCGCGCGAGCAGCAAAGTGCCTGACAAAAGAAGCCTGTGGCGGGCCTTGCAGCAAGCTCGCGGCGCAAGCAGGCAACAAACCGGCTAGGGAACAGGCAGCGTCTTATCTCGACTCGGCGCTTGCAAGGTCTGGCCCGGGCGGTATACAAAGGCGCCTTGTCACTCCTGTTCCGCGTCATGGAGCAGGTTTTTTCGCAAGACTGCAACAAAGAGGATAAATGCGCTGGATAACTCATCAGGTAGGCGCCCTGGGCACTGCCCTGTGGCTGCAGTTGCCCCTGGCAGGCGTTGCTGCCGCCTGGGTAGGGGGCATACTGCCCGACGTCATGGACCAGAAGATGGCCGGGCTCTCCCGCAACAGGCAAAAGGCCTTCAACCGTATTCACAGGGGCTTTACCCACTGGCCTGGCCTGTGGCTGGGACTTGTCATCCTGGCCGTGGTCTTTGTGCCGCATGAAAGCGTGCGGCTTTTGCGCCCTGTGAGCGTAGGTCTGGCCGTAGGCGGGCTCTCGCACGTCATACTGGATATGCTCACCCCGCAGGGGGTACCCTTTCTGCCCTTCAGCCGCAAGAACCGCTTTTCCCTGAAACTGTGCAAGACAGGCGGCATTGGCGAATATCTCTTTCTGGCAACCATGCTCGCTGCCATGGCCTTCTTCTTGCGCGACGACATTCTGCGCCAGGCCGAGAGCCTGCTGCCGGCTCTCTTTGGCAGAGCCTGATTCCCAAGGCGCGCCTTTCGGAGAGCAGTTGAGGATCACTGCTGCCGGTCCATACCCCTGTCCCCGAGAAGCAAATCGTAGATGTCCCTGGCGTTCCAGCCCTGCACCATTTCCTGTACCTGCTTGGCTGCCTGCCTTGGCTTTGCTTCCCGCGCCTTCTCCCGCACCAGGGCCAGCACTTCCTCTTTGGGCGTGACCTGTCTTTCCCTGGCAGGCCCCAGAATGACAGTGACCTCGCCCAGCAGATCCCTTGGGTAGCTGTCTGTGTCGCCCAGCGTGAAAAGGCAGAATTCCTCGTGGATTTTGGTGAGCTCGCGGCAGACTGCCGCTTCTCTTGCGCCCAGAATTTCGTGCGCGTCGGCAAGGCTTGCGGCAAGCCTGTCCTTGCGCTCGAAAAAGATCAGGGTTGTGGGCACATGGGCAAAGGAAGAGAACAGGCGTACCCGCCCGGCCCTGTCCCTGGGGAGAAAGCCCAGAAAGGTGTAGGGCAGGGGCGCTATGCCGGCAGCGCTCAGGGCAGTCACTGGAGCCGAAGGGCCGGGGATTGGGTGCACGGCAATGCCAGCCTTTCTGCAGGAGCGGACCAGGCGAAAGCCCGGATCCGCAACCAGGGGCGTGCCAGCGTCCGAGACAAGGGCCACGGACGCCCCCTTGCGCAGCATGGCCAGCACCTCGGGCTCCTTCTCCTCCTCGTTGTGGTCATGAAAGCTCATGACCTTGGGAACATGGAGATCCAGGTCCCTGGCCAGGGCAAGAAGCCTGCGGGTGTCTTCGGCAAGGACAAGGTCGCAGCTTTCCACAATGCGCCTTGCCCTGGGGGAAAAGTCTTCCCTGTTGCCAATGGGGGTTGCGACAATAAAGAGCCTGCCCCTGTCGTTCGGAAAATCGGGCAGAAGGTTTTGTGTGGCGGAATTTGTGCTCATGGGCGCTCCGGGCGGGGAAGGGATGTGTTCTGCGGCACACCCCTGAAGGTGCGCCTGTGCAGCGGGCAGGGCCCGAGCCTTTGCAGGGCCGCAAGATGTTCTCTTGTCCCGTAGCCCTTGTGGGCGGCAAAGCCGTAGCCAGGGTACTTGCGATCCATCTCGTCCATGAAGGCGTCCCTGCGGACCTTGGCCACAATGGAGGCTGCCGAGATGGCCGGCACCCGGGCGTCCCCGCCAACTATGGCTCTCTGCCTGAAGGGTGTGCGCATGGCAAGGGCTGTTTCTAGCCCTGTTCTCTCTTCCTCGCTCCCTGCAAGGCTGCCTGCGAGAATACGTGCCAGGACATCCTCAGGGATGGTCTTGTTGCCATCTACCAGCAGCCTTGAGGGCATGACCTCAAGAAAATTCTTCATGGTGGGAGCGCCCTTGTCCTGCCTTGCGAGCAGCATGGAGCCCATGGCGAACAGAGCCCTGGACATGGCCTCGAAGGTCGCCTGCAGGATGTTGATTTGGTCAATGCGCGCAGCGTCCACAAAGCCTATCCCGAAGGCCAGGGCCTGACGGCATATGGCCGGCTCAAGCGCCTCCCTCTGGCTATGGGAGAGCTTTTTCGAGTCTGCGAGCCCAGGCAGGTCAAACGTGTCCGGCAGAATCAGCGCGCAGGCCACAACCGGTCCTGCCAGGCATCCCCTGCCGACCTCGTCCAGGCCTGCGGCCCCCTCCCAGGAAGGCAGTTGGGGATTAATGCCGGGCAGAAGCGTTTCAGTGAGCCTTTTGCGTACCATGGGCGCGACCTTTGGGGAACAGGGAGCAAATGGGCAAGGGGTAAAAAAATAAGCCAGTCTCACGTCTGAAACCGGCTTACTCTTTTTTTTTGCAGGAAGAAGACTAGTAGCTTGTGCGGGGCTTGATGCGGGCAGCCTTGCCCTTGAGGGCACGCAGGTAGTAGAGGCGGCTGCGGCGCACGCGACCACGGGTCACAACGTCAACATGATCGATGAAGGGGGAGTTGAGGGGGAAGATGCGCTCAACACCAATGCCTTCGGAGATCTTGCGCACCGTGAAGGTGCCGCCGGTGGTGCCGCGGTGAATGCGAATGACATTGCCCTGGAAAACCTGGATGCGCTGCTTTTCGCCTTCGATAATGCGCAGGTGAACCTTGATAGTATCGCCGGAACGGAATGCCGGGATATCCAT
>CALVGM010000053.1 GCA_944327095.1 uncultured Desulfovibrio sp. | reverse complement strand
CCTGTGGTTTGCCACCAGCCGCTTTGGCGACGACAAGGACCGCGTCCTGCGCAAAAAGGATGGCTCGCTTACCTACTTTGCCTCGGACATTGCCTACCACCACGACAAGTTCGCCCGCGGCTTCGACTACCTTGTGGACGTGTGGGGCGCGGATCACCACGGCTACATTCCCCGCATGCGCGCGGCCATAGGGGCCATGGGGCGCAAGCAGTCGGAGTTCGAGGTGGTGCTCATCCAGCTTGTGAACCTGCTCATCAAGGGCCAGCCCGTGAGCATGTCCACCCGTGCCGGCACCTTCGAGACCCTGGCCGACGTGGTCAAGGAAGTGGGCGTTGACGCGGCCCGCTTCATGTTCCTCTCGCGCAAGATGGACACGCCCGTGGACTTCGACCTTGAGGCTGTGAAGGAACGCAGCATGGACAACCCTGTCTACTACGTGCAGTACGCCCATGCGCGCATCTGCGCCATCATGCGCAGGGCAGAGGAGCAGGGCATAGCCCTGCCAAGGCTGTGCAGCGAGGAAAGCCTGGAGCCTCTGAATACCCCGGAGGACATGGCCCTTCTGCGCAAGATGGAGGTCTTCCCGGACATGATTGCCCAGGCAGCCAAGAACCTTGCCGTGCACCACGTAAGCCACTACCTGACAGAGCTTGCCCAGCTTCTGCACAGCTACTACAACAAATACTCCATATTGTCCGCGGACGACGAGAAGACCATCCTGGCCCGCCTGGCTCTCTTGAGGGCAGTGGCCCGTGTGCTTGCCAACGGCCTGGATCTTCTGGGCGTGAGCGCTCCGGAACGCATGTAACCCATATCCCAGGGAGGAGAAGATGGCGCTCGAGATGCAGTCTTCAGTGCAAAGAACAAGGACCAGGGACGGGGCTGGCCGCATCAACTTCTCCCTGTCTGCCGGTGCCCTGACCCTGGTGGGCCTGGCCATTGTGCTGGTTCTTGGCTGGTGCTTCTACATGGGCTTCATGATTGGCCGCGGCCAGAACCCGGAGGAGCATCTGCAAAAGATTGCCGCCATCTGGCAGGGGAACAACGCTGGCGCAAGCGCCCAGCAGGCCCAGCAGACCCCAACGGCTCCTGCGCCTGGCCTTGTGCAGGGCCAGGCTGTCCAGACTCCCCAGGCCCCCCAGGAAGCTTCACAGGCACAGGCAGAGGACAAGCCCGTGGTGCCCGGCCAGCCCGTGTTTCGCACCTCCTCCGATTCTGCGGCTGCCAAGGCCACAAGCCAGCCCCAGGCAGCCAGGTCCGAGGCCAGGGCGGAAAAGCCCAGGGCCCAGGGGCCTGCCACCTACACCTTTACCTACCGCATGGCCACCGTGCGCTCGCAGCAGGACGCGAGGCGCGAGCAGGAGCGCTACGAGGCCAGGGGCTTTCGCGTGAGCATACGCAAGAGCGGCAACGCCTGGGCTTTGCAGCACACCTTCAAGGGCACGGACGAGGACGCTGCACAATTTCTGCGGGACGTGAAGAGCGCCGGCCTTGGCGAGCCCATGCGCATCTCCCGCAGGAAGAACTAGGGTCTCTTATAGGGTCTTGATATGATACGCTTTTTCGCAGCCCTGGGCAGGCCCCTCGACCAAGCCCTGTGCTTCATGGGCTCCCTTGCTCTCTTTCTTGGCAACGGCTTTGCCCAGATCTTCGCCTCGTCGCGCGTGTTCGCGCGCACGTTCCGCCAGATCCACGTCATAGGCTTTCAGTCGCTCTTCCTCATTGTGCTCATTTCCCTGTTCTGCGGCATGGTGCTGGGCCTGCAGGGCTACTACACCCTCATCAAGTTCGGCTCCGTGGGCTTTCTCGGCTCCGTGGTCTCGCTCTCGCTCATACGCGAGCTTGGGCCTGTGCTGACGGCCATCATGCTCACCGGCAGGGCAGGATCGAGCATGACAGCGGAAATAGGCGTCATGCGCATCAGCGATCAGATAGATGCCCTGGACGTCATGGACATCAACTCCGTGTCCTACCTGGTCTCGCCGCGCCTTGTGGCCTCCATCATCTCCTTTCCGCTGCTCACGGCTGTCTTTGACGTGGTGGGCATCATCGGCGGCTATCTCACGGGCGTGGCCCTGCTCGACATGAACCAGGGCGCCTATTTCTACCGCATCTCCTCCTCGGTCACCATGACCGACATAGGCTGCGGCTTTTTGAAGGCTCTGGTCTTCGGCATTCTGGTCACCATTGTCTGCTGCCACCAGGGCTACTACGCGCACTTGCGCAGGGACAGCGTAGGCCCAGAGGCTGTGGGCAATGCCACCACCTCCGCTGTGGTCATAGCCTGCGTGCTCATCCTGGCAACAGACTACGTGCTCACCTCCCTCTTCCTCTAACATGGACAAGCAAGCTATGGCGACACGCTGGGACATAGACATACGCGGGCTCAAGGCAGGCTACGGGGATCACGTGGTCCTCGAGAACGTGACAGGCCTTTTGCCCGCAGGCTGCATTTCGGTCATACTGGGGGGCTCGGGCTGCGGCAAGTCCACCCTGCTGCGCCAGATCATAGGCCTCTCCCGCCCCATGGCAGGGGAGCTGCTCATTGGCGGGCAGGACATACTGCGCCTGCCAAAGGCGCAGTTTCGCAGGCTGCGCCGCAACATGGGCGTGCTCTTCCAGGACGGGGCCCTGCTTGGCGCCCTTACCCTGGCCCAGAACGTGGTCCTGCCCCTGTCCGAACACTTAAGCCTGTCGCGGGCAGAGCTGCGCGACGAGGCCATGCGCGTCTTGCAGCTCGTGGGCCTGGAGGACTTTGCGGACTACTACCCAAACGAGCTTTCTGGCGGCATGCGCAAGAGGGCTGGCCTTGCCCGCGCCATTGTGGCAGAGCCGCGCATCCTCCTGTGCGACGAACCCACCTCTGGCCTTGACCCCATAACGGCAGCCCGCATGGACGAGCTGCTCCTTTCCATGAACGAGCGCTTCCCGGACATGACCATTGTGGTCGTGAGCCACGATCTGGCAAGCCTGTGGACCATAGCCGACGAGGTCATGGTCATCAGGGACGGCAGATCCCTTTTCTGCGGAAAGCCGCAGGATTTGAAGGCAAGCACGGACCCCTACCTTGTGCAGTTTCTCGGGCGCAAGGCAAGCGCGCCGGATACCGTGGAAGCGCCTTTGCAGGAGCGATCCGGCAGGGGCATGGCCGCACGGGTGCGCAAGATCCTCGGCAGGTGGCTTGCGCGCTAGTATTTTGTTCTTGAAAAAAACTTTAGAGGTTGTATACGCTAGGTATGTGTAATTGAGAGTGGTAGGTGTCTATAAAACTGAAGTGGTCTAGCGTGTGGAGGGTATGTTGCTCCTTACATCGCCCACCATTTCATGCCTATCACTCTCCCCTTTAT
>CALVGM010000052.1 GCA_944327095.1 uncultured Desulfovibrio sp. | reverse complement strand
CGGGGTCGAGGCCGGAGAAGACGCCGTCCTTGAAGTAGTAGTCCTTGCCAACCACGAAGTCAGCATTGGTGTAGAGATGGACGTACTCTTCAAGATAGAGCTTGTTCTCTATGATGTAGTTGATCATGCCGCCCAGGAAGGCCACGTCCGTGCCGGAGCGCAGCGGGACATGGAAGTCGCAGCGGGCGGAAGTACGGGAGAACTTGGGGTCAACGTGAATGAGTGTGGCACCGTTGTCCTTGGCGGCCATAACCCACTTGAAGGACACGGGATGATGTTCAGCACAGTTGCTGCCCATAATCAGCACACAGTTCGAGTTCTTGATATCAATCCAGTGGTTTGTCATAGCACCACGACCGAACGACTCTGCCAGAGCCGGTACAGTGGGGCTGTGTCAGACACGGGCCTGGTGGTCAATACAGACCATGCCCAGGCTCTTGACTGCGGAATTGATAACGCAGCACTCTTCGTTGGAGGCGTGGGAAGTACCCATCCAGAACAGGCTTTCCAGCCTGTTGACCACTTCCCCCTTTTCGTTCTTTTCCTTGAAGTCCTTGTCGCGGGCTTCCTTGACCAGGTGGGCAATGCGATCGATTGTCCAGTCCCAGTCCTTTTCTTCCCAGTGGTCACTGAAGGGTGCGCGATACATGGGTTTGAGAACGCGGCCCTCGGTGTGGGTATACATGCCGAAAAGGGCTGCGCCCTTGGCACAGAGAGCGCCCTCGTTGACGGGGAAGTCAGGATCTCCTTCGGTGGAGACAAGCTTGCCGTCCTTTACGTGGGCAATGATTTGGCAGCACACAGCACAGAAAGGACAGACGCTGATGATCTCCTTGGCCCCCTCGATTTTGAGAGAGGTCGCATAGGCGTGCACGGCCTTCAGGTCAAACCCCATGACGGAGAGGGTCAATGCACCCGCGCTCAGTCCCTTGAGAAAACTCCTTCTGGTTGCTTGCATGGAGTCCTCCAGTTTAGACGGATTGAACAGTTGCCACACTGCGTGGGTTCCCCGAGAGGGGAAAGGGGCAGTAGAACAAACTTTTTTCCCATTTACTCCAAAATTCGTGACAGGGCAAGGGCAACACGGAAAAAAGCCAAGCATATGCGAAATTTGCCGGACAAGTTCGGGGCTGGGCTCAAAAAGGGCAGGATCCTGGCCGGAATTGTGGGCACAGGCACGGGTGCTTCTCCCTGCGACTGGCCGGTTTCTGCCTGAAGGGGCGCAGGCATGAGCCCTGGGCGAGTTTTTTTTAGTCACGCTTTTTGATGCCCTGTTCGGGTACAATCTGCGGGGCACAGGAAGGGCTGCCCCGAACCTTGTGGCCTTTGGGCGTCGGAAGGGCTATGCATCTGGCAGACACACTTTTTTGTCTGGGTTATTCGAGGAGAACAAATCGTGGGAACAGCAGGTACCATGGGCACCCCAGGGGAGGCCAACACAATCTGTCTGGAAAAGTGTCCAGACTACAAAAGGGTGGGCGACGTTTTGCCACAAATGCTGGACAGGGCCGGGCTCTGGGGCGGGCGCGAGCTCTGCGGCCTCACCATCCTTGTCAAACCCAATCTTTTGCGCAGCGTCCCCCTTGCCTGCACGCACCCGGCTGTTGTCGCTGCCCTGTGTGCCTGGCTGCGCGACAAGAGCGCCAGGGTACGGGTGGCGGACAGCCCGGGCTTTGGCACTGCCGGAGGCGTGGCTGCGGCCATTGGCCTCGACAGGGCCCTTGCTCCCCTTGGCATAACCGTCGAGCCCATGGCCAGCGGGCAGATGGTACGCCTTGCCTGCGGCTCGCGCATACGCATCTCCCGCACAGCGCTTGAGGCGGACGGCATTGTTTCCGCAGCGCGCGTCAAGGCGCACAGCCAGATGCGCCTCACCCTGTCCTGCAAGAATCTCTACGGCTGCGTGCCTGGCCTGAGAAAGGCTCTCTATCACACAAGGGAAGGGAACGATCCAGAGCACTTTGCACGCATGCAGGCAGACATCTTGGGGGCTCTGCCCCCTGTGGCGGCAGTGACAGACGGCGTTGAGGCCATGCACGTGACAGGACCTGCCAACGGCCAGCCCTACGCCCTGGGGCTTCTGGGCGCTTCGGACAGTCCTGTTGCCCTGGACGAGGCCGTAGTTCTCGCCCTGGGAAGAAAAATCGGGGATATTCCCCTGCAGAGGGCCTTTTTGCTGGCAACACATCCGGACAGCCTTGCGGGCGCAAGGCGAAGAGACTACCCCCTTTGCGAGCCCGGAGACTTTCACGCCGAGGGCTTTGTTCTGCCCGAGCATCTTCTGCACACGTCCTTCAGACCGCTGCGCCTTGCCAAGAGCTGCCTGAAAAGGCTGTGGCTCGAACACCTTGCCTGAAAGGGAACAGGAGCCGCATTCACCGGAAGGTCGCTGCTTGGACAAACGGCATGAGGCCGGCTATGATGCGCCCAGGCCAGGGCTCTCAGGGCAGTCCCTGGCCCATGGACCCGGCTTTCGGGAACCATCCTCTGCCATCTTTGGAAACAGTCACGACATCACGCATTGGCGCAAGGCCAACAGGGGGACATCATGCCAGTCATTTTGCCGGGTGAAACCGATCTGTATGCCCTCACGGACGAGGGCCTGAGCCGCGGTCGCAGCCTTGAGGAGGTTGCCCGCAGCCTGCTGGGTGCTGGCATACGCATCCTGCAGTACAGGGAAAAGAAGAAAAAGGACGGGGAAATGCTTGAGCAGTGCCGGCTCTTGCGCAGTATCACCAACGAGTACAAGGCCTGCTTCATAGTGGACGATCATGTGGATCTCGCCCTGCTGAGCGGTGCAGACGGAGTCCATGTGGGGCAGGAGGACATTCCCCTGGCAGACGTACGCTCCCTTGTTGGCACAAAAATGTGCATAGGCGTGTCCACGCACGCGCCAGAGCAGGCCAGGGCAGCCGTGCAGGGCGGCGCCGACTACATTGGCGTTGGCCCCATCTACGCCACGCAGACCAAGGAAGATGTGTGCGCTCCTGTGGGGCTTGGGTATTTGGACTGGGTATGCGCAAATCTGACCATACCCTTTGTGTGCATAGGTGGCATCAAGGTCCACAATATTCACGAGGTGGCAAGCCACGGGGCAAAATGCTGCGCCCTTGTGTCCGAGTTCGTGGCAGCGGACGACATAGCCCAGGCAGTAGCCAGAACCAGGGCTGCCATGCACGGCTAGCAGCCTGAAAATACGCGCGGACGGGCAGCTTGCGCAGGCTCAAAAGGGAGGACGGAAAGGCCATGAGCCTTTCCGTCCTCTCCGAGTCCTGTGTCAGCCTGGCCAGGATTTTTTGCCCCTAGCGGCGCGAGCTCTTTTTGCGGGAGCTCTTTCTGGCAGGCTTCTTGCGCTTTTTTGCGGGCTTTTTCTTCTTCAGTGTCAGGGAGCTTGTCTTGTGCACCTCCGCGTCCTCGTCCGAGGCCGCAAGTCTGGCAATGTCGCGGGCAAGGGCCTCTTCCAGGGAACGGTCCTTCAGGGAGGAGGGGGCTGAAGAGTACAGGCCTATGCGCAGCGTGCTGCTGCTCATGGTGTTGCGTGCGGAAATGGTGCTGAGCTCCATGTTCGCCGACGAGGGGATGCGCCTGCGCACAAGCAGAAGGTCTGCCACGAGCACGCCCCCCTCTCCGGAAAGTTCCGGCATGGGCGTGTTGTAGCCGGCCTTCACGGCGCGTTCCATGTCCTCGCGGCCGGCCTCGCCCTTGTAGAGAATCTTCAGGGAGATGATGCGTTCGGCAAGGCTTGGCTGATCGGTGAGCGTGAACTGCCTGTCCACGAGCATGCGCTCGAGACGCTCCTCAAACTTGCCGGCAAGGTTTTTCGGATCGCTGATATTGAGGCTTGCCGACTCCATGTGCGCGCTTTCGGCTGTCTGTGCGCTGATGGAACGCACAAGGACCAGGTCTGCGGGAATGTCCGGGTGAACGATTTCCGGGGCCGGGCGCTGTCCGCGCGGAGCGCAGGCAGCCAGAGCCAGGCACAGCAGGATGGATACGGCAGCAAACAGGTGACGGGGCATTGTCTCTCCTGAAAAAAGAGCGACCAGACAGTGCTGTCTGGTCCTTGTCTGTGAGGGGCTAGTGTGCGCGCAGACTGTTGACCACGTCCACGCTCAGCTGGTTCTTGAGGGCAAATTCGGCGTCCTGCCTTTCCATGTTCGTGCCACTGGCAGTGGTGCTGTAGGGCTGCGGGCTGGCCTTTTCGCCCCTGCGGCGCATGGTGACGTCCGCGTCGAGCTGCCAGGTGTAGCTTGAGTCTGCGTCCATGGCTGTGACGCCCAGTCCCACGACTGCGCCTATGCCTGCGCCCACAAGCGCACCCTCGCGGTCTCCGGCTATGCTGCCAATGGCAAGGCCCAGGGTAGTGGCCATGGCCGTGTTGGCGAGCGCTCGGCCGCCATTGATTTTCTTGCCGCCTATGGCAGCCACGTAGATATCGCGCACTGCCACATCTATAAGGATATCGGCATCTCTTGCGCTGTCTGCCGGGTAGAGCCCGAGATCGCTCTGCAGAGAGGCCACAACAAGGGAGGAAAGATCGTCGTTGAAGTCCCTGGTCCCCCCGCTGACAGTGACATACACGCTTTCATTTTGGGAAGCAGGGTAGGGGGAAAGTCCCTGTATGGTCCCGCCACCCTCTCCGGGGGCAGTCTTTCCCGCGCAGCCAGCCACAAGCAGGCAGAAAATCACGAGGGGGACGAGAAGGGCCCCGAGGCCCTTGTGTGCGCACGCTTCTTGCATGGCATAACCTCCCGGAAGGGGCGAACAGGCGGAAAATCATGATCAAAAGACTGGGAAAAACTAGCAAGAACATGTCTTTCTGTCCAGAAAGGCGCAGATCCTGCCATTTTCTTCCTGCCCTTGACCTCGGAAAAAATTTTCGTATTCTCCCGCTGCAACAACTACCGGGTACATGCGGGGGATATGATGTCAAAAAGCCTGATTGTAGTGGAATCACCGGCCAAGGTCAAAACGATACGCAAGTTTCTTGGTCCCGAATACATGGTGGAAGCAAGTGTCGGACACGTGCGCGATCTGCCCTCCAGCTCTCTGGGCGTCGACGAGGAGCACGGCTTTGCCCCCCACTACCAGATCATTCCCGGCAAGGAAAAGGTGGTGAAGGAACTTGAGAGTGCTGCCGCAGGAGCAGACACTGTCTACCTTGCGCCCGACCCGGACCGCGAGGGAGAGGCCATTGCCTGGCACGTGGAGGAGCTTCTGCGCGACAAGGCAAAGGACATAAAGCGCATACAGTTCAACGAAATCACCAGGAGGGCCGTGCTTGAGGCCCTGCAGCATCCCCGCGACGTGGACATGGACCTTGTTCATGCCCAGCAGGCCAGACGCATCCTGGACAGGCTCGTGGGCTACAAGATTTCTCCCCTTTTGTGGAGGACAGTGAAGAGAGGCATATCCGCGGGGCGCGTGCAGTCCGTTGCCCTGCGTCTCATCGTGGACAGGGAAGGGGAGCGCGAGTCCTTTGTGCCCGAGGAATACTGGGTGTTTCGGGCCCTTGTGCAGGGCAGCGCAGGCGAGGAATTCCGCCTGAACCTGACAAGATACAAGGGAAAGAAGGTTGCCATCGCAAGCCTTGCCGAGGCACAGGCCCTGGAAGATGAGCTGCAGGGCAAGCCCTTTTCGGTGACCAAGGTAGACAGCAAGCTGCGCGAGCGCCAGCCCCAGCCGCCCTTCACCACCTCGACCCTGCAGCAGGCTGCCAACCAGCGCCTGGGCTACGGGGCCAAGAGGACCATGGGCATAGCCCAGCGCCTGTACGAAGGCGTGGAAATGGGGGACGGCAATGTCACGGCCCTCATCACCTACATGCGTACGGACTCCATCCGCATTTCCGACGAGGCCCAGGCAGCCTGCGCCACATTCATAGGAGAGCGCTTCGGGGACAAGTACCTGCCCGGCGAGGGACGCGTCTACAAGGCAAAGGCCACGGCCCAGGACGCCCACGAAGCCATACGACCCGTTGATGTCACTCTTGAGCCGGACATGGTGCGCCCGAGCCTCACTGCCGAACAGTACAATCTCTACAAGCTTGTCTGGTGCCGCTTTGTGGCCTCGCAAATGGCCCAGGCCGTGTACAGGGACACGACCATCACGGCAGAGTGCGGGGAAACGCAGTGGCAGACCAAGGGCCAGTGTCAGGTTTTTGACGGCTGGCAGAAGGTCCTGCCCGGGGAAAAGGACAATCTTCTGCCCCATGTGGAAACAGGAGAGAGCCTGGACGTGCACGCGCTGGAAAAGGAACAGAAGTTCACCCAGCCTCCGGCCCGCTACTCGGAAGCGTCCCTTGTGCGCACCCTTGAAGAGCTTGGCATAGGCAGGCCATCGACCTATGCCACCATCATCTCCACCCTGGAGGACAGGGGCTACGTGGAGAAGAAGGAAAGGGTCTTTGTGCCCACGGAACTCGGGCGCGTGGTTTGCCAGCAGCTGCTCGAGAATTTCGCAAAGCTCATGGATGTGCACTTTACGGCCCAGATGGAAGGCTCCCTGGACAAGGTGGCCGAAGGCAAGGAAGGCTGGGACGAGCTGCTCACAACCTTCATGGACGACTTCAATCCCACCCTGGCCAATGCGGACAAGAACATGAAGACCGTCAAGGGCGGCCTTGAGACGGATTTACACTGTCCCGAGTGTGGCAAGCCCCTGCTCATCCGCTTTGGCAAGGCCGGGGCCTTTCTGGCCTGTTCCGGCTACCCGGCCTGCAAGTACAGCAGCAATTTCACCCGTGACGAGCACGGGCACCTGTCCATTGCCCCTGTGAAGCAGATAGTGGTGGGGATCTGTCCCCAGTGCGGTTCCGACCTTGTGCTCAAGCGTTCCCGCACGGGCAGCCGCTTCATTGCCTGTTCCGGCTACCCTGCCTGCCACTACGCTGCCCCGTACTCCACCCACGTGAAGTGCCCCAAGTGCGGCAAGGGCGAAATTGTGGAGAAGAGCTCCAAGAAGGGCAGGATCTTCTACTCCTGCTCTACCTATCCAGCCTGCGACTTTTCCACCTGGAACGAGCCCGTAGCCAGGGAATGCCCCCTGTGCAAGAGCCCCTACCTTGTGGTGCGCAACACCAAGCAGGGCACAATCCTTGCCTGCCCCAACAGGGAATGCGGCTACACCTGTTCTCCTTCCGACGAGGACGAATAGGTTCTCTCCCTCTTTTTGTGCAGCATCTGCCTGATGCGGGAGCCCGAATGCGCGCCTTTCGGGATGGCTCTTGACGACCCTAGTACGCCGTACTAGGATTCCGCCTCGCTGCACTCCTGCCCTGCAATCTGCAGGGCAAAAAATCTTCAATCTTTTCAAAAGGTTACAAAAAAGACATACGCTCTGCAACTCTTTGAAATTACGTTAAAAAAATAGCCATACTGACAAAAATTCATTTGCCTTTCCCTGTGAAGTGTGTTTTACAGGGGCGCAATTGTTCCCTTAAGTCAGTATCTGCTCGCAGAGCGAGCTCTAGTGATGGAGAATTCCAGAATGCGACAATACCTTACCCTTTTGTGTGTGCTTCTTGTGGCTTTCGGTCTTGCCGGATGCGAAGACAAGGAACAGGCCGGAGGCCAGATGCTTCCCTATGTCAAGGTCAAGGACATCAAAGCCCAAAACGTTCCCTGGCCTGCAGAGTATCAGGCAACCGCAGCCGGTTCCCGCGCCGTTGAGGTCCGTGCCCGTGTGCAGGGTATTGTGGAAAAGCGCCTGTACAAGGAAGGCGAGTATATCAAGGCTGGCCAGATCATGTTCGAGATCGAGCCCGATCACTATCAGGCAGCCTATGACGAGGCCAAGGCGGCCTACATGAATGCCGACCGCGAGTGGAGGAGAATACGTCCCCTCTACAAGGCCAATGCCGTTTCCCAAAGGGAACGCGACACTGCGCTGTCCAACTACGAAAGCACCAAGGCGGCCCTGCGTCAGGCCGAAATCAACCTCGAGTACTGCAAGGTCGTGGCTCCGGTTTCGGGCTTCACGTCCAAGGAAGCCGTTACCGCAGGCAACCTCGTGGCCAACAACACCCTGCTCACGACGGTCAATCAAACCGACCCCCTGTTCATCGACTTCTCCATCGCTGCTCCAGAAAGAATGCAGCGCCTGCAGCTTGAAAGGGAGGGGCGCCTTGAGACCCCCTCCAACGGAATCTATGCTGCGAAAATCAGGCTTCTTGACGGACGCATGTATGGCAAGGACGGCTACATCGACTTTATCGACAGCCAGGTGCAGCCCACAACCGGTGTCATCAGAGCCAGGGCAGTGTTCGAAAACGCCGACAATACCATCATGCCCGGACAGTATGTGCGCGTGTACATGGAAGGCGACGTCCTTGTGAACGCCGTGCTCATACCCCAGACCAGCGTGACCATCACCGAAGATGGCACCTTTGTCATGCGTGTGGGCGAAAAGGATGTGGTCAAGCGCGTCAAGGTGAACCTCGGTCCCTCCATTGGCAAGGATTACCTTGTCTACGAAGGCGTGAAGGATGGCGATCGCATCATCATCGATGGCATGCTCAAGGCCCGTGATGGTGCTCCCGTGCGCTACGACGACCCCAACGCTCCGGCAGCAGCACAGGCCAAGACCACGGCGGCCAGCGCGCAGTAGCGCTCAAAAGGTGAGTTAAATGGCTGCATCAGTAAGACCGAGCATCTTTATCCGGCGCCCGATTCTCTCGAGCGTCATTTCCATTATCATCACACTGGCAGGCGCCATAGCCATGACAGCCCTGCCTGTGGCCCAATATCCAGACCTTGTGCCACCCAGCGTCAACGTCCAGGTGGTCTATCCGGGCGCTTCGGCAGAAACCATTTCCCAGACTGCAATCGCTCCCCTGGAAGTGCAGATCAACGGTGTGGAAAACATGCTCTACATGGCTTCCACCAGTTCATCCGGCGCAGGCATAGGCGTGCTCAACGTCTACTTTTCCCTGGGAACGAACCCGGACATGGCCCTGGTCAACGTGAACAACAAGGTCAATCTGGCCCAGACCCTGTTGCCGCAGGAAGTACGAAACCAGGGCATCACCGTTACCAAGCGTTCACCCTCGTTTCTGCAACTGCTCTGTCTGTATTCGACCGACGATCGCTACAGCGACATCTACCTGGCCAACTATCTGGAAATCAACATCCTTGACGAAGTCAAGCGTGTGGCAGGCGTGGGCGACGCATCGACCTTCGGCCCTTCGGACTACAGCATGCGTGTCTGGCTGAAGCCGGACCTCATGGGCAAGTACGGCCTGACAGTCTCCGATGTGGCAGCCGCCATAGCGGAACAGAACCAGCAGTTCGCTCCGGGCCGTCTGGGCAACGCACCATCCCCCGCAGACAACCTCATGACCTGGCAGATCGACACCAAGGGGCGTCTGACAACTGTCGAGGAATTTGAAAACATTATCATTCGCACTGGGGAAGACAGTTCCCGCCTGATTCTGAAGGACATAGCCAGAGTCGAGCTCGGTTCGCAGGACTACAGCGTGCAGGGTTACTACAATGGCCATATCTCCAGGCAGGCCGGTGTCTATCTCCTGCCCGGCGCAAATGCCATTGCCACGGGCAACCGCGTAACCGCTGTTCTTGACGAGCTGCGCAAGACACTGCCCGACGGCATGGTTCTGGAAGCTCCGGTTGACACCAACGAATTCGTCATGGAATCGATCAAGGAAGTTATTCATACTCTGGTCGAGGCCATGATTCTGGTGTTCCTGGTGGTCTTCCTCTTCCTGCAGGACTGGCGCGCGACCCTCATCCCCTGCATAGCAGTGCCCGTGTCGGTTGTCGGTACCTTCGCCGGCATGCTGGCACTTGGCTATTCCATCAATACCCTGACCCTCTTTGGCCTGGTGCTTGCCATCGGTATCGTGGTCGACGACGCCATTGTCGTGCTCGAGAACGTGGAACGCATCATGTCAACCGAGCATTTGCCCCCCAGGGAAGCCGCAGCTAAGGCCATGCACGAAGTGACCTCGGCGCTCATCGCCATTGTGCTCGTGCTGTGCTCCGTGTTCATTCCCGTGTCCTTCATGGGTGGCCTTGCCGGCCAGATGTACAAGCAGTTCGCCATTACCATTTCGGTATCGGTCGTGCTTTCGGGCATTGTGGCACTCACGCTCACGCCGGCCCTGTGCTCAATCCTGCTCAAGACGCACCATGGCGGGCACATGCCCAAGTTCTTTGTCTGGTTCAACTACTTTTTCACCAAGTGCACGCACGGCTATGTGCGTACCGTGCGTTCGGTAAAGAATTCTCCCATCCGTTCCATGTGCATCATGGGCTGCGTTGTGGCAGCCCTCGTCTGGCTTGCCTCCGTGACTCCGACGTCCATGGTGCCCAACGAGGACCAGGGCTACGGCCTTGGCGTTGTCTTCCTTGACGACGGCGCATCGCAACAGCGCGTGGACAAGGTCGTGGACCTGGTGGAAAAGTTCGCCGAGGAAGAAAAAAAGAACATCGAGGGTACGGTGGTTATCAACGGCTTTGATATCCTGAGCTCCTCGGTGAAATCCAACTACGCCACGGTCTTCTTCTCCATGCAGCCCTGGGAGCAGAGAAAGGGTGCGGATCAGTCTGTTGAGATGGTCATGAACCGTCTTCTGCGCCTCAACGCCATCCAGCCTTCCGGCGTGGTTCTGGGCTTTGTTCCCCCGCCCATTTCCGGCATGAGTACCACCGGCGGTTTCGAAGGCTATGTGCAGATGCGCCAAAACGACACTCTGGACGATCTGGAAAGGCATACCAACGATCTTGTCCAGGCTGCCATGAAGCGTCCCGAAATAGGCTCTGTGCAAAACCTCTTTACAACCACGGCCCCACAGATTTACGCAAATCTTGATCGCGAGCGCTGCAAGGACATGGGCATTTCCATTGCCGATGCCTATACGGCCATGCAGGGTATCTTTGGTACCTATTACGTCAACGACTTCAACTACGTAGGCAGAACCTTCCAGGTGCGCATGCAGGGCGAAGCCGATTTCCGCACCAAGTGGGAAAATATCAACGACGTCTATGTGCGCAACAACGCAGGAGAAATGCTGCCCCTGTCTGCCATCATGACTCTCGAGCGTCGTACTGCCCCGCAGGCAGTTGACCGCTACAACGTTTTCCCGGCTGCGCGTATCATGGGCAACCCTGCCCCCGGCTACACTTCTGGCCAGGCCCTGCAGGCCATGGAAGAAGTGGCAGCCCAGGTCCTGCCTGTTGGCTACAGCCTTGGCTGGGCCGGTTCCTCCCTGCAGGAGAAGCTGGCCAGTGCCGATACGGCCGTCATCTTCGTGCTGGCCCTGGTCATGGTCTTCCTGATCCTTGCGGCCCAGTACGAGAGCTGGTCGCTGCCCCTGGCAGTTCTGACCTCGGTGCCCTTTGGCGTACTCGGGGCCTTTGTGGCCACCTGGGCCCGCGGCCTCTCCAATGATGTGTACTTCCAGGTCGCCCTGGTCACGCTCATTGGTCTGTCGGCCAAGAACGCCATTCTCATAGTCGAGTTCGCTGTCGAGGCCTGGCGCGAGGGCCGCTCGCTTGGTGTGGCGGCCATGCACGCCGCCCGTCTGCGTTTCCGTCCCATTGTCATGACCTCGCTGGCCTTCATCCTTGGTGTTGTGCCCCTGGCCATCAGCACGGGCGCCGGCGCCAACTCTCGTCACGCAATTGGCACGGCCGTTATCGGCGGCATGCTCTTTTCCACCTGCATAGCAACCCTTTTCATTCCCTTCTTCTTTACGGCGATCATGAAGATTTCCCTGAAGCTTCGCGGAAAGACGGATCCCAACGAGGGCAAGGGAAACGAAGAAGAGGAGGTTTCTGCATAGTGTTCCCGCATATGACACGACTTCTTGTCTGCCTCGTGCTCGCAGCAAGCCTCTGCGCCTGCTCTCTTGCACCGGATTACGAGCAGCCCAAGATGGACATTCCCGAGGCGTGGACGAAACTGACACCCTCGTCGCAGCCCCTGAACATGGACTGGTGGACACGGTTCAACGATCCCGTGCTCAACGCCATGGTGGAAGAGGCTCTCAAGAACAACCAGGATCTTGCGGCCGGCATGGCTGGCATACGCTCAGCAGCGGCCCAGGCTGGTGTCGGATCCTCTGCCCTGTGGCCCTCGCTGAATGCCGGAGCCGACCTGACGGCCGAAGGCGGATCCGAGAAGATGGCCAACTCCAGCTTTGGACCACACTCAACGGCCTCACGCTGGTACACCAACTACCAGGGACAGCTTGCCGCAAGCTGGGAAGTGGACTTCTGGGGCGCTACGCGCAACAACTACACCCGCTTGACCAATATCCTGCTGCAGACTGTGCTCAACCAGGAGGCCCTGCGTCTTTCCATCGCAGGGCAGGTGGCCCAGAGCTACTTTGCCATGCTCTCCTACGACATGCAGCTTGAGACGGCAAAGCGTACCCTCAAGACCAGGGAAGACGCGCTGCGCATCTATACAAGTCGCTATCGCCTGGGCGAGCTCACCGAGCTCGACTGGCAGCGGGCCAAGGCTGAAGTGGAGACCGCCAGGGCCACGGTGCACACCACCACCATCGCTCTGGACGAGGCCGAGGCTTCTCTGGCCGTGCTGCTCGGCAGGCAGCCCAGGGAGATCTGGCAGAAGGTGGAACGCGGAACAAGGCTCGACAAGCTGCCCACGCCGCCAGTTCTGCCCGAAGGCCTTCCTTCCGATCTTCTGCTGCGCAGGCCCGATATCAGGGCAGCGGAATTCGGCATCATGGCCGCCAATTCCAGCATAGGCGAGGCCAGAGCCAGGTTCTTCCCCTCTGTTTCCCTGACTGGCGCACTGGGCACCCTGGCTGCGGCAGTGAGCAACCTCTTCTCCGGACCTGCAGCCATCTGGAGTTATGGCGCCACGGTCTCGCTGCCCATTTTCTCGGGTGGTCAGACCTGGTATAACCTGAAGAACGCCGAAGCTCTCAAGGAGCAGGCCGAGGCCACCTACAGGCAGACCGTCATGGAGGCCTTCCGCGACGTGCGTACCTCCCTCACGGCCCAGGCAGAGCGTGATCGCATTGTGAAGGCCACCCAGGCACAGGTGGACAGCCTGCGCAGGGCAGCCAACATTGCCCGCATCCAGTACGACAACGGCTACACCGACTACCTGACCGTTCTTGACGCGGAGCGCGAACTCTTCGCTGCCGAGCTCTCCCTGGCCACTGCCCTGCAGAACAGGCTGAGCTCTGTTGTGAGCGTGTGCATGGCCCTTGGTGGCGGCTGGGAAGACCCGGGCGCCAAGGCCAGCTTCCCCATCATTGACACAGACGAGCTTGTCAATGCCCAGCGCAAGGGCACTGTGGGCATCAGGGCCGAAAAGGCCGCTGCAGCAGCTGCTGCCGGCGAAGAGGCCGCAAGCCCCAGATAACGGGCGCATTGAGCTGACAGGATAAGACAAAGGAGGACGACTGTGGGAGCAACCCGCAGTCGTCCTCGCTTGATTTTGGGGAAATCGTTTTTGTGATGTCAGGCCGCAAGATCGCGCTGTGCTGTTGCCTGCCCTGCAGCGTGCAGCTTTCCGCAGCCGGGCGGCCTTGGCTGGAGAGCGCAGAAGATACATGGTCATGGGGTCGTAGTCTGGGACATCAGCACAACAGAAGAACACATTTGACGCGTGGTGATGACAGGCTCGTGCTGGTCACAAACGCGAGACATGGCCTCTGCGGGATTTGGGTGCACTCAGGTGGTCATGCTCTGGGGCATATGCATCCCTTGGTACAAGGATGCGGACGGACATCTGTCCGTGTCCATCCTGTTCATGGCAGAAGCGAATTTTTTCCGCGCCCGGCCTAAACGTTTTACCAGGCCTGCCGACAAGTGTTCATGAAGCGGATGAAGCAATGGCATGACGGAAGTGTCAAATTTCCGACAGTCGCCGCCCCTTGCGTCCGCAGGGCAGAGGAATTCATGAAGTACACGCATAAGGACACAAGACATCAGGGCACAGGCAGCCCTTTGCGTTGGGTCGCAGCCCTTGCCACACTCTTTGCGCTTGCACTTCTACCGACACTATGCATGTTTTCAACCGATGCCAGTGCCGCTCGGGCCGGGGAAACCGCAGCCACAGCAAATGGCAGGGAGGCAAAAGCCAAGAATCCCGTGAAGAGCGCCAAGGCCGGAAGTGGCAAGGCAAAGGCTCAGGCACGCCGCGACGCCAATGGTCAGAGCTCTGACAAGCAGGTTCCCAGAGCCCATACCTGGGTTTTTGGAGCAGGGCAGAGCGCCTCTGCCTGGGGTAACAGGGGTGTTGGCGGAGACGAACTTTTCCGCAACGCACTCCCCCAGGACAGGAAAGGCGGCACAGGCAAAGAAGAAGACAAGCAGACCCAGACTTCACGCGATACGGGCGGTATCAGGCTCAGCGTGGACAGGGAAGACAGGCGCTGGGAAGCGGCCCCGGAAGCCGATTTGCTGCGACCTGACGAGCACAAGGCCATGGAAAGCCAGCACAGGGTGCGCGCCTTTGCCACAGTGAAGGACGAAAACCTCTCTGTTGGTGTTGGCCCGGAAGTCATAGTCCGGGACGAAAATCAGCCCCACAACGTCTTTACCAGGAACAACAATCAGCCAGAGGTCGATGCCGGAGTGGGCATGCGCTTCAAGCTGGATTTTTAGGATATCTCCACATTCCCGTGCCCGGGAGGGCGTACCTTTGCGTACGCATTTGACAGGTGGAATCGGTCAACCGTCCTGTCAGAACTTCGATGGCCGGGAGGCTTCTGTCAGATTTCTGACAAGTCTTCCGGCCATTTTTTTTTGCGCAGAGGAAACACAGAAAAATGTTAACCTATTGAAATAAACAATAAAATTTGCACTCTTGCGAGGGATGGCTGGCCTTTTCCCCAGGCGAGAGAGCCATGAACCTGAAAAAGACAGGGGAAAGGGATCGTCAAAAGGCAGATTGTATGAATAAAGATTCTGTAATCACAAAGTGTTAAAGTGTTTGGCACAGCTCATGCAATATCCTTGCTGTCCCGCGCTGGGACAAAATCTTCGGCAAGGAGTTTCAAGCATGGCTACAACACCCAGAGTCTTCACAGTCACATCCGGCAAGGGTGGCGTGGGCAAGACCAACATAGCAGTCAATCTGGCCTGTCAGCTCGCCGGCGCAGGCAACAGGGTCTGCCTTCTGGACGCCGATTTCGGTCTTGCCAACGTGGACGTGCTGCTTGGCGTTACTCCCCCGAAGGACATCTTCCACCTCTTCCAGGCCCGTACTCGCCTCGAGGACGTCCTCTACCCCACAGCCTACGGCTTCTCCATCCTGCCTGCCGGTTCCGGCTTCAACAGGGTGACGGAGCTCAAGACTACCGAACGCCTGGAGCTTTTGCACGCTCTTGAGCCTCTGGCGGACAGACTGGATTACCTCATTGTGGATACGGCCGCAGGCGCTGGGGAAACCGTGCTCTACTTCAACATGGCGGCCCAGGAAAGGCTCCTTGTGCTTTGCCCCGAGCCTACCTCCCTGGCGGACGCCTACGCGCTTGTGAAGACCCTCAAGGTCACGCATGGCGTGGAGCGCTTCAGGGTCTGTGTCAACATGTGCCAGAACGAGCGGCAGGGAAAGCAGATTTTTGCCAGGCTCTACGACGCCTGCGATCAGTTTCTTTCCGGCGTTTCCCTGGATCTGGCAGGCATTATTCCCCAGGACAGCGTGGTTCGCGATGCGGTCATGAAGCAGAGGCCCTTCGGCAGCCTGTATCCCAAATCCGAAGCCTCCAGGGCCATTGCAAGACTCGCGCAGAATGTGGGCAAGTGGCCGGCAGCCAGGAAGGCAGGCGGCAACATCCAGTTCTTCTGGAAGTCACTCCTGATGAGAAATCAATGATGAGAAATCGCTAGCCAGGAGACAAGGAATCCGCAGTTAGAGAGTTGGGAAAAAGACGAGGAGAAAGCATCATGTTCGCCGCTCTGTTCAAGACAGCAAAACCCTGGGAAATGTTTGAGGAAGGCAGGAAGGCCTGGCAGGACTTCAGCGCCCGGGAACAGGAAGCCATTATCCGCAACTACATGCCCAAGGTCCGCTATCTGGCCCAGAAACAGAAGAGCCGCGTGCCTGCACACATCGAGTACAACGATCTCTTGAGCGCCGGCATGATGGGCCTTATGGAAGCCCTTGGCAAATACCGCCCCGAAAGCGGCTTTGCCTTCACCACCTACGCCGAAGGCCGCATCAAGGGTGCCATGCTCGACGAGATGCGTCGCCGTGACCCCCTGTCCCGCGGTACCAGGGCTCTTGTGAAGGCCCTGCAGGAAGCCATTGACAAGTACGAGAACAAGAGGGGCAAAAAGCCTGGCGAAAGAGAGCTTGCCAGGATGACCGGTCTCTCCCTTGAGGAAGTGCGCTCTGGCCTGCAGGCCATGGAACAGCAGGTGACAACGGACATGGATCTTCTGGCGGAAACACTGAGCAACGAGGCCATGGAAAGTGGCGGTACCCCCTTCAAGAGCGCCATTCGCAATGAGGTTGTGGCCAATATCCGCTCCCTGCTTGCCAGGCTTTCGGAGCGCGAAAACTTCATCCTCTCCATGTCCTACATAGAGGAATACAGCCTGCGTGAAATCGCCGACGCCCTCCACGTTTCCGAGGGGCGTGTTTCCCAGTTGCGCAGCCAGGCCCTGAAAAAACTGCGCGATCTCTACGTCAGGTGCTACGGTCGCTAGTATATCGTTCGACAAATTCGTTTAGCACTAAACTGCCTTCTCACTCTTGGGCAGGAAGGCATTTTCAATGTCCTCAAGCTTCCATTTCCAACGAAAAATGACTCGTTCACTGTTTATCTCCT
>CALVGM010000051.1 GCA_944327095.1 uncultured Desulfovibrio sp. | reverse complement strand
GCTCGGCATGCTCGAAGAGGACTCCAAGAAGCTGGCAGCTCGCGACCTGCACGAACTGCTCCGCTGCTGGGAAAACTACCATCGTCTGTGGACAGTGCGTCTGCACATGCAGCACATTGCCTTCCGTGAAGAGACCCGTTACCCCGGCTTCTACTACCGCGCCGACCATATGGGCATTGATGACAGCAAGTGGAAGTGCTTCGTGAACTCCCGCTTCGATCCCGCCACCGGCGAAACCAAGGTCTTCAAGAAGCCCTACATCCAGATCATTCCTGACTAGTCGGGCAACCACTGGTTGATGTATATCTGAAGATCCTTTCGGGGGAGAATCTCCGCTTGTGGGGTTCTCCCCCTTTTAACGTCGAGTAGTTAGGAGGCTATAATGTCCAGCGCCATTCTCGTCGTCGGCGGCGGCTTTGCGGGCCTGACTGCCGCCATAGAAGCGGCGGAGCTGGGACATGACGTCTATATCGTCGAGAAAACGCCGTTCCTGGGTGGACGCGTTGCCCAGCTCAACAAATACTTTCCCAAACTCTGTCCCCCGTCCTGTGGTCTGGAAATCCAGTTCCAGCGCATCAGGAACAATCCCCGTATCAAGTTCTTTACCCTGGCCGAGGTTACGGCCCTGAGCGGAACAAAGGGGAACTATACTGCCAAGGTGACGCTGCAGCCTCGCTACACGGCAGCCCACGCGGTGGATCTCGGCTTCTTTGCCTCTGGCCTCGAAGGCGAAACCAGCAATGAATTCGACTTCGGCCTGTCTACCCGCAAGGCCTTGTACAAGTCCGCGCCCTTTGCCTTCCCGAGCCGCTACGTGCTCGACGCCAAAGCTCTGACCGCTTCCGACAAGGCAATGCTTGCGGGCAACAAATTTGTGAATCTCAACGACGAGCCCAAGACCATCGAGCTCAACGTGGGCGCCATTGTGGTCGCCACAGGCTGGAAACCCTACGATGTGACCAACCTGAAGAACCTCGGTGCAGGCAATGTCGCAAACTGCATCACCAACATGCAGATGGAACGTCTGGCTTCTCCCTACGGTCCGACAAAGGGCAAGATTGTCCGTCCTACCGATCATGTGGCCCCCAAGCGCGTGTGCTTTGTGCAGTGCGCGGGTTCCCGCGACCAGAACCATCTCAACTACTGCTCCTATATCTGCTGCATGGCCTCCATCAAGCAGTGCTTCTATGTTGTGAACTCCCTGCCGGACGCCATTTGCGATGTGTACTACATCGACCTGCGTACCCCGGGCCGCTACATCAAGACACTCGACAAGGCCCGTGCCTCCGGCAGAGTGAACTTTATCAAGGGCAAGGTGGCCAACGTGGAGCAGATCGAAGGCGATCGCTGCCGCGTGCAGGCCGAAGACGCGGTCCGCGGCGAAAAGCTCACCGTGGACTACGATCTTGTTGTCCTTGCCACAGGCATGCAGCCGTCCCTTTCGGCCGGCAACTGCCCGCTGCCCCTGCCTCTGGACGAAGACGGCTTTGTCACGGGCGGCGAGGAAGAAGGCATCTTTACCGCAGGTTGTGCCCTCATGCCTCTTGATGTCACACGTTCCGCACAAACCGGCACTGCCGCAGCCCTCAAGGCTGTGCAGACCGTGGAAGGGAGGTAGGCGGCATGTCCAGCAAGATTGGTGTCTATTTTGATGCCGCCAACATTGGTGGCGGCCTTGATGTGGAAGCCCTGGCCGCAGGGGTAAAAAACAAGTGGGACAGCCTTGTGGCCGTGGTACGCGTCTTCCCTGTCCTCGCAGAGGAAGTTGCGACCATTTCGAAGGATATCGAGGAAAACGGCCTTGACGGCGTGCTCATCTGCGGTCCTTCCCCCCGCGAGGACACGGATATCTATCGTTTCCCCGTGTACACCGAGCGCGTCAACCTGCACGAGCAGTGCGTGCTGAGCTACGAGGATCCTTCAGGCAATCCTCCGGTGGAGGGAGCCCCTGCGCCCGCCCTGCTGACCGAGATTGCCACGGACTACGTCAATATGGGCGTGGTCAAGCTGCAGAAGGGCAATCTGCCCGACTCCGCAGCCCTGGACAAGGGCGTGCACCGCATTCTTGTGGTGGGCGGTGGTTTCACTGGCCTTACCGCAGCGCTCGAAGCTGCCCAGAGCGGCTACGAGGTTGTGCTCGTTGAAAAGACAGAGCGCCTTGGCGGCGCTGTAAACAACATTCCCACAGGCTCCCCCCTGCACGCCCCCTGGGACGCAAAGGAGAGCACAGGGCTGCCGGAAAAGATCGCGGCAGTGGAGAAAAACGAGCTCATCAAAGTCTATCTGTCCTCCACTGTGGCCAAGCTGGCAGGCCAGCCCGGTCAGTACACCCTGACCCTCAACACCCCCAAGGGCGAAGAGACCATGGAGGTGGGTTCCGCGGTTGTGGCCGCAGGCTGGACGCCCCTTGCTCCCAAGTATCTCGAGAGCATGGGCTACGGCTCGCCCATGGTCATGCACGCAGCAGAGTTCGGCAAGGCCTTCCTGGCCGGCCAGATCACCGCAAGGCGCATAGCCTTCGTGCTGGACACCACCATTGCCGAGGACGCTGCCCGCAAGGCCAGGGAAGAGGAAGAGCAGGCCAAGGCTGCAGTCGAGGCCGAGGCTTCCGCTGCACCGGCCGCAGAGGCAGAGGAAGAAGCCGCCTTTGTGAAGGTCAATCTCGAAAGCATCGAGCATCTACGCTACTCCAATGCCGTGAACAGCGTGGGCATGCTCCGCCTTGCCCAGAGCGTGTGCGAGAAGACCAATGACGAGACGCAGTGCTACGTCCTCTACAAGGACATGGTTGTGCCCGGCATTCTCGAGCGCTTCTACCGCACCATGCAGGACAGACTCGGCCTCATGATGACCAAGGCAGACGTGACCTCCATTACCCAGAAGGCCGACCACATGGTCGTCTCCTGCGAGAATACCCTGCTTGGCATAGACTTCGACCTCGACTGCGACCTCGTGGTTCTGCCCACAGGCCTTGTGCCCGTTTCCGCCACGGAAGCCATCATGCAGTTCGAATACCGCCAGGGCCCGGACTTCCCGGATCTCGAGCTCTTTGACGGCTATCTCGATTCCAACTACATCTGCTTCCCCTACGAAACTCGCCGCACGGGCGTGTACGCAGCTGGCTGCGTGCGTCAGCCCATGACCTTGGACGGCTGCCTGCTTGACGCCCGCGGCGCTGTGCTCAAGGCCATACAGGCCATCGAGTGCGCAGAGCACGGCGTGGCAGTGCATCCTCGTTCCGGCGACGGCACCTACCCTGTGTTCAACTTCGTGCGCTGCACACAGTGCAAGCGCTGCACGGAAGAATGTCCCTTCGGCGCCCTGGACGATGACGAGAAGGGCACACCCAAGCCCAATCCGGCACGCTGCCGCCGCTGCGGCACCTGCTTTGGTGCCTGCCCCGAGCGCGTCATTTCCTTTGCCAACTACAACATTGATCAGGTTGGCTCCATGATCCGCGAGGTCACGGTTCCCAAGGACTTCAAGACCTGCGGTCCGCGCATTCTCATCCTGGCCTGTGAAAACGACGCCTATCCCGCGCTGGACATGGCCGCCCTGCAGGGATACCGCTGGAGCCCCTACGTTCGCATCATTCCCGTGCGCTGCCTTGGCTCTGTGAACGCCATCTGGGTCTCCGACGCCATGAGCAAGGGCTTTGACGGCGTGATGCTTCTGGGCTGCAAATACGGCGACGACTACCAGTGCCACTTTGTGAAGGGTTCCGAACTGTGCTCGCGCCGCATGACCAACATTGCCGAAACCCTGAATCGTCTTGGTGTCGAACCCGAACGCGTGGAACAGTTCGAGCTGGCCATTGACGAGGCCGACCATGTGACAGACATGATCGACGGCTTTGTGAAACGCATTGAACAGATGGGACCCAACCCCTTCAAGGCCATGTAGGAGGTAGGCACAAATGGCAAACGTTACCCTTACTCCGGACTCCGGCTTTGCCAGAGAACTCAT
>CALVGM010000050.1 GCA_944327095.1 uncultured Desulfovibrio sp. | reverse complement strand
ATGCCCTGGAGTCGGCTATCAACAAGGCCCTTGATGCGGTGACCCTATCCGACATCAGAGGCTGGTACCGTGAGGCTGGATATGCCGTCTAGAATGAAAGTTTTCATTCAGAAACCGCTCTAGGGGGTCAATTATCCTTGCGCCTGACACCATGGAGATACGCAGACACAAACAAAAAAGCGCACCGCCCGTCCCGAAAGACAGACAGCGCGCTATTTGCAATTTGTATTGCCTTGTGTGGCTTTAGGAAAGAACTAGTCGGAGTTCTTGTCCTTCTTGAGCCAGCTCATCATCTGACGCATATTGTCGCCCACTTCCTGCAGCTGATGCTCGGCCTCGATGCGACGGGTGGCCAGGAAGTTGGCCTTGCCACGGGACTTGAACTCACCGATGAAGTTGCCAGCAAAGGTGCCGTTCTGGATTTCCTTGAGCAGCTGACGCATGGCGTTCTTGGTGTCCTCGGTGACGATACGGGGACCAGCGGTGTAGTCGCCGTACTCGGCAGTGTTGGAAATGGAGTAGCGCATGCGGGCAAGACCACCCTCGTAGACCAGGTCGGTGATGAGCTTCATCTCGTGCATGCACTCGAAGAAGGCCATTTCGGGATGATAGCCGGCTTCCACCAGCACTTCGAAACCAGCCTTGATGAGGGCGGAGAGGCCGCCGCACAGCACGCACTGCTCGCCAAAGAGGTCGGTTTCGGTCTCTTCGCGGAAGGTGGTCTCGATGACACCGGAGCGGGTGCCGCCAATGCCCTTGGCGTAGGCAAGGGCGTTTTCCTTGGCCTTGCCGGAGGCATTCTGGTAGACAGCGACGAGGTCAGGCACACCGGCACCCTCGGTGAAGGTGCGGCGCACGAGATGGCCGGGACCCTTGGGGGCGACCATGATCACGTCAACGTCTGCCGGAGGCACGATCTGCTGGAAGTGGATGTTGAAGCCGTGGGCGAACATGAGGGTATTGCCGGCCTTCAGATGGGGGGCAATATCGGTCTTGTACACGTCGGCCTGCACTTCGTCGGGCAGAAGAACCATGATGAAGTCGGCCTTTTCGCTGGCTTCGGCAACACTCATGGGCTCAAAGCCGTGCTGCTTGGCAAGCTCGTAGTTGGGGCCGCCGGGGCGCTGGGCAACAATAACGTTCACACCGGAATCGCGAAGATTGAGAGCGTGAGCATGACCCTGGCTGCCATAGCCAAGGATAGCAACAGTCTTGTCCTTGAGCTGGGCAAGATCGGCATCGGCGTCGTAATAGATTTTCATTGGTTTAGCCTTCTGAAGAAAAAAAAGTGTTCAAAAGCCCTTCCCTAGGCGGAAAGGGCTTCACAAGATTTGTGTTTTTGTTCTGCTTTGTCAAGATCAAAAACTGATCAATCAATCAGTTTTTTTGCAAGTTCCCGGGCCTGGCCAAAAACCAGGCTCGCAAGGCACCGAAACTATTCGCTGCGGCGGGACCTGCGCATGACAACGGAGCCTGTGCGGGCGATCTCCTTGATGCCGAAGCGGTGCAAGAGCCCCACAATGGCCTCGAGCTTTTCGTGATCGCCTGTGGCCTCGATGGTGATCTCTGTCGGGCTCACGTCAATGACCTTGCAGCGGAAGATGTCCACGGTGCGCAGGATTTCGCCGCGCATGGCGCCTTCGGCCTGCACCTTCACGAACATCATTTCCCTCTCCACGGCGTGGATGTCCGAGTACTCCACAACCTTGATGACCGATACACTCTTGTGCAGCTGCTTCATGATCTGCTCAAGAATCTGCATGTCGCCGTAGGTTGTGATGGTCATGTGGCTTGTGCCCTCCTCAAGGGCCGGAGCCACGTTGAGGGAATGGATGTTGTAGCCTCTGCCGCTGAACAGGCCCACCACGCGGGAAAGCACTCCAGGCTCGTTTTCCACAAGCACGGAAAGCACATGTCTGTCTTTTTCGTTGTCGATCATTTGGGCCCCTCCTCTACACAAGCAGCATTTCGTCAAGAGACGCGCCTGCCGGCACCATGGGATACACGTCTTCCTCGGGCTCGATGACCACGTCCACAATGGCGGGATTGGGCGAGGCAAGTGCCTTGCGCAGGGTGGGCTCGAGGTCCTCCCTGGCCGTGATGCGGTAGCCCTCGGCTCCGTACGCGTCGGCCAGCTTCACGAAGTCCGGCTGACCGTGCATGGAGGTGAAGGAGTAGTTGTGCTTGTAGAAAAGTTCCTGCCACTGGCGCACCATGCCGAGGTAGCCGTTGTTCAGGATGATGATCTTGATGGGCAGCCTGTGCTCGACGATGGTGGCCATTTCCTGGATGTTCATCTGTATGGACCCGTCGCCGGCCACGTCTATGACCAGCTTGTCCGGGAAGGCGAACTGAGCGCCCACAGCCGCAGGCAGGCCGTAGCCCATGGTGCCGAGGCCACCGGAGGTGAGCAGGGACCTGGGGCTGTCGAAGTCGTAGAACTGGGCAACCCACATCTGGTTCTGGCCCACTTCCGTGCTGATGATGGCGTTGCCGCCGGTGATCTCGCGCATGGTGCGCATGACCTGCTGGGGCTTGACATAGCGGCCCTCGTCGTTCCAGGTCAGGGGCTGCTCGATGCGCCAGTTCTTGAGGGTCTCGCACCAGCCCTTGTGCTTGCCGGCCCAGTCCGTCTCCGCGTACTTGGTCTTGGCAAGCTCGAGCATGCCCTCAAGGGCGAGCCTGCAGTCCGCCACAACGGGCACGTCCACCTTCACGTTCTTGCGAATGGTGGTGGGGTCGATGTCGATGTGGACAATCTTGGCCTTGGGAGCAAAGGTGGAGAGCTTGCCGGTCACACGGTCGTCAAAGCGACCGCCCACACAGACAATGAGGTCCGCGTTGTTGAGGGACATGTTCGCCGTGTAGGTGCCGTGCATGCCCACCATGCCAAGCCACAGATCCGAGCTGCTCGGGAAGCTGCCAAGCCCCATGAGGGTGCAGGTCACGGGGCAGTGCACCTCGTTTGCAAAATCCGTGAGCTCCTGCGAGGCATTGGAGAGGATGACGCCGCCGCCAGCGAGGATCACGGGGCTTGAGCTCTCCTTCAGGGCCTCCATGGCCTTGCGCAGCTGATTGTGGTTCGGCCTGTAGTTCGGGTTGTAGGAGCGCATGGACACTTCCTCGTTGCTCCACTTGAACTCGGCCTTGCTCACCTGAACGTCCTTGGGCAGGTCAATGAGCACCGGGCCCGGGCGGCCGGTGCGCGCAATGTAGAAGGCTTCACGGATGATCTGGCTCAGCTTGCTCACGTCCTTCACGAGGTAGTTGTACTTCGTGCAGGGGCGGGTGATGCCCACCGTGTCCACTTCCTGAAAGGCGTCGTTGCCGATGAGCCCGGTGCCGACCTGTCCCGAAATAACGACTAGAGGAATGGAATCGCAGTAGGCCGTGGCGATGCCCGTTACCGTGTTCGTGGCACCGGGGCCGGAAGTCACCAGGGCTACGCCCACCTTGCCGGTGGCGCGGGCATAGCCGTCAGCCGCGTGGACAGCGCCCTGCTCGTGGCGTACCAGCACGTGCTTTATCTCGGGATACCTGCTCAGGGTATCGTAGATATCGATAATGGCACCGCCCGGATAGCCGAACATCACGTCCACACCTTCTTTTTTGAGAGACTCAAGAAGGATTTGTGCTCCTGTCAATTCCATTGCTCTACTCCGTTTGGATTATCTGGCAGCCCTCAACGCGTCGATTCTGTCTGCGAGGCGTGTCTTGGCGTCCAGCTTCTGTTTCTTCAACTGTTTGAGGCTCTGCTCTTCTGCAGGGTTGCGGAAGGGCTTGGACTCAAGCTTCTCAACCTGCTTGCTAAAGAGGACATGCTCTTCCCATAGCGACTTCAGTTCAGGATCCTTCTCGGCGTTTTCCTGGATGAAATCACGATCTTGCTGGTCCATAATGAGACTCCTGTACAATAGAGGGTTGCCACAGACCTTGGCTGTGGAACAAGGGGGTCGCCCCCCGGATCATAGGCTATAGACTATATGTGCTGTCTCAAAGCCCCATGGCCACCTGCTGTATGGAGCGGACCACAATGAGATCCACAAGCTCCAGGGCAATGATGAGGATAAGGGGCGAGAGATCGACCTGCCCTATTCTGGCAAAGGGCAGCTTGCGGCGTATGAAGAAAAAGACCGGCTCTGTCAGCTGATTGAGCACGCGCACAGCCGGGTGATAGGGAGAAACGCGAAACCAGGAGATCACGCACGCGGCAAGCACCACAAAGATGTAGGCGGACACAAGCATGTGCAGGACCACGGCAACGGCGTTTATGATATTGGAAACTATGAACAAGTCTGACTTCCTCGTGTGTGAGGTTGAGGCTTAGGGTGCATCCTGGCTGGCAGGCTGGCTTGTGGCAAGTTCTGGCTGCAGCCGCTCCCGAAGCTCGGCCCAGGAGGACACGGTCATCTCCGCATCCAGGGGTTGCGCGGGGTTGAAGGCCACAAAGGGAATGCCCGCTGCCTTGGCCGTTTTCTGGTCCGTAGCGCTGTCCCCGATATAGAGGACATCGTGCGCTGGGCACTTCCAGGTCTCGAGGATGCGAAAGGCGCCCTCGGGATCCGGCTTGGGACGCACCCCCGAGGCGGACACTACCGGATTAAAGTACGGCGGCAGGGCAAAAAAGTCCAGAACGGCCTTGATGCCGCCTTCGGTCCTGTTGGTCAGGACAGCCATTCTGATGCCATGATTATGCAAAACCTGAACAAAATCAAGAAAACCGGGATATATTTTCACCAGGGGCATGATTTTGTGCCTGTAGTTCACAACCTCCCTGCCCATGCGGGGGATCAGGGGGTGCAGCTCCCTTGGCAAGAGGCTTTCCAGGGCCTGGGCCGAGGTGGCCATAAAGCAGTAGCGCTCCTGGTCCGGGCGCATGTGCGGCAGGCCGTAGTGCTCGAGAATGAGGTTGTAGAACTGCCTGTTGGCGTCTGTCGAATCGATCATGACCCCGTCGCAGTCGAAGATGACACCCCTAAGCGCCATGGGATCCTCCCTTGACAAAGGCCAGGCGCACCACTCTCTTCTTCAGGGGCGCCGCCGCCGAGGGGACAAGCTCTTCCAGGGGCAGGGAAAGTCCAGGGGTTCCTTCGCCAAGGACAGCTGCAAAGTCGCAGGGATGAGCTTTTTCCGCCAGTTCCGCGAACTCCTCAAGGCCCGGGGCAGGCACATAGACCGTGTCC
>CALVGM010000049.1 GCA_944327095.1 uncultured Desulfovibrio sp. | reverse complement strand
AGGAGATAAACAGTGAACGAGTCATTTTTCGTTGGAAATGGAAGCTTGAGGACATTGAAAATGCCTTCCTGCCCAAGAGTGAGAAGGCAGTTTAGTGCTAAACGAATTTGTCGAACGATATACTAGTGCTCGCTCTCCAGGTTGTCCCTGCCCTTTTCGGGGCTTGGGGCATTGGTCGCAGCGAAAAAGTCCAGCACAAGCTCCCCGTCTTCCACGCTCAGGCGCACGTTGTCCGGAGGGCAGGAGTCCGCCATGTGCTGCAGAATGTTTCTGGCAAGGGTGGGCAGCACGGTTCCAGCCAGCACGTAATCTATGTTGCGGGCGCCCGTGTCCGTCTGCGTGCAGCGCTCGGCAAGCCAGTCTGCCACCTTCGCGTCAAAGGTGCAGGTCATGCCGTTGTTTGCGGCTACGCGCTGCGCAAGGGTCGCGAGCTTCAGGCCGGCAATGTCCTTGAGAACGGACTGACTCAGGCTTGTGTAGGGCACAATGCGCATGCGTGCGAGCAGGGCAGGCTGAAAATGCCTGGCAAGGGTTGGGCGCAGGGCCTGGATGAGGCTTTCCTGATCCGGCACAGCTTCGGGATTTGCGCACAATCTGGCCGTGATGTCCGAGCCGAGGTTGGAGGTGAGCATGAGCACTGTGTTGCGGAAGCTCACCTGCGTGCCCTCGCCGTCGTTGAGCACGCCCTTGTCAAAGACCTGGTAGAAGAGCTGCATGACATCGGGATGGGCCTTTTCCACCTCGTCGAGCAGAACAACAGAGTAGGGGCGCCTGCGCACGGCTTCCGTGAGAAGTCCGCCCTCGCCGTAGCCAACGTAGCCTGGAGGCGAGCCCACAAGGCGCGAGACCGTGTGCCGCTCCTGGAACTCGCTCATGTTGATGGTGATGACGCTTTCCCTGTTGCCAAAGAGTGCGTCCGCCAGGGCAAGACCTGTTTCCGTCTTGCCAACGCCCGAGGGACCCACAAGCAAAAAGACTCCTGTGGGCTGATTCGGAGAGTTGAGGCCTGCGCGGCTTGCCTGTATGCCCTCCACAATGGCGGCAAGGGCCGCGTCCTGGCCGCGTATGGAGGCTGCCAGCGTTTCCTGCAGGGAGGCCACCTGGGCTGCCTGATCTCTGGCAACCCTGCCTGCCGGAATGCCTGTCCACTCGGAGACCACCTGAGCCACCACGTCTGCGGTCACTTCCACGCTCACCATGGGGGTGTCGCCCTGCTTCTCGTTGAGGGCCTCCCTGGCCTTTTGCAGGCTTGCCAGGGCTTCCTCGGGCGTGGGCAGGCTCGCTGATGCGTCATTTTGCTCGCCTTGTGCGTTCGTATCCGTGGCCGCCGGGGTATCCGGCCGATCTTCCTTTACGCCTTTCTGGGCGTCTGGCTGCGTCTTTTCCTGCGTCGCCCTGGCCCTGGTCAGGGTCTCGCGGGCCTTCACAACAGACAGGGCAAGCGCTTTTTCTTCCTGCCAGCGCGCCTCAAGCTCGCGCGCCTTTGCCTGGCTGTCCGCGATTTCCTGCTCAAGTTCTGCGAGGTGCGCGTCGTCTATCGCGATGCCCTCGTCCCGATCTCTTTTCAGGGCTGAAAGCTCGCGCTCAAGGGCCTGGCCCTTGCGCTCGCAGTCTTCCAGGGGGGCCGGCTTGGCGGCAAGGCTTACGCGCACCCTGGCGCAGGCCGTATCCAGAAGGTCCACGGCCTTGTCCGGCAAAAAGCGCCCGAAAACGTAGCGCGCCGAAAAGTCCGCTGCGCACTCGAGGGCCTCGTCGCGCACCAGCACTCCGTGGGCCTTTTCGTAGCTTGCCTTGAGTCCGCGCAGGATGAGCACCGTTGTTTCCACAGAGGGCTCGTCGAGGCGCACAAGCTGAAAGCGCCTGGCAAGGGCTGCGTCCTTTTCGAAGTACTTTTTGTACTCCTTCCAGGTGGTGGCTGCGCAGGTGCGTATTTCGCCACGAGCAAGGGCAGGCTTCATGAGGTTGGCCGCGTCGGACCCGCCCGCGCTGCCTCCTGCGCCCACAAGCAGATGCGCCTCGTCTATGAACAGGATAATGGGTTTGGCAGAGGACTTGATTTCGTCGAGCACGCCCTTGAGCCTGCGCTCGAACTCGCCCTTGACCGAGGCCCCTGCCTCGAGCAGGCCTATGTCAAGGCCAAGCAGGGTTGTGTCGCGCAGGGTGTCCGGCACATCGCCCAGGCTTATGCGCAGGGCAAGGCCCTCCATGACCGCTGTCTTGCCAACGCCCGGCTCGCCCACCAGGATGGGGTTGTTCTTGCGCCGCCTTGCCAGAATGTCCACCATCTGGCGTATTTCCCTGTCCCTGCCAAAGACAGGGTCAAGGCGCCCGGCCCTGGCCTTGGCCGTAAAGTCCTCGCAAAAGCGGGCAACAAAACCCTGGCCTGCGGGTGCGTCGCCCTCCTGGGGGGCCTGGGTCTCTTCCGGCAGGGCCTCTTCCTCGCCGCTTCCCATGCTCAGGTTGGCAAAGTCCCGTACCAGGGCTGCCGGATCCAGAGAGCGCATCAGGGCAAGGTAGTCGCCCTGGGAGTAGAAGCGCGGGCGCATGAGGTAGGCAAGAAGAACGCCGCCTGAGCGCAGCGTCCTGCTCTTCAGGTCAATGGTGGAGACAAGCCAGCCTGCCTCGAGAATGTCCTGTAGGGTTGGGGAAAAGACCGGCCGTCCGCTGTTGCCTGTGCGCAGGAGGGCAAGGCTGCGGGCAACCTCTTCTTTCAGGGCGCCGGTGTCCACGCCCGAGCGCCCAAGCACAAGGCTCGCGTCCGAGGTCGCGTCCTCAAGCAGGGAGAGCAGAAAATGCTCGAAGGTCACCTCGTAGTGAGTGTGGGCAACGCTCAGCTCCGCTGCCCTGTGCAGGGCCCTTGTGCACACCCCGTCGCATCTGTCTATAAGTCCCCTCATGTCTACGCCAATCATGCAGCTCTCCCTTGCCTCTCTGGCTCAAAGGTCCTGTCAGTTCCTGTGTGTCCGGGATGCCGGCAGGGCCATGCAAGAGCGTTCACCCATGGCCCTGCCAGTGCGGATTTTGGGACTACTTTTTCCAGTCGTCCACGTATTCGATATTGCCGTCGTTGTAGGTCCAGGTGATCTTGGAATAGGTGAAGGAAACCTCTTCCATGTCCGCGTAGGGCTTGTTCTCAGGCAGGAAGGTCAAAGGCGTCTTCTTGCGCACGGAAACGACAATGGCGTTTTCGAGCTTGATGGTGAAGTACTTTTCTTCCACGCCCACAGGACCAATGCGGTAGTGATCCAGAGTCACAGTGCACTGTTCGCCCGTGCAGCAGGCCTTGTAGATCTTGGGGCTTGCCTGATCGACGTGCTTGGTCACTGTCAGGGGGTGGTGTATGCGCTGGCCTGTGGGAAGGCCTGTGTGCGTGTCCTTGGGGATCTCTATCTCGTGCTCCACGGCAAAGACAATGATGCTGTCCTTCTTGTCGCCGCCCTGGGGGCAATCGCCCTTCATTTCGCCCTGGCTCTGGCCTTCGATTTTCATGTAGGATGTAAGTGCCATAGAGACTCCTTTTTGTTTTATTTGTTTATGCGGTTACGATAGTTGTGTGCAGGAAAATTTTGCGCGGAGCAATCCGTTGGTTACAGGCCTTTTCAGGGCATCAGCTCTTGTCGAGCTTGCCCACCAGAGAAAGGGTGAAGTTGGAACCCATGTACTTGAAATGGGGTCTGGCAAAGATGTCCACGCTGTACCAGCCAGGATCCCCCGGAACGTCGTTGACGACAATTTTTGCCATGCGCAGGGGGCGCTTGCTGCGTGTCACAGCGTCCGGATTGTCCATTTCCGTCACGTACTGGCTTATCCACTTGTTGAGTTCGGCCTCAAGATCCGTGCGCTCCTTCCAGGTGCCGATGTTTTCCCTCTGGATCACCTTGATGTAGTGGGCGAGCCTGTTCATGATCATCATGTAGGGCAGTTGGGTGGAGAGCCTGTAGTTGAGCTCTGCCTCCCTGCCTTCCGGGGTGTTGGGGAAGACCTTGGGCTTCTGGCAGGAATTGGCGGAGAAGAAGGCCGCGTTGTCCGCGCCCTTGCGCATGGTGAGGGCAATAAAGCCCTCTTCCGCCAGCTCGTATTCGCGCCTTTCGGAAATGAGCACTTCCGTGGGGATCTTGGTCTCCATCTGGCCCATGGCCTCGAAGTTGTAGACAGGCAGATTTTCCACTGCCCCGCCGCCCTGGGGACCTATGATGTTGGCGCACCAGCGGTATTTGGCAAAGCTGTCCGCAATCCTGCCGGCCAGGGCAAAGGCCGTGTTGCCCCAGCAAAAGTCCTCGCTGTTGACTGCCTCTTCCTCGAACTGGAAGCTCTTGGCCGGCATGGTGTCCGCGCCGTAGGGCACGCGCAAAAGAAAGCGCGGCAGCGTCAGCCCCACGTAGCGGGCGTTCTCGCTTTCCCTGAAGGAGCGCCACTTGGTGTACTGGGGCATTTCGAACAGGGACTTGAGATCCTTGAGGTTGGGCAGCTCTTCCCAGCGCTCAATGCCAAAGAAGTCCTTGCCGGCAGCGCTGATGAAGGGCGCGTGGGACATGGCGCACACGCTTGCCACGTTCTGCAGAAGGGTCATGTCCTGGTTGCCCGGGCCAAAGTCGTAGTTGCCTATGACAGCACCTACAGGCTGGCCACCGAACTGGCCGTACTCGGCTGTGTAGATGTGCTTGTAGAGGCTCGAACGGGTCACTTCCGGCGCGTCCTCGAAGTCGTCGAGCAGATCCTGCTTGGAGGCGTTGACAAACTCTATCTTGATGTTCTGGCGAAAGTCCGTGTTGTCCACCAGGTACTTGAGCCCGCGCCAGGCCCGCTCCATTTTCTGGAAGGGTTCGGAGTGCATGATGGCGTTGACCTGCTGCGAGAGCTGCCTGTCGATGTCCGCCAGCATGTTGTCCACCAGAATGGGCGAGACCTTGGCCTGGCTGCCTGTGCCCACAAGCTCCTTCAGGAAGGCCTTGAGGCCGGTCCTGGTTGTGCCAAAGCCCTCGTCGCCGGGCTTGAGCCGCGTAAGCTCCACGATTTCGTCAAGAAGGCCCATGTCCTGGGCCTGGGGTGCGCCTTCCCCTTGTTCCTGCAGCTGTTCGCTCATTACTTGCCCTCCCTGTCGCTTATGTCCAGAACCTCAAGCAGGGTCTTGCGGGCCTCTTCGTCCGTGACCAGCTCCTGCAGCTTGCGGCGAAAATCCGGGATGTTGGCAAGGGGGCCCTTCAAGGCCTTCAAAGCCTCGCGCAGTTCCAGAAGTCGTGCGAGCTCCGGCACCTGGGCTGCCACGGCGTCCGGGGAAAAATCGCCCATCTTTTCGAACCTGAGGTTGACAGCCATCTGCGCGCCCTCTTCCTCGCTCAGGCGGTTGGGCACGTTCATGGACAGCTGCAGGCCCTGGGCCTTCATGACGTCGTTGAAATTGTCCTTGTCAACGGAAACAGGCGCGCGGTCCTCTATGGGGCGGTCGTCCTCGCGCTGCGTGAAGTCGCCAAGCACCATGAGCTTGAGGGGCAGCTCCACGTCTTCCTGCGCGTTGCCGGTGGCAGGCCTGTAGACAATGTTGACGCGCTCCTTGGGAGCTACGGAACCTTCTTTGGACATGGTATATCTCCTGTAGGGTATGCGTGGCTTTGCCGGGGGAAGGATCTGGCCTGCGCCACAGGGGGCGAGCGTGGCGCGAGAGGGAGGATGCATGGGGCCAGGATTGAGCATGGCAGGACATTCCGCGGGGATAGCCCCCTGATTCCGGGATGTTTCCTGCCCTTGAAAACGTGCTTTCTTGTAGCATTTTTTTGTCCGCTGCGCCAGAGGAAAAAAGAGGCGAACAGTTTGCAAATGCGGCAAGAAAAGGTGTCAGAAGATCAGATTTTGTCCATGAGTGGCGCACTGGACAGGGCTTACGCGGTAGCTGCGCTTTTGGGCGCCTTCTCTTTCGCACAGAAAGGCCGTGACCCCAAGACGGCAGCAGCCAAGGGAGCCTGCCTGGTAGGTGTCGGCCTCAAGGTGCAGCAGTACATCCCACATGAGGGGCGTGTACAGGTAGGCGCGGATGATGGCGCCCATGCGCGCAAGCCTTTTGCCCCCTGGCAGAAAGTCCGCCACCTCTTCCCGGCCAAGGCCGCGCACGTGGACGCGAAAGGCGCCCTCAAGATCCACCACGCTCTCCCCCAGAACGTCCTCGCCAAGGCGCATGGCACCAAGGCCCGGGCGCCCCATGGCGCCAATGGGCACAGTCCTTGGCAGGCACTGTTCGATGTCGAATCTGCCGCAGCCAAGCAGCATTCTTAAGGTCACGGCAAGGCCTTTTGCCGTGCGCGTGTGCCTGAGAAAGAGCGGGATGCAGGCAAGATCCGCGAGGGGCAGGCCAGCCCTTTTTTCGAGGCCTGCGAGGCCAAGGCCGAGCAGGGCCCTTTGCAGGAGGGCAAGGCGCTCGTCTCCGTCCTCCAGGGTGCGCTGGCCAAGCTTGTAGGCGTTGAAGGCCTGGTAGTAGAGGACATAGAGGGCCTGGTTGAAGATGTCGAGAAAGCGCCTGCTCTCGTCGTGATCCTCCCTGGCCTCCTCGATGAGCTCCTCGGTGTAGAAGGTGGGCAGGGGGCTGGAGGCTCCGTACAGGGAGAGGAAGGTCACGGTCATGGCGTAGCGCGGCAGGGCCTGTTCCTTCCCGTCTGCGTCAGCTCCTCTCTCCCCAGGCTCGATGCGCCTGAGAGAGGCTATGTCCGTGCCCGGGTGCGCCAGGGACAGGTCCGGGGAAATGGCGAGCCCGTGGCGCAGAAAAGCCTCTGCGCTCTTCCACTCATCTGCGTGGTAGTTGCACAAAAGGCGCACGGCCTGGACAAAGCTGAAGGACCTGGGCCGCGCGAGCAGATTTTCAATCACATGAGCCGGCGGCTTCCCAGTCTTGGCTTCCATGAAAGCGTCTCCCCACTTGTCAGATCCGTTACGTCAAGGCGTGTGTAGGTATTGATGGTGGCGTACTGGGCAAGCACCTCGTCGAGCACAAGGCCGAAGAGAAAGCGCTCCCCTGCCCTGGCAAAGCATTCGCCGCAAAGCTTCAGGCCAAGGCGCTGGCCGTGCACAAGGCGTCCGCGCCACAAACGCTCCTCCGGGGTGCAGGAAAAGTCCCGTATGGCCTCTACGCGCTCCCTGTTGAGGGTCACGCGGGTGGGGTCCGGGTCCGAGGCCGGAAGCCAGAGGGTGAGAAATTCCTTCAGGGCCTCGGGGCTGGCAAGGGGGAGCATGTTGGCGTGCAGGCAGGAAAACATGCGCCACATGAGGCTTGTGTCGTCTGGCGCAGGCATGGCCGGCGAGGGCGGCAGGATGTTTCTGAAGGTGGCCATGGCAGGACTTGTGTCCGTGGCAATGCGGATATCCCCCTCGTGGAGCTGCAGGGGGAGGGTGTGGTGGAAGCACAAAAGCTCGCTCACCAGGGTTTCGTTCTCGGCTGGCCCCTGGGCGCAGTTGTAGAGCAGGGAAACGTAGTGTTCCATGCGGCCGTTGATCTGCGACCGCTTCCTGCGCACTGTGTAGGTCCCGGCAGTGCTTTCCATGCGAAAGCTTGTGTAGGGCTCGTAGACATGGTGCACCTGGCCGCGCTGTATGCCCACAAGCCTGCGTATGGAGTGGATTTCCAGCTGCCGTGCGCTGTCCTTCTGGGGGGAGAGGCGGTATTCCTGCCTGTCCTGGCGCACAATGAAGGGATCACTGTTGCAGACAAGAAGATTGATGGCAGGCACAACGTTGAGCTGCAGAAGATTGGGCGAAACCGTGCGGGGAATGTCGCTTGCGCGCACAAAAAAGCGCAGGGTGGCACTTGTGGCTGCCCCTGCCCTGGCAAGAGGGGCAATGCCTGCAAGGCGCAGGAAGAGAAACTGCTCCGGCAGGACAAAGTAGTTGCGCAGCCTTGCGGCGCTTGGCAGGGGCGAGAGCGCGCTGTCTTCCGAGAGGATGGTCCACTCGGGAAGCTCGCAGGTCAGGGAGGAAGGGGAAAGAACAAGCCGCTCGCTTCCTCCCACAAGCTCGATGCGCGTGCAGCGCGAGGCCAGGAGGTAGAGCCACTGGCAGGCAGTGCCGAAAACATCGTGCACATGAAGGCTCAGGCTTGTGGGCCACCAGCTGCCAAGGCCCGCGCAGGCGTGGATGGTGGTCTCGAGCACTGCCTCCCCGCTCCCCTTTTCGAGAAGACGCGTTGTCGTGCCCGTGACAGGATAGATGTCCAGGGGATGACAGGGCGTATAGGTGCAGCGCGTGCCGGCCACCTCCACACTGTCCAGCTGGTTGCCTGGGACTATATGCTGCACGCCCCGAACCTGTCCGGCAGGAAGGAACTGGATCAGGGTTTGCGAGGGCACGGGCTTGAGCATGTGTGGGGCAGTGATGTCGAGCAGACCCTGCACGATCTCCGGGAAGTTCTGGTCCAGGCGTTCGTTGACAAGGCCGCAGAGAAAGGCCGTGGCCTCGAGCAGGCGTTCCACGTCGGGATCCGTGCTGCGCGAGGCAAGCAGGGGCGCTATGGCCGGATGCTCCCGTGCGTATTCTGCCCCAAGCTCACGCAAATAGGACAGTTCTTCCAGATAGTAGTTTTTCATGGGCAACAAGAATTCCCTGTACATATGTGGCGTATCCACACTTGGGTACGCATACTGTTTGCCAAGATATCCTACACTTCAGGTGGGTAGTTCCATCCATACAGGACAGGAATTGCTCCAAGACGACCATGCAGATAGGAACGGAAAACATCCTTGACATTTCTGAATTCTGTCAGCGAGTAGAGGGAAGAGGCCTGATCATTGCTTTTGTCCACAAACCATATCTGATCTCTTCTCAGTATTTCTGGATTGTTTTCCATGAGAGAAACATCATGGGAAGTAAAGAGTAGCTGCGCACCATGTGTATCATATCTTGTTGTCTGAAAAATATCTACTATATGTCTCATAACAAGTGGATGTATGTTTGTGTCAAGATCATCAATGGCAAGAAGGTATCCTTTTTCTAGTGCTTGCAGAATATATGGAAGATAAATATATAATTGTAGTGTTCCGTCAGATTCATCTTCTTGGTACAATTTTATTGTCTTGTTTTTATTATTTTTATGATAAAAATAAACATTATATTCTTCATTACCTAAAAGCTTGTATGATATAAATTTGTTTATTTCAATATTACAAGTTTCTGTATCTATGCTTTTCAAAAATGAACAGATTTGTTTTTGAATATTTGTATTGTTAAATAGTAATTTATTTATGTAATTTATATTTGGCTTATTATATTTAGTAATAATACATATATTTGTAGATAATGTATTCCAAATGGACAAAATATGTGTGTTGTTTAGATATTTTGCAGTACACAAAAATAACATAGAATCATGTGTATAATTATATAAAAGTTTTTTATGTCCATGGAAATATTTTCCAAACTTGTAAATATATTTTTTGATTTTTGAATCATATGTTCTGGTAAACAAAGTTCTCTTTCTATTTTCAGGATAATAAAAGAGATATTCTTCTAAAATTCTATCTTTATTGTATGAAAATCCAAATTGATATAAACAGTTTTCATGCAGAAAGCTACATTCGAAAGCTGTAGGATTAGTGCAATCCTCTTGAGAATATAAAAATGGAGTATAGGGAAGTTGACTGTCAGACTGTATTGACAATTGATCCCCAATAAAGCGCTGCATTGTTTGCAATGCATAAAGCAGGGTGGATTTTCCCGAACCATTTGCTCCATAGAGAAGAGCTGTCCGCAGAAGTTGAGGCACAAGGGGAACATTTGTCTGGTAGACATTTGTTTCCCAGAGAGCCCTGCTCTTGGTTGGAAGAAAGCTCAGTGCTGTCTCGTCACGCAGACAGCCGAAATTCTTTACGCGAAACTCTACAAGCATATGTTCCTCGCAAGAGAAGGCCGGAAAAACAACCCATCATCAGCCAATCTTTGTTATTATGTTTGAACATGTTATTGATTTTTTGTTGGCAAGCGAGAAGGTAATCTCACCTTCGGCAATATTGATTGTGCCAGATCCACATTTGATACATACTTTGTTTGTGCCTTCAAGGGTAATTGTCTGCGCCTTGGCGTTCATATTGCCAGATTTATTCATGGTGATGGACTGTTGCGAATTCTTGATGCTGATTGTTTCGTCCTTTTCCAGAGAAAAACCATGATTGTTTTCATTGCAGAGATTGCATGTATTATCATTCATAATCAGAGAAAACTGTTTTCCGCCGGCTGATGCCTTGTAGCGCACAATGAGGGAATTGTTTTGATTGGCCTGATTTTCCATGAGTAGGTTTCCCTTGTTCTTGAGTATCATTGTCCCCTCGTTATCAAGAGTCATGGGACCATTTTTGTTTTCAATGGTTAATTTACTGCTTTGAGTAGTGCTCTCCATGGAAATGCTTGCCGTAGAAGAGTTATCTAGAGGATATTTTTGAGATCCATTTCCTATATCTGGCAATTGTGGACCCAGGCGGTCAATCTCGGCAACACCGACATCCTCTCTTTTGCTTGACAGGACGATCTTGGGAGAATTGGCTGTAATTTCCCTAAACGACAAGAGATTGATATCATGGGAGGCAATTTCCTTCACTTTCTGTGAGCTTAACAATATTTCACTTGTCTGAGCCAGATTCGTAAACTCATTCGGTGGTAGAGACAGCTTCTTGTTCACATTGGGGAAGCTAGCAAAGGTCATACCCTCCTCAGCCAGATGAATGGCCTTCTCTTTTGCCGAGCTGACAAGTGGTCCATTTTCGCTCTTGATAAGCATGCCCTTTGGCTCCTTTTTTCTCAAGGTTGCGAACAGAAGCACCAAGGCAGTTACTTCGGCAATCAGGGATTCGGCAGTGGCTGCGGCGTATTCGCGACCAAGGGCGCGCTTTTTGTTGACGTCGTGCTCGTCTGTCTCGCCAATGGTCACGGCTGGTATGCTACCGGCAAATTTGGGTAGAACCTGCAGGATCCAGAAGCCCATGTATTTGTTGATGTCGGCTTGCTTGACGCTTGTATTGAGCTGAAGTTCCGAGGCCTCGTCACCTGATGTAAGCACTGTCGAGTACTGGGCTTCGGCAAATTCCTTCAGCATATCGTGCGTAAATATGCTCTGGATAATGCTTTTGAGGGTCGAGGCCGTGTAGGAAAGACCATCCAGGATGTTGGTGTTCTTCTTTTCCTGCGCTTCCTTTTCTTCCGTTGTCTTCTTTTCTGCTTCCTTGTCCTTCTCCTTTTCCGACCCCGTTGCAGTATCTTTTCCTGATTCTGTTTCTGAGCCTTCCTGGGTTTTCTCTTCGTTTTTCTCCTTTTGCTCCCTTTCCTCCTGCACCTGTTCTTTGTGTTCCACATACTGCGCACCCCATTCGAGCAGGTTGGCCGCCTGCATGCTTCCGCGCAGAATGTTGGTCCTCATGTTGTCGAAAACGCCGTGGTCTGCCTTGATCACCTGACGAAAGCCCGCTTCCAGATTGTGGGAAATGCCGGCTTCAATAAGGGCTGACGAGGTGAAGGACTCGAAGGCGCTGTCCGAGAACTCCAAAAGCGCATCCGTGCTCCCTGAGGACATCATGAGCGCGGATCTGCCGCCAGTGCCGAGAACAAGGCCCTGCTTTGTTCCCACGTCGTTGAAGGCCAGGCCGTTTCCGCCAGCTGTCTGTATGGCTGCAGCCTGCGCTGTGGAGGGATTTTCCATGAAACCGCTCTCCGCATTGCTTAAGGCCCCTGCAATGACTGGCCTGTCCGGATTTCCGTCCACAAAGGCAATGAGCACCTCGACGCCAGGAGTGAGCGGGAAGGAGAAGCCGTGTCCCTTGCCCACGTGGGGCTGCATGCGCCTGACCCAGCAGGAGGACCTGCCGGACGCGTGATCGGAAATGTCCTGGGGGAAGACCACCTTGTAGCAGCCCGTTTCATTGACCTCGGCTACGGCAGAGTCCGAGGCCGAGTCTATGAAGGCAGTGATCATGCCGGAGACCTTTTTGCGCTCTGTCTTGCACAAGGGGCGAAACTGCACATCCGAGGCTATGCAGGAAAAGGAATTTCTGTAGTAGAGGCGATCCGCGTTGTCTATGGGCACGCCAATGGCCTGAGAGAGCCAGGCTTCCTGGCTGCCCTCGTGGCGCACCTGTGTCAGAAGGTACTCCCTGTTGAGGGAGGGATCGTAGTGGCCCTCAAGGCTGAAGCAAAAGCCTGGCCTCAGGTGTGGGTTCGCACTTGTGCCCTGGCAGATCCTTCCCTGGCAGCGCAGGCTCTCTGCCCGAAGCTCTGCCAGGCGGTTGCCCTCGCTTGTGCTCGTGAAGCCCTCCCCGTAGTAGTAGACGTCCCCCAAGCCCGTGGCGGACACAAGGCTTTTGCCAACCAGCGGCCTGTTGGGATTGAGCCAGTCGTACTCGCGCAGAATGACCTGTCTTGGCAGGGGCGAGCAGGTCAGGGAAAAGGAAGGGATGACCTCCTCCCTGTGCAGGCCTTCAAGGCCCGAACCAGGCGAGTAGCGCAGGGGATTGGGCCCTTTCACGCTCACGTGCGTGAGCCTCGAGTCCGTAATGACAAGCTGTTCACCCTCGTCCGTCTCCTCGAAATAGTAGTACAGCCCATCGTGTTCCATCTTGCAGGCCATGTAGTCGTAGAGACTCTCGTTGTTCTGCATGGAAAAGCTTTGCTTTGGATAAGTTTGAGCTAGGCGAAAGTCGTGCTTTGGGCAGCAGCTTTCCATCTTTTTCAGGCACTGCTCCAGTATCTCGTGCACATCCTTGTCCACAAAGAAGTTGTTCTGCACACTTTTTGTATAGTACCATAGTCCTGGGTGCAGGGTGACTTCGTAAAAGGACCAGTCGTTGTAACGCGCAGTCTGCGTTATGCTGCCTATGTATCCGCTGAAGATGGCGTCTTTTGAGCCTGATTCCGCACTCGCCCGTATGACAAAGCGGGCTTTTTGGGCCAGCATGGCTTCCAGGGGCAGGCTTTCCTTTTGGGTGGCAAGGGAGATGGTGAAGGAATAGAGCTCGTTTAGGCCCTCGGTGCCAAAAAAGCGCAGGACAAGCAGGGCGTGATCCTCGGGCAGGGCGTCCGAGACAAAGGAGAAGCGTTCCCTGGAAAAATCTTGTGCGCTCATGGCAGACTCCCTGGCGTGAAAGGCAATAGTTTGCAGCACGGTTTTGCGCAGGGCAGTCTCGGCCCTGCTTGGCAAGGCGGAAAGGAGGAGGATGGAGTGGAGAAAGTGGGGAGATTTGAGGGAATGGGGCCCGTCCGTGGCCGAGCCCCGAGGATGCAGAGCGGGAAGCCTTGCCGGCAAGGCTTCCCCAAAAGGTCTAGAAGGTGATGCCCTTGGGCATCTTGTGCAAGAGCTTGCCTGTGGCGTTGTGGGGCAGTTCGTCCACAAACTTGTACATGCGCGGGCGCTTGTAGGGGGAGAGCATGGGGTGTTCGAGGCAGTACTGCTTCATTTCCCGTTCGTCCAGGCTGGGGTCGCTAGCCTTGATGAGTGCCACTACAATCTGGCCCCGCTTGGGATCGGGTATGCCAAGCACAAGGCTTTCCGCCACCTTGGGGTGCTCGTTCAGGATGGCTTCCACCTGGGTGGGGTAGATGTTTTCGCCAGCAGAGACAATCATGTCGTCTTTGCGGCCAATAATGGTGATGTAGCCGTGCTCGTCCCAGGTTGCCAGATCGCCTGTGTACAGCCAGCCGTTCTTGAACTTCTTCTTCGTGAGCTCGGGGTTGGCGTAGTAGCAGCAGGTGGACTTGGCAAGGCTCAAGATAGCTACCTCGCCAACTGTCTTGTTGTCCATGGGCACCATGTCCGAGGGATCGGGCAGCCCTTCCTCGCGCAGCCTGAGCACGCGCACGTCGTCGTCCGTGCAGGGGCCGCCTGCCGAGCCCGCGTGTTCCGGCAGGTCATAGGGCCGCAGAAAGGTGTTCCACAGGGTTTCCGTGGTGCCGTAGCCATTGTTGATGTGGGGGGTCAGAAGCCGCATGTAGCGCTGGCAGGGTTCCCTGTCCAGGGGCGAGCCCATGAGCACTATGCCGCGCAGGCAGGACATGTCCGTGGGCGCTGTTTCCTGCAGCCTTGCCATCATGTTGATGACCGTGGGCACGCCTATGAGGTAGGTTATGCCGTAGCGGGCAATGTGCTGCACTGCCAGGCGCGGGGCAAAATCGCGCATGATGACCATGGCTGCGCCCACGTAGAGGACAGAGGTGGGGCCTCCGCAGTGCACGCCTCCGCGGTGGAACCACGGGGTCAGGTTCATGGTGACGTCCGTGGCGTTCAGGGGGAAGTGCATGAGGATGTCGTGCGCCGAGAGGGTCTCGTTGAGATCGTTGATGGGCACGCCCTTGGGGAGGGTTGTGGTGCCTGAGGTAAAGAGGCGCGTGGTCTCGTCAAAGATGTCCGCGCTCTCGGGCAGGGGAAAGTCCGTTGCCGGCATGTCCCCCACAAAGTCCCTGTAGGCCACAGCGCCCTGCGGGGCAGTGCCCCTGTTTTCGAGATCCGCCATGACCACGGTTGCTGGCCTGTGCTTCACAAGCTTCAGGGCCTCGGCAATGAGAGTCGCGAAATCTTGATCGTAGACAAGGACCTTGGGGCTGGATGCGTCGATGAGCAGGGCAAGCTCGCCAGGGGAGAGCCTGTAGTTCAGGGGAGCCCCCACGCAGCGCACCTTGTGGCAGGCAACATAGGTGAAGACGAACTCGGCCGAGTTGAGCAGGGCGTACATGACCACGTCGCCCTGGCCGACACCGGCCCTGTGCAGGGCATGGGCCAGCCTGTTCACTTCCTCGTTCAGAGTCTTGTAGGTCCACATGCGCAAGGTCGCAGGACAGTACAGTGCCGGCTTGTCGGCCTTGCGCAGTACATTGCGCATAAAGCCGTTTACCCACAGGTACTGATGTTCGAAGAGCTGCCTGAAGGCCTCGACGTCGTATGAATGCTGCAAGGGCTATCTCCTGTTGCCAC
>CALVGM010000048.1 GCA_944327095.1 uncultured Desulfovibrio sp. | reverse complement strand
TTGTAAAAATAGAGGGGTTAATCTAATTTATCTTCCTCCCTATAGCCCAGACTTAAATCCAATCGAAAAATTGTGGAGTAAGGTGAAATCTTTCCTCCGAGGTATCAAGGCAAGGACTACAGATGCCCTGGAGTCGGCTATCAACAAGGCCCTTGATGCGGTGACCCTATCCGACATCAGAGGCTGGTACCGTGAGGCTGGATATGCCGTCTAGAATAAAAGTTTTCATTCAGAAACCGCTCTAGAGGGATAACCGGGAAAGGCTCCGCTTTCTCCCGTGCAAAATCAGGGCCCCTTCGCCTTGCAGGCGAAGGGGCCCTTGACTTGGCCTGCCCTCAACGGACAGGCCTGATTGGTGCTTTGGGCAGGACAATCAGATGAGGCGGCTGTCCGGCTCGATGACCTCAAGGCCGTCCATGTAGGGGACAAGAGCCTTGGGTATGACAACGCTGCCGTCCCTTTGCTGGTTGTTTTCCAGAATGGCCGCTATGGTGCGTCCGGTAGGCAGGCCCGAGCCATTCAGCGTGTGGCAGAAGGCCGACTTGCCGCCCTTGGGCTTGAAGCGAATGTTGGCGCGTCTTGCCTGGAAGTCCAGGCAGTTGGAGCAGGAGGAAATTTCCCTGTAGGTCTTCTGCTGCGGGAACCAGACCTCGAGATCGTAGGTTTTGGCCGAACTGAAGCCCATGTCGCCTGTGCAGAGCACTATCTGGCGAAAAGGCAGCTCAAGCCTTTCGAGCAGCTTTCTGGCATGGCCTGTCATGAGCTCAAGCTGGTTGAAGCTGTCGTCGGGATGGGCAAAGCGCACCATTTCCACCTTGGTGAACTGATGCATGCGGATGAGCCCGCGGGTGTCCTTGCCAGCCGAACCTGCTTCCGAGCGGAAGCAGGGGGTAGCGGCCGTGTAGGCCCTGGGCAAATCTTCCTCTGCCAGTACTTCCTGGGCGTGCAGGTTGGTGAGGGGCACCTCCGCTGTGGGAATGAGGTAGGTTCCCTCCCGCAGCTTGTAGAGATCCTCCTCGAACTTGGGCAGCTGGGCTGTGCCGGTCAGGGTCTGCCCTGTCACGATGGCGGGAGGCTGAACCTCGATATAGTCCTCTTCCTTGGTGTGCACGTCCAGAAAGAAGTTCACCAGGGCCCTGTCGAGGCGGGCAGCCCAGCCAAGGGAGACCACATAGCGGCTGCCGGACATTCTGGCCGCGCGCTCGAAGTCCAGTCCCTTGAGCCTTGTGCCCACATCCCAGTGCGGCAGAGGCTCGAAGTCGAACTCGCGGGGCGTTCCCACCCTGCGGATTTCCACATTCTCTGTCTCGTCCTTGCCCACAGGCACGGAGGAGTCGGGGATGTTGGGAACGGAAAGCATCCATTCCTCAAGCCTGGCGACTGCCTCGTCGGTTTTGGCGTCAAGCTCCTTGATTCGGGCTGACACATCGGCGAGTTCGGCCAGCAGGGCAGAGGCGTCCTGCCCCTCGCGCTTCATGCGGGCCACTTCCTGGGAGGCTGCATTGCGGCGGCTCTTGAGTTCTTCCACTGCTGCGATGTTCTTGCGACGAACAGCGTCTATTTCCTGAAAGGTCGTTATGCTCAGATCCGAATGACGATCTGCCAGAGCCTTTGCCAGGATCTCGGGCTGTTTCTGTATGCGTTTGAGGTCAAGCATTGTCTGTCCCTGATATACTTGTATTGTCCCTGTTGGCCTGTCTCCCTTGAGCCTTGCTGCCCTGGAAGGAGGATGCGGAAAAAACCGCGCAGGCAAGGGACTTTTTGCCTTTCTTTGTTCTTTGTGCTAGCAAAATTCGCTGAGCAACAACGCATGTCGTGCTGCCACAGGTCTTAAGGCTTCCCCCGTACCATGGCCGGAGAAGGCCCGGCGCAAACACTTTGCGGGTACAAGGTCAATGAAGCAATTCAGTGGCCTGCATCCGCGCAAGTTTTCTTGCCTTGCAAGGACTGCCCGGCAAAAAAAGGGCAGGATTTCGCCGCAAGCATTCCCGTGCGGGAACTTTTGCGGGGAAGCCCTTCCAACCAAGTCGTGCATCTCTCCACAAGGCTGACACGGCATGCCCTGCAGCCGCGTGACTCGTTAGCACACAAAAGGCAGAAAGGCAAAATACCGATTTGGGGCCCTCCGCGCCCTTCCCCCAAAAAAAGTCCCCGGACGAGCCTGCGCCGCGCACCGGGCATCGGTCACAGGCCTTCGGCAATACGGCACGCAAACGCAATATTTGGTCGCTACTCCACAGATTGTCCCACACTTTTCACACAGTTTCCTTTTCCGAGGCCTCCATGACGTCCAAACGCATCTTCCTTCTCCCCTGCCTGCTTGCCCTGCTTCTTCTTGTTGCGGCCTGCGGTCCCAGCAACACGATCCATCTGCTGCCCATGAAGCCCTCGGCAGATGTTCTGCCCACGCCATCTGCCTCTACCATTGCCGTGGTGAAATTTACCGACAAGCGCGTGGACACGTCTTCCCTCGGCCTGCGTCGCGACAACAGCTACTTCACGACCATGGACGATACCGCGGACTGGGTCAGCAGGGCCATTGCCGACCGCCTCTCCGCCAGCGGCTTCCAGGTCTCCTACACCATGAACGCCTCCAGCGCGAAGCGCGCAACCCCGGACTACATCCTCAACGGCTCCATCGAGCAGCTTGAGGTGCGCGAGACTTCCGCCACTTCCTTCGAAGCCAAGATCCGCGTCAACTATGTTCTTGCCAACAAGGACAAGGTCATCATGCGCCAGCCGCTCATGGCTGCTGGCTCCACAACCACCTTCCCGACCAACAATGCTGTCGAGCAGCTGCTCGCGGAAACGCTCAAGGACATTGTGGAACCCATGAACGAAAAGATTACCAGCATAGTGAAGCATTAGGGCGCAGCTTTGCCAGTTTCGCTTGCAGGGGCGGTACCGCGGGTGCCGCCCTTCTTTGTCGGCATTCACCCTGCGGCCGGTTCTGCCCGGCAGGATAGGAAAAAAGCATGAGCCAGCCAGTTCTTCTCAAGGTCTACGCGGCCTTTTCCCCCGTATCCCAGGACATGATCGAAAAGGTCCGCCAGGCAGCCTCACAGGCCGTTGCCCTGGAAGGGGACACGGATCCCCATGTCTTTTGCGAGGACACCATGCTGCGCATCAGCTTCGAGGGCATCTATTTTCCCTGGGAAGATGTGGTCCCCCTGCTGGAAAAGGCCGTGCAGGCCGGTGCCAGGGGCAAGATGGACGTTCTCGACATGGAAAACTGGACCCTGACGCGCTTCGAGTCCCGCGACAGGGACCGCTCGCACACAGCACCATACCTGCGCAAGGGAACAGTCTCCCTCAATCAGGTACTGGACTACTCTGGCATGTAGGAATGTCCGCCCCAGGACGGGCGCAGGCAGTGCGGCCCCGCGAGGGCCTCAGGCAGGGTATTTGCCCAGATGTTCGTCAGGACTGGCGACGCTTGAAAAGCTTTTCGAGCTCGAGCTTGTCCCAGCGCAGCACAATGGGCCTTCCGTGCGGGCAGTATTCCCTGTCCGGGGTGGCAAGCCACTGGCGCAGCAGAAGGAGGGCCTCGTCGCGACCGAGGTTTTCTCCGGCCTTGATGGCGGACTTGCAGGCCATGGAGGCAAAGCGCGCGTCCATTTCCTCCCTTGTTCCGGCCAAAACCTCGCGCAGAAACTGCTGGGCCTCGTTTCTGTGCAAGAGGGCCGGTATGGCCCGCACGCTCAGGGTCATGCCGGACAGTCTGGCCGCAAAACCAAGCTCGGCAAGTCGTTCCGACACCTCGACAAAGCGCTGGGACTCGCTTGCGTGCAGGGGCAGCTCCAGGGGAACAGCCAGTCCCTGCCCCTCGCCGCAATATCCCTTCGCCCGTATCCTCGCATAGAGGACACGTTCGTGGGCAGCGTGCTGATCCAGTAAAAGCAGGGCGCCCGCAGCATCGCGCAGCACAAGATAGGTTTCGGCCACCTGCCCGAGATAGGTGATCCCCCGTATTGTGTCAGCCGCCCGATCCTCGCCCAAGATCTCGTCAGAAGTTCTGCCGGCATCCGCGCCATGATCTGCGTCAGCCTCATGTGCAGCTGTCTGCGTCGTCTCTTCCCGTGTTGGCAAAAGCGAGGGAGCGACCATGTCTGGCGCACCATCTTCCCAGAATTTCGGCCCTGAAGGAAACTCCTTGGCCACATGCCGTTCCCCTGGGACGGGAGCCTGCGCCGTTTTGCTGTCCCTGGGCACAAGCCACTCTATGTCCGTGTCCTGCTCCCTGGACCTGCCCATGGTCATGCCCGGATTGAGCTCCTCGTCGACCCTGCCCCAAAAGCCCATGGGCCTTGAGACAAAGGGCTGCTGGCGGGCATCCGCCTGTCCTGCGGGTTCACCGGAGGCCGCGTTCTTCTCCGCTATGGGACTTGGCCCGCCCTGTTCGCCCCAGGCCTTGCCAAGCCCTTCTTCCCTCACAGCAGGCTGCGCCGCAGGGGGCAGGATATCCTCCGTGACCGGTGTGTTGGCCGAACCGGCCCTTTCCAGTGCCTGGCCCACGGCCACCAGTATGGCCCGAAAAACGCTCCTTTCGTCGCGAAAGCGCACCTCGCTCTTGGCAGGATGCACATTCACGTCCACCTCATGGGGGTCGAGTTCCAGGAAAAGCACGGCCTGGGGGTGATCCCTGCTTGTTATCTTGCCCTTGTAGGCCTCGCGTATGGCAGCGAAAATCTTCTTGTCGCTGATGCTGCGGCCGTTGACAAAGAGCAGTATCCTGTTGCTCTTAGGCTGGCTTGTACCCGGACGCGAAACAAAACCGTGCACCCGCATGCCGTAGGCTGTTCTGTCCAGGGCAACGAGATTTTCAGTCACAAGTCTGGGCCACATGCTTTCCAGGCGTTCGAAGACACCCTGGCCAGCCCGAAAATGCACAAGTTCCCTGCCGTCGCTCTCAAGGCGAAAGGTCACTTCCGGACGCGTCAGGGCCAGTCTGGAAAGCCACTCCTGGCAGTGTTTCACCTCTGTGGGCACGCCACGCAAAAATTTGAGGCGTGCGGGCACATTGGTGAACAGGTCCCGGACTTCCACAATGGTGCCCCTGTGCAGGGCAGCAGGCTCGATACCCTCAAACTTGCCGAAGCTGACCCGGCAGGTCCATGCCTCGTCGCTCCCCTCGGCAATGGACGTCAGCAAACAGCGCGAAACCGAGGCCACACTGGGCAGAGCCTCGCCGCGAAAGCCATAGGAATTGATGTTTTCCAGATCGTCCACAGTGCGTATCTTGCTGGTGGCATGCCTTGTGAGCGCCAGTTCCAGATCCGCCCTCTGCATGCCCATACCATTGTCCTGCACGCGGATAAGGCCCTGACCGCCACTTTCCAGGCGCACCTCCACAAAGGTGCTCAGGGCATCCAGGCTGTTTTCCACCAGTTCCTTGACGACGCTTGCCGGCCGTTCCACCACTTCACCAGCAGCTATCTGATTGCACAGTTCCGGGGGCAAAAGCACGATTCTTGGCAGAGGCATGGGTCTTCCTTCCCTATGACAGGGCTTGCGGTTCGCTTGCGCACATGTTCGGGACATCAGTCCCGGACAAAAATTCTAGGAAAAAGGCAGGACAGGGGCAAGACATGGGCCAGCCCCCTTGTTGTGCCAAAAATCCCAAGAAAATCTGTAGCCTTGAGGATCTTGACGAAAGCTGTTTTCGTCAATAGAAAGTAAATGGTAGAGTGTTCCCGTACATATGGCGGGCACATGATCTTCATTTGCTTCAGTTGTTTGCCCAAAGGGCAGGCCCCAATGCTGCCCATTGCAGACAAACTGCTTTTTCTGAATCTTTGTTTTCCCGAGCTTGCAACAGGAAATTTGACATATGTTCAGCACAAGAAAAAAGACACAAGGGCAACCCATCTGCATCACGGTGAGTGAAAGCAGATACCCGGACCCCATGCACAGGGGCTTCAACCCCGAAATGGTTTACGTGCAGTGCGGCCGCTGCGGCGCCCCGGTCATCTGGGGGCCGGGCAAGACGACCGAACTGTTCAGGACAGCCGGCATTGATCCCCTGGAACTGGATCCTACCTGTGTTCTGGTGACCGATGGCTGCCCGGCCTGCAGCGGACACGGCATGTTCAGCGTCCAGATTCTGCGTGTTACGCAGACTCCGGCCCAATACTATCCCGTGACCTTGGGCTATGCCTAACAAATGTGGCCAATGCCCACGTTTTTTTGGGGCGGACTTGCACAAACAGCGCAAGTCCGCCCCTTTGCCTTCGACAGGGGCCGGTTCTCTCTTTCCTAAAGTATCCCCTTGGCAAGACACATGATGGCGGCAAGCACTATGACCACCTTCACCACCGCGCGAAAGAGATTGACGTTGATTTTGCGCACAAGGGGAATGGACAGGGCAAATCCCAGCAGGGACGCAGGTATGCAGTAGAGCGCGTAGGTGACGATTTCTCCCGTGTACAGGCCGGACAGGGCCTGCATGCTGTCGCTCACCACATTGCGCAGGAAGAAAAACATGCTGGTGAAGCCCAGAAAGCTCATGGGATCCAGGCCTATCAACAGGCCATACAGCCCTACGACAGCGCCATCAATGGTAATGCTTGTTCCTATCACCCCGCCCAGAAAGCCGGTTATGATGGCGTTGCGGGGTCTGTCCGCGACTCGTATCCTGTTTTGCAGAAACTGTATGCCCACAATGCAGAAGAAGAGCATGATGCCCACGATGATTTCGAGCATCCTGGCAGGCATGTACTTCAGGATATAGATGCCAACCACGCTGCCGGGAATGGCGCCGACAATCATCCACAATACGGTCTTCCAGGGGCAGTGCTTATGGTAGTAGACGGCCATGACCCCAGTGAGCCCCAGGGCCGTGAGACAGGCTATGAGAACAACCTTCTGCACGGGCATGACCAGCATCATGAGGGGCACGGCAACAATGGCTACCCCAAGCCCGCACAATCCACAGATGAAGGCACCCACTGCCCAGGCGCATATCGATACCAGCAGCTCAAGTTCCATGTCGTCCATCCTTGCTCCTGCCGCACAAGATACGATAGGGAGATCATCTCCTCCGCGAGAGGCGGCAAAGGGGGCATAGCATAGTGATTTGCTCTGTAAGTGACAATAGGCTGGATCGACAGCTCTTGCCACTTTGCTGGCTGCGCCTTGCCCTGCGAAAAAAAACGCGCGGCAATGCCGCAAAAACGCAAGCCCGGCAGGGCAGTCAGGCATTCTGCCTTTTTGCTTTTCTTTTCCATGAAGGTGCAGATACCTGCTTGCATATTTTCACACTATGAAAAACAGCACCCACAAACATCAGGTTGTTTTGGCATGTATCAGAGACATATATTCCGAGTCTCATAGTGATTTTTGTCGATATATGAAGAATACTGCATAGATTATTTTTACCATAGAAAGATTTTAAAGAGACTTTTAGGGCCGGGATAAAAGGATTTCCAGTCTTTTTCTTGACAACTTTCTTCTTTTTTTGTAGACGCCCGAAATTGGTCCCAATAACGGACCATAAATTCTGTTTGGAGGCCGGCGCAGTATGGCAATGCAGGAAGCAGGGCGTGAAACCGATACCTTTGATTTCGGTTCTGCCCTCGAGAACTACTTAACCCCCGACTTTGGCGAAATTGAAGTAGGTTCCATCGTCAAAGGAGAAGTCGTCCGGGTTGGTGACGACAATGTTCTGGTTGATGTCAGCTTCAAGTCCGAGGGACAGATACCCACGAGCGAATTCCTTGACAGCGAGGGCAATGTGACTGTCAAGGTCGGCGACAAGATCGACGTGTATGTGGATCGCAAGGACGAGGTCGAGGGGACGATCATCCTCTCCTTCGAAAAGGCCAAGCGCATGCAGGTGTTCGATCAGCTCGAAGACGTGCAGGAAAACAACAAGACCATCAAGGGCCGCATCACCCGCCGCATCAAGGGCGGCTACACCGTGGACATCGGTGGCGTGGAAGCCTTCCTGCCCGGTTCCCATGTGGATCTTCGTCCTGTGCCGGATATGGACGCACTGGTCAACCAGGACTTTGAGTTCCGTGTTCTCAAGATCAACCGCCGCCGCAGCAATGTCATAGTGTCACGCCGTGTCCTGCTCGAGGAAGAGAGGGACAGCAAGCGCAAGGCCCTGCTGGAGACCCTGCAGGAAGGCCAGATTGTCACGGGCAAGGCCAAGAACATCACCGAGTACGGCGTGTTTGTGGATCTTGGTGGCCTGGATGGCCTTCTGCACATCACCGACATGAGCTGGAAGCGCATCCGCCACCCCAAGGAAATGGTCTCCCTGGGCATGGAGCTCACCCTGAAGGTGCTCTCCTTCGACCGCGAACACTGCAAGGTGTCCCTGGGCCTCAAGCAGCTTGTGCCCGACCCGTGGGAAAACATTGCCGCCCGTTTCCCTGTGGGCAGCAAGGTCCATGGCAAGGTTTCCAACCTGGTCGACTACGGCGCCTTTGTGGAGCTTGAGCCCGGCGTCGAGGGTCTGGTGCACATTTCCGAAATTTCCTGGACCCGCAAGCTGCGCCATCCTTCCCAGCTTGTGCACACAGGCGAAGATGTGGAAGTGGTCATACTGGGCGTTGACGCAGAGAAAAAGCGCATCAGCCTCGGCATGAAGCAGGTCCATCCCAATCCCTGGGAGCTGGTGGCCGAGAAGTATCCCGAAGGCACCATCCTCGAGGGCACCATCAAGAACATCACCGAATTCGGCATGTTCATCGGCATCGAGGACGGTATCGACGGCCTCATCCATGTGTCGGACATCTCCTGGACCAAGAAGATCCGCCATCCCAGCGAATTCTACAAGGTCGGCGACACAGTGCAGGCCAAGGTCCTCACTGTCGATCAGAACAACGAAAAGTTCACCCTGGGCATCAAGCAACTGGTGGAAGACCCCTGGGCCCATGTGCCGGACACCTACCCTGTGGGCTGCACAGTGAAGGGCATTGTGACCAACATCACCGACTTTGGCATCTTTGTCGAGGTTGAGGAAGGCGTCGAAGGCCTTGTGCACGTTTCCGAGCTGGGACTTGGCAAGAAGGGCAAGACACCTGCGGAACTGTTCAAGGAAGGACAGGAAATCGAGGCCAAGGTCATCCACGTGAGCGCCGAAGAGCGTCGTCTGGGCCTCTCTCTCAAGCAGGTGCACAACCGCTCCGAAGAGAAGGGCAAGGAATACCATGCCGGTCCTGCAGAAGCCGGTACCATGAATCTGGGCGAGCTTCTGAAGCGTGCCTCCATGGAAGCGGAAGCCGAGCCGACCGCTGCCGACAAGAACTAGACGTCGGCAAAAAGCACTCCAAAGACGGAAGGGGCCAGATCCACGTACGGATCTGGCCCCTCTCTCTTTGCAGCACTGTTCGAAGCCTCATGCTGCGGGATTTGGACTCTTGGTACTCGGGCAAGTCCTACCACATGTAGAGAAATTGCGGCCTTGTGGCCTCCTCCTGCAGGGACTGCATGCCCCTGGCAAAAAGGGCGCCTGTCATGGTGGAAAGCTGACGGGAAAGCCAGCTTCCTTCCTCGGGCCTTTCCACAAGTTCCCTGCGCCTGTCCACGCCGGTTTTTTCGGCCAGCCAGTCTATGGCCTCGCGCATGCCGCCAATTTCATCAACCAGCCCCTTTTCCCTGGCCTCGCGGCCTGTAAAGATGCGCCCGTCAGCCAGTGCTGCAGCCTGTTCCTGTGTCATTTTGCGGCCTTGCGCCACAATGGATACAAACTGGCTGTGCATGTCCCGAAGCACTGCGTCGAGATAGGCCCTTTCCTTCTCCGTCAGGGGGCGCAGGGGAGAGCCTGCGTCCTTGTAGGGCGCTGTGGTGAGGGTCTCCTTGCCCACGCCTATGGTATCCATGAGCTTTTGCAGCTGGGGGATGTCCATGCGCACGCCAATGGAGCCGGTCACTGTGGAGGCATTGGCAAAGACACGTTCGCCGGCCATGCTCACCATGAGCCCGCCAGAGGCAGCCGTGCTGCCCATGGAAACAACTATGGGCTTTGTCTTGCCGAGCCTTTTCAGGGCTTCGTAGAGCTCCTGCGAGGCTGCCGCTCCTCCGCCAGGCGAATCCACGCGCAGGACTACGCCGCGTATGCTGTCCTCGCCTTCTATCTTGTCCACCCACTCAAGCTGCCTGGACACGTCCAGAATAGGTCCCTTGACGGAAACCAGGGCAAGGGATGGTTCCCCACTGCCCATGTCGCTTTCGCCATTCAGGCTCTTGCCAAGGCCAAAGGCCAGCCCAAGGGCAAGGCACAGCAAAAGGACAGCCAGAACGGGATGCCTTGCGTGAAAGGAGGGCCTTGCCACGCGCTTCCACACATAGTCCGGTATGGTGGTTAGCGTGACGTTGCGCAGAATGGCACCATCTTCCTTGTCACGACCTTCCTTTGCTGGCATAGTCACACTGCCTGTTTCAGACCCCTTGTCCGGCCTGTCCAGGTGATTGCTGTTGCTGCTTGTTTCTTCCTGCATGTTTTCTTCCTTCGTGTTTCTTGTCTGTTTCAGGGACAAATCCGGCCTTCCTGCCGGAAAGGGGGACGTTTTCCTCTTGCCCCACAAGGTAGTGTCTGCCAGCGCACTTGCCAAGCCCCTTCCGATATGGCCAAAAACAAGGGGCCGCACTACCTGAAGTTTCCCTGCGCACAAGACCCAAACCCGGCAAAAAACCAAGCAAGGAGGCAGCGCCTGGCCACAGCGAGCCAGGGCCGAGACGCTCATGACAAAATCCTGCCTGTCTTCCCCCAAAAACGAGCTCTTGCGCCTGCGTGTCACAGCCACGGGACAGGTGCAGGGCGTAGGCTTTCGCCCCTTTGTCTTCAGGCTGGCAAAGGAGCTTGAACTTACCGGACTTGTGGGCAACACAAGCCTTGGCGTGAACATCGAGGTGCAGGGAAGACCGGAAAATGTCCGGCTCTTTCCAGGGCTTCTGGTCGAAAAACTGCCTCCCCTTGCCTCCCTGACAGGTCTTGAGACAGAGGAGATGGAGACCGTGAGCGGGGAAGGGGAGTTTCGTATTGTGCAAAGCCATGGCCAGCACGGGCACAATGTCCTCATCAGTCCTGATGTGGGCATATGCGACGACTGCCTGCGCGACATGTTCGACAAGGACAATCACCGCTACCTCTATCCCTTTACCAACTGCACCAACTGCGGCCCCCGCTACACCATAACACGCTCCATTCCCTACGACAGGGCCGTGACCTCCATGGCCTGCTTTCCCATGTGCGAGGAATGCGCAAGAGAATACCAGGATCCCCTGGACCGCCGTTTTCATGCCCAGCCCATAGCCTGTCCAACGTGCGGTCCCAATCTGTGGCTTGTCCAGCAAGGGGATACGTGCAGCGCGCCAGACAAATGCGCTGTCAGGGATCAAAAGGCCATCATTGCCGCAGCGCGTGCCCTTGTGCAGGGAAAAATCCTGGCCCTGCGGGGCCTTGGGGGCTTTCAGCTTGCCTGTGACGCGCACAATCAGATGGTGATCGACGTCTTGCGTGCACGCAAGCACCGCCCCCACAAGGGCTTTGCCCTCATGGTGCAGGACCTGGCAGCGGCAAAAGCCATCTGCACGGTCAGCGACGAGGAAAAAAGGCTTCTTTGCTCTCCCGCGCGGCCGGCCCTTGTCCTGCGCAGAAAATCCAGTGTTACTCCAGAGTACTGCCTTGCACCAGGCGTTGCCCCTGATCTGGAAACACTGGCCGTCATGCTGCCCACCACCCCCCTGCACGTTGTGCTCTTCTACCAGCTGCGCATCCTTTGCCAGGCCATGCACCGCCCAGTGCCAGCCCTTGTCATGACCTCCGGCAACGTCAGTGGCGATCCCATATGCCTTGGCAACAGGGAGGCCATACAGCGTCTTGGGGACATAGCGGACTGCTTTTTGCTGCACGATCGAGACATTCTCTGCCGCGTGGACGATAGCGTCCTCCTGCTTGACAAGAGTCAAAAGGATCATGCCCCGCTCTTTTTCCGCAGGGCCAGGGGCTATGTGCCCTCGCCCATAGATCTCGGCTCTTCGGGCCCCTGTGTGCTCGGCATGGGGGCGGATCTCAAGGCCACCATCTGCCTGACGCGCAAAAACCACGCCTTTGTAGGGCAGCACACAGGCGATCTGGAAAATGTCGCCACTGCCGGCTTCTACAGGGAAATCCTGGACCATCTCGCCAAACTGCTGGAAGTGGCCCCCACCCTTGTTGTCACGGACCTGCACCCGGACTTCATCTCCAGCGCGTGCGGCACAAGACTGGCGCGCGAGCGCGGTCTTGCCCTTGCAAGGCTGCAGCATCACGCGGCCCACGCGGCTGCTGTTCTTGCCGAATACAGGGTCGCAGAGCCAGCCCTGGCCCTTGTTCTCGACGGCTTTGGCCTTGGCGAGGACGGAACAGTCTGGGGCGGGGAACTTCTGTCCATGGATCTTCCCGCAGCTTCCTGGCGCAGGGAAGGGCACTTGTCCTGTTTTGCCCTGCCCGGAGGGGACAGAGCCACCAGGGCACCCTGGCGCATTTCCCTGGCCCTTGCCAGGGAAATCGGGGCGCACGGGACAGTGCGGGACATGATAACAAAATACGGATCAGAGGGAGAAATTGTTGTGCGCATGCTCGAGCGCAGGCTGAACACCCCCCTGACCTCAAGCTGCGGACGCCTTTTTGACGCCGTTTCCGCCCTGCTTGGCATCACAGAAGAGACAAGCTACGAGGGCCAGGCTGCCATACGCCTGGAAACCCACGCCCTGCGCGCGCTCGGGAAAGGGGATATTTCCTGCGCTTCCATGAGGCAGGCACTTTCGCGCAGGCTCGGCCTTGCCCCGGATCCCGACGCCTTTCTTGCGCACACGGACAAAGGCACGGCTCTTGTCAGCTCGCAGTCCCTCTTTGGCAGGGCCTTGAGCCTTATGGCGGATGGGGTGGACAGGGAGCTTGTCGCCCTGGACTTCCACTACAGCCTTGCTCTTGCCCTGAGCCGCCTTGCAGCGTGCAACAAGAGCCATATTGACGGGCACAGCATTGCCCTGGCTGGAGGCGTTGTGAACAACACCCTTTTGCGCACGGCCCTGGCAGAGCTTCTCGAGGAAGAAGGCTTCCGCGTTCTTGTCCCGCACATGGCCCCTCCCGGAGACGGAGGCATCAGCTTTGGGCAGGCAGCCTTCGGACTTTCCCTGCTCAAAAACTGCCGGCTTTCGCAGGGAGAGACCCTCACTTGCCAAAGCCGGCAATAACCCTGCCGTTGCGCAGGCTGACCCTGCCAAGGGGCAAGTCTCCAAGCCACAGTCCCGCTTCCTTGCCTGCAAGACCTGTCTTCATGCTGGCGCCGCTCAAGAGGCTGCGCACCTCTGCCACGCTTTCCAGCACCAGAGCCTGTGTCTTGTCCCTCATGAAGGCCCTCAGCCTTGGCTCAGCCTGAAATCCTCCGCCCCCGAGGCGTCCCAGGGGGAAGCCCTGCCAGACAAAGCCCTCGGGCAAGAGCTCGAGACTCTGCTCGGGCAGAAAACGCACAGTGCCGGAGAAGACGCCAACGCGTCCCTTGGGCAGCAACTCCTGGTCAATGGTCGCGCAGGCAAGCGCACTCTTTGCCATTTCCCCCTGCATGGGCGCGGGCTTTCCGCCCCCGGGACCTTGTGTGGCGCAATTGCCAGGTTTCCTGAGTCTTGCGATGTAAAAGCCCTGGGCCTGGGATTTTTTGCCGTCTACCCGCAGCGTGCCTTCGCTGCCCGCCCGGTCGTCCCAGGCAAAGCCCGCAAAGGGCTCTATGGGATCTCGCACAAGGCCAAGTTCCCCCTCTGCCCAGGCGACCTGCTGCTCGTTTTCCTCGCTGTTGGTGGTACAGGTGGAATAGACTACTGTCCCTCCGGGCTGCAGCAGCGCGGCAGCCCGCGCCAAAAGCCTGCGCTGCAGGACTATGAGAGGACGCACCTTGTCCTCGCGCCACACCTCAAGTACTCTGGGATTCTTCTCTACCGTGCCCCAGCCCGAGCAGGGGGGATCCAGCAGAATGTCCTTCCAGGAATTGTCCATCAGGGGAATGGTATCGCCCGAGTAGGAGCAGGTTCCTGCGCAGACAGCGTTGGTTGTCTGCAGGTTCATGCGCAATGTGTACAGGCGCGAATGGGAGAGTTCATTGCCGAGAACAAAGCCCGAGCTGCCCACCATCTGGGCCAGAAAGCCTGTCTTGCTGCCGGGGCTGGCGCACATGTCGAGCACTGCAGCGCCCTTTTGGGGGGCAAGGGCCAACGGAGGCAGCATGGACGATCTGTCCTGGATGTAGACATAGCCAAAGTACGCCGCAAGCGAACTTCCCAGGGGAAAGGGTTCCTGAAGGAGCCGAAAGCAGCTTGCCGAGAAGGGCTCGGGCTCGAAGCGAAAGCCCTCCCTGTCCAGCAGGTCCAGCACCAGGGCAGGGTCCTCTGTGGTGACGCGAAAGGATCGCAGGGTCTTGTTTGTCATGGGGCTGTTGTACCTGCGCCCCCGATTTAGCACAAGACCGGGGCAGCTCTCTCCTTGCTCAGGAAAAGACTCAAAGCCTTTTTTTCAGCCGGCAAGGAGCCCGATCAGAGCATTGCACAGCCGGAAAAGTCCGGCTATCATTGCGCACTCAAATTCCGACAAAGGACTTTCACCCTTTCCTGTTGCTGTCTGTCGCACATCTTGTTGCCGCAAGGGCAGACAGAACACCGAATTTCTTGAGGAGTAAATCCTATGCCTGTATTCCGTCTTGCCCTCTCCCTGTGCTGCATGCTTGTGCTCGGCCTGTGTTTCCAGCAGCCGGCCCTTGCAGCCAGAGACAACGGCATCATAATGAACGAAACCGGAAATGGCAGCGGCAATGCTTCCGGCACCTATCTCAACCCCCAGTTCCGCTATCAGGGGGCCGGTGAATCCGATGGCTCGCGTCTTCGCACCCAGCGCCTGAAACAGAACATGGCCGGTATGCTCATCGCCGACTTCAACGGCGACGGCAAAAACGAAATCGCCATCCTCGGCGACCACGATCTGTCCGTCTGGACCTGGACCGGCAGGAACTCCCGCATGCAGGAACTCGGCCGCCAGAGGATTTCTGCTACCAACGACAATTTCAGCTTCAGGTTCATGGACCTGAACCGCGACAGGGTGCCGGACTTTGTCATCACCACCTATGCCGAGGATGACGGCAGGCCCTACACCTACTTCTACACCTTCAAGGGCGGCAAGTTCCGCGAGCTGGCCCGCAGGGCTCCCTACTTCATCTCCGTAGCCAAGATTCCGCCCTACTTCACCCCCACTCTCGTGGGTCAGGGCTGGGACAGCGTGCGCCTGTTCTCTCCTGGCGTGCGTCAGGTCGTGAAGAAGGGTGACAGCTACGCCCTCGGCTCCAAGCTGAACCTTCCCAAGGGAACCACCTGCTACAACTTTGCCTACATGCCCCCGAGCAAGAACAATCCCGAGCAGCTGGTGGTGCTCACGGACGACGAGCGCATCAAGCTCTACCAGGGCAACAACCACAGCCTCATTCACACCACCATGGAGCGCTTCTCGGGCTCGGCAGTGGGTATTGACCACTACAAGGGCATGCCCGGTCTCGGCGTGGACAGAAACTACCAGATGCCCACCAAGTACTACGCCCCCATGGAGCTCATTTGCGCTGACATTGGCAACACCGGCGAGCCCGTGCTGCTTGTGAACAAGCCCATATCCACGGCCTCCCAGTTCTTTGACCGCTACCGCTACTTCCCCCAGGGCGAAATCCACGCCCTGTACTGGGATGGCGTGGGCCTTGCCCTCAAGTGGAAGACCCGCCGCATCCGCGGCTCCGTTGCGGCCGTGGCCTTGGCAGATGTTGACAACAACGGCGTGCTGGATCTTGTGGTTGGCCTCAATACCTCGCCCGATCTCGGCATTGGCAGCAGGCAGTGCATGATCACGGCCTATCCTCTGGACGTGACAGCCATGAATCCCAACACGCCTGCCGACACGAGCGACTTCGAAGTCAATCCCAATTACTAGCCGACAGAAATCTCTTCAGCGAAGGCAGAAAGGGGATACTCTCTCCCCTTTCTGCCTTCTTGCAAATCATTGCGGGACAGGCTTGCGCAGCGTTTGGCCTGCGCGAGAACAAGACAAGTGGCAGACGTCCTCGAAAATGCTGTTCCGCCCTCACAGGAAACAAAGGAGCTTACATGCGCGTTCTCGTTGTTGGTTCCGGAGGCAGGGAGCACGCCCTGGTCTGGAAGCTGTCCCAGAGCCCTCTGGTCACGGAGATCTTTGTGGCCCCCGGAAACGGTGGCATGGAAATGGATGGTGTCACCAGCGTCCCTGTTCAGGCCGATGACATCATTGGTCTGGTGAAACTGGCCAGAGAAAAGCAAATCAATCTGGTTGTCCCGGGCCCGGAGGCAGCCCTTACCCTCGGCATTGCCGACGCCCTGGAGGCTGCCGGCGTGGCCTGCTTCGGCCCGGATCGCTACTGCTCCCAGCTTGAGGGCAGCAAGGCCTTTGCCAAGGAAGTCATGAACAAGAGCGGTGTTCCCACCGCTGCCTGCGCTGTCTTCAAGGACGCAGACGAGGCCAAAAACTTTATAAGAAAGCACAAGGGCGGACTTGTGGTCAAGGCTGACGGCCTTGCCGCAGGCAAGGGCGTCATTGTCTGCCCCAGCCAGGAAGAGGCGCTTAAGGCCATAGATCTCATCATGACCCAGAAGGCCTTTGGCAACTCCGGCAGCACGGTCGTTGTGGAAGAGCTTCTGCAGGGCGAGGAAGTGTCCCTCCTGTGCCTGTGCGATGGAGAGCACGCGGTGCCCCTGCCCTCTGCCCAGGATCACAAGGCTGCCTACGACAACGACCAGGGCCCCAACACCGGCGGCATGGGTGCGTACAGCCCGGCCCCGATTCTTCCGGACGAAGAGCTGGAAAAAATGACCGATCTGGTCATTCGCCCTGTGCTCAAGCATCTTGCTGCCAAGGGACATCCCTTTGTGGGCGTGCTCTACGCAGGCCTCATGATGACTGCCGACGGCCCGAAGGTGCTCGAGTACAATGTGCGCTTTGGCGATCCCGAATGCCAGCCCCTGCTCTGCCGCCTCGACAGCGACCTTCTGTCCATCATGCTGGCAGCCGTCAGGGGCGAGCTCAAGCCCGAGCTTGTGCACTTTACGCCCAAGTCCGCAGTTGGCGTTGTCATCACTGCCGACGGCTACCCCGGTTCCTACGAAAAGGGCATGCCCATCGAGGGTATCGAGGACGCGCAAAGCCTGCCCGGAGTCGTTGTCTTCCACAGTGGCACCAAGCGTGTTGACGGAAAGCTTGTTTCCAGCGGCGGCCGCATTCTCTGCGTGACAGCCCTTGGCGAGGATCTTGCCAGCGCCAGGGCCAGATCCTACGAGGGAGTGGAGCGCATACACCTTCCCGGCAGCCGCTACCGCAAGGACATCGGCATGAAGGGCATAGTGCGCCTCGAACAGCTCAAGGCAGGCAAGTAAGGCCTGGCAAGCAGACGCCAGACAAAAGCCTGGCGAAGCGTCACAAGGTCAGACAAAACATCAACGGAGGTTCCATGGCACAAGTTGTCATTCTCATGGGATCCGCTTCCGACGAGGAAAAGGTGGCTCCCTGCGTGTCCGTTCTGAAGGACCTCGGCATTTCCAGCCTCATTACCATCTCCTCTGCCCACCGCACGCCGGAAAGGACCGAGCAAATCATTGCCGAGGAAGAGGCCAGGGGCGCCCAGGTCTTTATCTGCGCAGCCGGCATGGCAGCGCATCTTGCCGGAGCCGTGGCGGCCCGCACCATCCGCCCTGTCATCGGCATCCCCATTTCCGGCTCTGCCTTTGGCGGCATGGACAGCCTGCTCTCCACAGTGCAGATGCCCCCAGGATTTCCTGTTGCCACTGTGGCAACGGACAAGGCAGGCGCGCGCAACGCAGCCTGGCTCGCAGCGCAGATTCTCGCCCTTTCAGACAGTGAACTGGCAGAAAGGATACGCGCTGCCAGGGAAAAGATGAAGGACGACATAGAAAAGGCCGGTGCAGCCTTGAGCGAACGCTACAAGTAGGCGCACAGCAACGGCAATGGGGAGTGGATATCCGCTCCCCATTTTGTTTTCCGGCAAAAGACCCGCCCTGTTTCTACTTTTGTCGCATCTTCGTTTTTTTGGGCATGAAAAAAGGGTCCATGATTTTCGTCATGAACCCTGGGAAATTTCTGGTGGAGCTGGACAGAATTGAACTGACGACCTCTTGAATGCCATTCAAGCGCTCTCCCAACTGAGCTACAACCCCAAGCACCAGAACTAGATACCCGAACCAGGGGTGGCTGTCAA
>CALVGM010000047.1 GCA_944327095.1 uncultured Desulfovibrio sp. | reverse complement strand
TCCCGTATTCAATGGCATCAAGCACAATGCGCCTGATATCGATGCGTGCAGGGCAGTTGCTGATGCAGCGCCCGCAGCCCATGCAGGAGAACGCGCCCCAGTTTTCCGGATAGGTGGCAAACTTGTGGGTTACACGCTGGCGCATGCGTTCCGCCTTCGTGGCCCTGGGATTGTGGCCGCTGGCTTCCCTGGTGAAGAGGGAGCTCATGCAGTTGTCCCAGCTGCGCAGGCGGCGTCCGGGCTTGCCCATGCCGCTGCCCTCGTCTGTCATGTTGAAGCAGTAGCAGCTTGGGCAGAAGTAGGTACATGCTCCGCAGGAAAGACAGCGATCGGTTTCCCTGGTCCAGAAATCCATGTCCGTGAAGCGTGCGAGCACGCGGTCAGGAGCAAATTTCAGGTCTTCCCTGGCAATAAGGGTCTGCCAGGCCTTCTTGCGGACATCCATGACGTCCTGTTCCCTGTCTGCCGCGTCGGGCAGGGGAGAGGCCTCGAGCAGGGCTTTGCCCTTGTCGCTCACTGCCTGCAGCACAAAGCCGTCGGCAAGCTCGGTCATGAGCACGTCGGATCCTTCGGGCGAGGAGGGACCAGCACCGACCCAGTGGCAGAAACAGGTGTTGCAGCCGGAATTGCAGGTCAGGGTGATGACCGTGAGGCTGTTGCGCCTGGCCGTGTAGTAGGGGTCCTTGTAGAGGCCGTGCATGAAGGGCCTGTCCAGAGTGGCGTAGCCCCTGGCGTCACAGGAACGGGTGGCAAAGACCACTGTGGGCGTGGCCTCCGGGGTGTCGTCGAGCTTCAGCAGGAACTTGTCCGGCTCCTCTGGGTTTCTGGTCTTGGTGTAGGTGACAAGTGTCTCGGTCTGGGGGAGGACGGCTTCCTTGGCTGGCACTGTGGCCTTGGCCAGGGTGAATTCCAGTCCCTCATGCCAGGGCTCGAACACCACCGAGGGCTTGGTTCCGGCCTTTGCCACCGGGACGAGGACGCGGTTCTCCTTGGCAAGAAAGGCAAGGAGAGCCGGTAAATCGGAGGATTTGGCGAATCTGAATGTGCCCATCTCACAGCTCCCTTTGCTTGATATGCTCTTCGTTGACCTGGTAGCAGAGCAGAGGCGGTGTCGCCTCCGGATCCATGCCGCATTGGTAGTTGTCGAAGAGCTGGGATATGACGCGTGCTATCTGCTGGCGCAGGGCAAGAATCGGAATGCCTACCGGACACGCGCGCTGGCATTCGCCGCACAGGGTGCAGCGGCCTGCCAGGTGCATGGCGTGGATGCACTGGAAGTAGATCTTCTCGCGCACGGACCATTCCTGGGAAATGAAGTGCGGCTCGCGGGTATCCGCTATGCAGTAGTCGCGGCACACGCACATGGGACAGGCGTTGCGGCAGGCATAGCAGCGCAGGCAGCGGTCCATTTCGCCCTTCCAGAAGGAGAAGCGCTGTTCGAGGGTCATGGCATCGAGCATGGCCAGTTCCGGAGGCGTCACGGGCGTGCCGGTGATCTGGGGCATGTCGCCGAAGGACTCGTCCGCGTTCTTCGCCAGAGGCATGGAGCAGTTGTAGCACTTGCCCTGGGCGTAGTCGGCAATGCAGAAGCGGTGCTCCTTGCCGTCCGCGGTAATGGTGACACCGGCCTCGTCGTACTCGACCTTGTCTATCTTGAGGTAGCGGCCAAGCTCCCTGTCTATGCGGGCCATGTCGAAGGTGCCCTCGCAGGGCAGGGCAAAGAGAACAATGTTCTCCTTGTCGATCAGCTTTTCCTGCAGAAGTTCCACGACGGACTTGCTGTCGCAGCCCTTGACCACAAGGCCGATCTTCTTCTTTTTGGCAAGGGGAAGGGCAGAGCCGATGAGCTCGTTGACGTAGGTGGCGGGGTTGTTCACGTTGAACGGACCCCACACAAGGCGATCCACGTCCTCCTCGCTGCGCATGAAGAGCGGGATGGTGTGGGCATCGTCGTCGCCCTTCTGCCAGCCAATGACCACGTCGAGATCCTTGATCCTGGCCTTGATGGCGTTCTTGAGCTCGTCCAGGGGCGCCTTTTGGCCAGTGCCGAGGGGACGCAGGGGCTTCAGGGCCATTTCGGCCATCTCGAGCAGGGGTTCCGCGTCCTCAAGCCTGGGCGCAGGGCCGAGCTCATGGATACGGGCCGTGAAGTTGGTCACCACCTGCTGCCAGCGCGCACCTTCGGAAGCGGAGACCCAGGTGTACTCGAAGCGCCTGTCGTCTATGCCCAGAATGGGCAGAAACTGCTTGAGCACCTCGAGGCGGCGACGTGCGTAGAAGTTGCCCGCCGAGTAGTGGCAGTCGTTGGGATGGCATCCGGACACAAGGACGCCGTCCGCGCCGTTCAGAAGGGCGCGCAGAATGAAGAGGGGATCTATGCGTCCGGAACAGGGGACGCGGATGATACGCAAGTCTGTGGGCTGCGTTGCCCTGGCAACACCTGCGGTGTCAGCACCACCATAGGAGCACCAGTTGCACAAAAAAGCCACAATCCTGAGTTCTTTGCCTTCTAGAACTGGCATAACTGGTTCACCTCCGCAAGTATCTCGTTGTCAGTGGCGTGGGAGAGCTGGATGGCACCCTGCGGGCATGTGGCGGTGCACAGACCGCAACCCTGACAGACTGTGTCGATAACCTTGGCCTTGAGCTGGCCGCGGAATTCCTCTTCCCTGATGGCGCCAAAGGGACAGCAGCGGATGCACTTGCCGCAGGCAACGCAGCGTGCGGCGTTCACATGGGCAATCTGGGGATCGTTTTCCAGCTTGTCGCGGGCAAAGAGCGAGAGAACCTTGGCCGCGGCAGCGGAGCCTTGGGCCACGGAACTGGGGATGTCCTTGGTGCCCTGGCAGACACCGGCAAGGAAGACGCCTGCGGTATTGGTTTCCACTGGACGCAGCTTGGGATGGCCTTCGAGGAAGAAGCCGTACTGGTCGTAGGAAATGCGCAGTTTTTCGGCAAGATGCGAGGCGCCCTTGCTGGCGTTGATGCCCACGGCCAGCACAACCAGGTCGCAGGGCACTTCCACACGCTGACCAAGCAGGGTGTCGGAGCCGCAGACAATGAGCTGGCCATTGCCGTCCGGGTAGATCTTGGAGACACGGCCGCGGATGTACTCGGTGCCGTATTCTTCCACTGCCCTGCGGGTGAACTCGTCGTAGAGCTTTCCTGCTGCGCGGATGTCCATGTAGAAAACGTAGGACTGGGAATCCGGGATGTGGTCCTTGGTGAGCACGGCCTGCTTGGCCGTGTACATGCAGCAGAAACCGGAGCACAGGGGGCGTCCTATGGACTTGTCCCTGGAGCCCACGCACTGGATGAAGACAATGCGCTTGGGTTCCTTGCCGTCCGAGGGGCGCTTGATGTGGCCGCCAGTGGGGCCCGAGGCGTTCAGCAGACGCTCGTACTGCAGGGAGGTGATCACGTCCGGATACCTGCCGCCGCCGTACTCCTCGTACACGGTCCAGTCCATGAGATCGTAGCCTGTGGCGGCAATGACGCTGCCGACCTTGACGTTGATGAGCTCGTCCTTGCGCTCGTAGTCAATGGCCTTGGTAGGGCAGATCTTGGCGCAGATGCCGCACTTGCCGGTGGTGAGCTTGCGGCAGTAGTCCGGATTGATGGAGGCGCGCTTGGGGATGGCCTGGGGGAAGGGAATGTTGATGGCAGTGGTGAGGCCCACGTTCTCGTTGAAGCGGTCGGGCACATTCTTGCTCGGGCACTTTTCCGTACAGGCGCCGCACCCTGTGCACTTGTCCCAGTCCACATAGGTGGTTTTCTTGCGAATGGTCACATCGAAGTTGCCCACGTAGCCGGTGATGTCCTCCACCTCGGAACAGGCGTAGAGGGTGATGTTCGGGTGCTGGGCCACGTCCACCATCTTGGGGCCAAGGATACAGGCGGAGCAGTCCACTGTGGGGAAGGTCTTGTCGAGCTTGGCCATCTTGCCACCGATGGTGGGCTCCCTTTCCACCAGGATGACCGGGATGCCGCCGTCGGCGCAGTCCAGGGCTGCCTGGATACCTGCTATGCCGCCGCCTATGATGAGGACCTTCTTGGTGACGTCAAAGGACTGAGAGTGGAGCGGCCTGTCATTGCGCAGCTTGGCAACGGCCATGGCAATGAGCTCGCAGGCCTTGTTGGTGTTGGCCACCTTGTCCTTGCCGATCCAGGAAACGTGCTCGCGGATGTTGGCCATCTCGAACATGTAGCGGTTGAGCCCGGCGCGCTCCACTGTGCGGCGGAAGGTGGGCTCGTGCATGCGCGGCGAACAGGAGGCCACGACAACACCTGTCAGCGCGTAGTCGTGAATGGCCTTTTCAATGGCTGCCTGGCCGGGTTCGGCGCAGCTGTACATGAGGTCCGTGGCGTAGACCACGTCGGGAAGGGAGAGGGCACTTTCGGCAGCGGCCTTGCAGTCGACTGTTCCCGCAATGTTGCTGCCGCAGTGACAGACAAAAACGCCTATTCTCATGCTGCATTGCCTCCTTGGGCTTCCTTGCGGGCGGTGTTGAGGGCCCTGATGCGGTCCACTATCCTGTCCGCGCTGACAATGAGCTTGTTGAGGCCGAGAGTCTTGGGATCACAGCCGAAGGCAAGGCCCATGAGCTGGGTGTAGTACAGGACAGGAATCCCGAACTTGGCGTTGACCTGTCTTTCTGCCTGCTTCTGGCGCAGGTCCAGGTTCATCTGGCACAGGGGACAGCACACGCAGATGCAGTCCGCCTCCATCTTGACTGCCACGTCGAGAATGCGACCGGAGTTCACGGAGGTGAGCGGACGATGGGGAATGCCGGCAGAGGCGCCGCAGCATTCCGTCTTGAGGGGGAAGTCAAGGACGCTGTCCGCGCCACAGGCCGCAAGCAGCTCTTCCATGAGGGTGGGGTTTTCGGGATCCCCGAAATTCATGAGCTCCGCGGGCCTGCTCATCAGACAGCCGTAGTAGGGAGCAATGCGGATGCCGGCAAGGCTTTGGCGCACATGGCTTTTGATGTCCTCTGCGGAGCAGAGCTTGCCTATCATCTGCATGACCGAGGTGGCCTCTGGCAGAACCTCCGGAGCCGGCTCGTCGAGAAGCTCGTCCACGCGCTTCTTGAATTCGGGATTTTGCATCCTTTCCCTTGCGTGGCGCAGGTTGGAAAGGCAGCTCGGACACGGGGTCATGACAATGTCTGCCCCCTGCTTGGTGGCCTGCACGAGATTGCGGGTGCACAGGGCAGCGGAAAGCTCGGTACTCACTGCGTGGGCAGGAGTGGAGCCGCAGCAGTTCCACTCGTCGATTTCGCTGGAAACAATGCCCAGGATGCGGCACACCTCGCTGGAGGAAAGCTCGTAGTCCAGGGAGGAGCCCTTGGCAGAACAGCCGGGATAGTAGCCTATTTTCATGGACGTACTCATGGGCGAACTCCTTCGCGCCTTGCCCTTTCCTCATAGCGCCTGAAAATGCGGGCAACAGCCTTGGCGCCGCCGTCCGGCACAACATGGGGCTTGAATCCGAGCTTGCCCTTGCTCAGGGCACCGGGCGCAAGATCCACATCCGTGGTCAAGCGCAGGGAGCGCAACATGTACAAAACCATGGTGCCGATTTCAAAGCTGCGTCCAAAGGCACGGACCGTGTTGAGGAAGGAAAGCCAGAACTTGTTCATGACAGGAACATTGACCCTGTTCTCGCGTCTGGCCATGTGGCGCAACGTCTCCATGACATTGGCAACATCGATGTTATTGGGGCAGCGCAGGCTGCAGGTCGAACAGGACAGACACATCCAGATGGATTTGGAATTCAGTACCTTGTCCTTGAGTCCAAGCTGTACTGCGCGCATGATCTGGTTGGTCTGCAGATCATAGGTGAAGGCCGCGGGACAGCCGGCAGAACAGTTCCCGCACTGGTAGCAGTTCGAGACCTTCTGTCCGCTTTCGGCCTCGACCTCCCTGATGAAGGAGAGGTCTCGCCCTTGGACAATGTTTAATGGGGTATCTTGCATGGCAACTCCTCAGAAAAACCCGTTGGCAAGACGGATGGGTTTGAGGCAGAAGTGACGCTAGTCACAAGATGCCTGTGCAGGCAGTTTTCTGGACACAGGCATCTGAAGATATGGACTTTAACAGAAACCATACCCTTTTTCAGCAATAAAGGCTAGAGGGGAACAGATTTTGCGCACAAAGAGAATTGGGTAACTATCAGGGAAAAGTGCGTTTTCCCACTGACAGGCTGTTACAGGACCATGATGCTGGCAGGGGTTCCGACCCTGTCTGCAAGGCTGTTTTCCCATGTTGCGGGCGAAAATGGGCACAAGCGAAAACAGTCCCGGGCAATCCTGAAGTCATCTGGGCAGTCCTGAATTTTTCTGGATTGGAACGCATGGGGGAAAGAGTCTTGCAAAAGTATCGCTTTTGGCAAAAAAGAAGACAGGAACGCCCGGCAACCTGTGTCATGGAGCCCCATTCCCAGGGCAAGAGGGTCTGCCCTTGCCTCAGGCAAACGGTTTTTCCAGCTTTCGGTACTATATGGCACCATTCCTGGCGAGCGTTAGGCCCTGAACCCATGGAAGGGCCCTGAATCCCTACTTTTTTCGTACCTTCGAGGACTTCAGGGTATGGCAACTCTGCAGGGAAGGGCAGCCAAATTATAGTTCCTTTTTGTTCGTGGGTACTATAATTCTTGCGGAAGCTGCCAACAAGAATCAGGAGCCCTTTGGTAAAAATAATCAGGTTATGCAAAGAGGTTAACAGCTTTTCCCCCGGAGCGGGCGTCTCTTCTTTCGCAGGGAGTTTCCATCCTGATAGGACCGCAATCCGCAAAGAACGTACTCAACAAAAAAGGGAGCAATCATGCCAAACCACGACTACCTTGTCCTGCACGGTATCAATCTCAACATGTTCGGCCGTCGTGATCCGCGGGTGTACGGCACGGCCACACTCGAAGACATAAACCGTGCCCTGCTCAATGTTGCGAGCCAGATGGGCGTTCGCCTCGACTTTTTCCAGTCCAATCACGAAGGGGCCATGGTGGAGCGCATTCACCGCGCCCTGGACGACGGCACCAGGGGTGTTGTCATCAATGCCGGCGCCTGGACCCACTACAGCTACGGGCTTCTAGACGCGCTGAATATCCTGCCTGTGCCCATTGTGGAGGTGCACATGTCTCATGTGGCGAGCAGGGAAGAGTTCAGGCGCCATTCGGTCATAGCGCCTGCCTGCTGCGGGTCCATTGCCGGTTTTGGCGTGAACAGCTACCTTCTTGGTCTCATGGCCCTGGACCAGGTTGTGCAGGAGCGCGAACAGAAGCTTCGCAAAGTCGAAGAGGCCTGCACAGGTCCCGTACCGGGCATGATACCGGACCCCTTTGCCGGCTAGGGGCAAGAGGAGTCCGGCATGTAAGCTCATGCTCAGGCAAAGTGCCTGCGCGCGGCAGCAAATCCTTCCCTGGAATTGCGGATAACGGATTCGTCTACGCAAAACGCCAGTCTGAAGTAGCCCGGGCAGCCAAAGCCCGAGCCTGGCACGCCGAGCACGCGCTGGGACGTGAGTACCTCGATGAAGGCCTTGTCGTCCTCAATGGGGGACTTGGGGAAGAAGTAGAAGCTGCCCTTGGGCATATTGAACTCGTAGCCGGCCTCGGTGAGGACCTCGGCCATGGCGTTGCGGCGGCGCGTGTAGACGTCCACGTCCACGCTGGCACCGAGGGCGGCTGCCATGATGTGCTGGCCCACGATGGGAGCGTTGACGTAGCCAAGGATGCGGTTCGTGATGGTGAGGGCGGCCATGAGCTCTGCCCTGTTTTCCAGCAGGGGAGAGAGAGCGACGTAGCCTATGCGTTCGCCTGGCAGGGAGAGGTTCTTGGAGAAGGAGCTCACGCACACGGCGTAGGGATAGAGGGGCAGTACAGAGGGCACGGTAGCCCCGTCGTAGGCAAGGAAACGGTAGGGCTCGTCGGAAATGAGCCATACAGGGTGGTTGTACTCCCTGGTCTTTTTCTCGAGCAGAGACACAAGCTACCTGAGTTCCTCAAGGGTGTAGACAGCACCTGTGGGGTTGTGCGGAGAGTTGATGAACACGGCCCTGGTCTTCTCGGACATGGCCTTTTCGAGAGCCTCCACATCCGGGGCAAAGGTATCCCTCTTGCTTGGCACAGTGGCAAGCGTGCCTCCGTGGTTGGCCACGTAGAAGCCATATTCGACAAAATAGGGCGCGAAGGTCAGCACTTCCTCGCCGGGATTGATGATGGCCTTGAGCAGGGCATTGAGCGCAGAGGCTGCACCAACGGAAATCAGCACGTCGTTGGCAGCCAGCTCGACGCCCTGATCCTTCGAGAGCCATTTTGCCAGCGCCTCGCGGGCCCAGGGCGCGCCAGCATTGGGCGTATAGCCAAAGGCAAAGGGCTCGTGGGCCTTTTCGGCAAAGGCCTTCAGGCCGTCAACGACCTCCCTGGGTGCGGGAAGGTCCGGGTTGCCGAGGGAAAAGTCGTACACATTTTCAGGGCCGTATTTTTTCTTGAGCTCTATGCCGGCCTCGAACATGCGACGGATGAGCGAGGAATTCGCGACATAGCCCTGAACGGTTTGGGAAAGCAGTTCCATATACCAGCAATCTGCGCCATATGCCTGTCTGCCAGGGGAGAGAGCGCAGCCTCCGTAGAAAATTCTCCTGATGAAGCAGGCGTGCAGCCCTGTCCAGAATGCAAATTCCCGGTACTGCCCCATGGAGGCAGGGGCTGCCACAGCCTTGCACAGCAAGGGTATTGTCTTGCAAGTTCCCGCGGCCCTGTCAAGCAAGCGGCGCGCTGCCGCGCTGCAGGACGTGCAGGGGGCGTAACAGGCAGCAAAAAAGGGGAGGAACACTGTTCCTCCCCTGTATCCGAATGGGACAAGCGCACGAATTGCGCGTCCTGTGCAGGCTATTCGAGTGTGATGATGTAGCCGCTGATGGCCAGAGGCTGGGACGAATCCTTGCTCATGCAGTAGACTGTAAAGCGGAAGGACGTCTCGCTGGGATTGGAGGGGCAGGGACTGCGATACATGTTGAGCAGGCCGCCCTCGGGGATGATGTCCGCGCCGTCGGAATTCAGACCGCCGTACACCCAGCGTCCCCCACCAATGTAGCGTTCGGGGGAAGTGCCCACCTGGGAGACACGGACCTCGTAGTAGTTGGTGCCTCTCGGGGGATTGTAGACTGTGATCTCCGGGGAAATGCGCGAACAGCGATGCCTGTCGCTGAAGTTGACCTCTACCCGTGTGCCTTCCTGTTCCTCTGGCGTGTCGGAAGCAGCACAACCGCTGAGAAAGGAAGAGCCAAGAAGCACGCAGAAGAGAAGAAGGCACGAAAGACGGCCCATGGGAACCTCCGAAAAAGGGGCAGGAATTTTAAAGGATGCTAGCGCAAAGGCTCTCTTTTGACAAGGGAATGAAAAGTGTTTTCACTGTCGCAGGGCATGCCCCTGACAACACGCATCCCCGGGGCTGGAAAAGACTTTTGCCGCATGCTCTCCAAGGGCAGACACCATTGCGTGTCCGTAGGGTGTCTGGCATGTGAAAATTTGCCCTGTGCGCCATGTTTTGCGCATGCCTTGTACAATGCCCCTGGGCAGATACGAACTGCCTGGATATCGCTGGGCGGAAGGATCAAAAAACGGCGGCACAGGCCGCCGTTGCAGGGAAGAAAAACTATTCCTCGTCCTCGTTTCTCGGAGTGAGCTTTGCGTCAACCCTGGTGCGGATGCGACGGCGCTCCTTGGTTGCCTCCGCTTCCTGGATACGCTTGAGGGCAGGAATGGGCAGACCGTTGTACATGGGCCAGAAGCCCGGGTAGAGCTCTGTCAGTATGCTCGGGTTGTTCAGGGAGAAGCCCTGGTTGTGGCGGGCACAGGCGCACAGAGCGAGCGCGTGGGCCCAGGCGGGCGAGGGAGCTGTCCACAGGGGGCCGTGATCGCCTTCGTGCTCGAGGGGGGAGATTTCGGTGTTCAGAATCTTGAGGCCGCAGGCCCTGGCAAAGCTTTCGCCTTCCCTGGCAATCTCGGGATCCGTATTGTGGGGGACCTCGGAGTGCCCGTGTCTCAGTGCCTGGGCGCAGGCCAGGGCAAAGGGCAGGGGCGCCAGAATGGCCGGGAGGTGATCCGGCACGTTCAAAACAGCGTCCGGCAGCTCGTACTTGCTGCCGGCCTCAAGGCGGACGCGGGCGCTGTCAGCGGTCAGGCTCAGGTTGAGCTGGGCAAGAAGAGCCTCCACTGCCGCTGCCTCCTCGCCTCTGGGCCAGAGGCCCCTAAGGGAGATGGTGCCGCCAAGCACGGGAGCAAGAGAAAGAACCAGGGCGCTCAGACCGGGGTCCAGGGCTATTTCCGGCTCGGCCGGAAGGCTGCCCTCCCAAGGGTTGATGCGCAGAAGACTGCCCTCTTCCCTGATGTCGCAGCCAGCCATGGCAAGGATGGGCAGGATGAACGCGAGCATGGACGCGCGCGCAGTGGCCTCCATGTCGGCGAGGTCAATGGTCACTTCCCTGCCGTAGAAGGGAGCCGCGGTGATGAGGGCTTCCACAAAGTCTGCGGGCAGGTCGCCGGGAAGGGCTATTGTGTCCGGCAGAAGGCCGGAGCACTCCACTCTCAGGGGCAGGCCGTCGGTTTTGGGCACAAGGGGAATGATGCGCGCGCCGACCTGGGGCAGGAAATGGCGCAGGGGCGCGAAGTTGGCGAGCTTGAGTTCCGTGCCGCCGCTGAACCGCGTGTGCCCGGGCCTGCCTATGTAGTGGGCAAGGCCAAGGTAGAAGTTGAAGGCACTCTTGCCCACGTGCAGCACCTTGTCCGGAGTGCCTGCAGCCGTGCAGTCGCTGCCGTGGCGTATGACATTGCCGTCGCGGTGCAGCGCGGCTCCCATGAGATTGAACATGTGTACGCAGTCGGACACGGCGTCGTTGACAAAGGCCCTGTTCATCTGCAGGGGCTTGCCGGTCATGGCAGCGATGGCGATCCACACCTGGGTGGCATGCTGGTCCCTGGGGCCTTCCATGTCGATGTTGACCGGCTTTTGCTGGGGAGCAAGATTGAAGGCTTGCCTCTTGTTCTGCGTTTCCTCAGAGGGCGGAGGCAGAAAATCCACTTCCTGCAGGAGATTGAAGAGGCGATTGGTGAGCAGGGGATCAGAGCTTATTCTTGAGGCCTGTCCTTCCCACGACTCGCGCAGAAATCTTTCGTCCTGCGGGGTAAGCCTGTTTGATCCCCGCATCATGCGCACAAGCACGTTGTGGCGATGCAAGAGGAGGGAAAGAATCTGTCTGTCGATGTCCCTAACGGTTTCCCGCATGGGCGGGCGCTTTTCCTGACTCACGTCGTTCATCAAAATTCGGCGCGGTTACCGCCCGCAAGGCTGCAGGGGAGAAAGCGCCGCCTCCTGTTTTGTTGTCTTTTGTAGGTGTCGGGAGAAAGGAAGGCGCATGCCGCAAGGACGGCATGGTCTGCTTTCCTTTGTGGTGGACATTCCTGTCTTTGCGGCCCCTCAGCTGCTATGAATCCGTGGCAATTACTGAACTGGCCCCAAAGGATGGCAATGCACGGGAATTGGTGTTGTCTGACAGGGGCTGTTGGCCCGCACGTCAGGGAAGAAGGCGCATATACCTCAGCATGTGCATGGGCGCAAGCAAAAAAGGCCCTGCAGGCAATTTTTCTGTGCCGGCTGGGCGCGTGCAGAAGACTGCAGGGCAAAGGCAAAGTGGACCGCGGGTCCTGGGCAGACAGGCCAACAGGGAGAAAATACGGGACAAACAGCTTGCGAAGAAAATCACAATCCTGGGTTGCCAGGGCCGCAGCAGAGCGAAATTTTCCATGAACAAAATTTCAAATCGACTAGTATAGCAATCTGGGAACTTTATTGCAAGTGAGCTGAAAAATGCCATTTTTGCGACAAATTGGCCATACCGCACAGGCCAATCGGGTGTCAGGGGAAGTGCAAAAAAAGTTTTTCCAGGGAAATTATGAAAAAATTTGTCAGTAGTTAAAAGTAGTTGAGTAAATAACTAGCAAAACAAACAACAAAAAATTCTGAAAGGCGCTTGACTAGCCAGGGTGAGCTTGTTACAGATTTCCCAAGTTCTTTGCGGAAGGTCATCCAAGATGTGGATCGCCTCCGAAAAACATTCACAAAATTAACTATGGAGGAACGTATGCCTACATTTGTTGATCCGTCAAAATGCGACGGCTGCAAGGGCGGCGAAAAGACTGCCTGCATGTACATCTGTCCCAAC
>CALVGM010000046.1 GCA_944327095.1 uncultured Desulfovibrio sp. | reverse complement strand
GTCCTGCAGGGCCAGGCAGTCCTCGACCATGCGGTCGTTTAGGGGGCGGTAGTCCGGCTCCCCGTAGGCCTTCGCGTAGGCGCGCACGTGGTTTTTTTTCTTGTGGAAGCGGTTGCCGGAAAGGTTGGCCAGATCGTCCTTTGCGTAGACGTATTCCCACTGGCCGCGGGCAGGCTCGCTGGCAAGGCCTTCCCCGAGCTGCTCGCGCCACATGGCCTCCAGCTGCTCGGGAACGCGGATGAAGTTCATGCCGGGCTCAAGGATGGCCTTCCAGTCCACCTGTGTCCAGTCGCCCACAGGCGCCCACAGGACAAGGCCGCAGGGAGCGGTCTGGCGGATCCAGCACACATGCTCCCCAAAGCACCACTCAAGGCCGTAGTGCTGTTGCCAGCCCCAGAGGTTGACCAGGCTGTAGTCTATGGAGCGCTGTGGTGTTTTGTCCCAGTAGGAGTAGAAACGTTCTGCCTCGGAAAGGGTTACGGGGGTAAATTGAAGATCCATTATGCCATCCACTGGCCGAGCAGGCCTGTGCCTCCGTTTGTGCGAATTGTTGTCTTGGGGTACGGGCTGCCGCCTTCGGGGTATTGCCCGGACAGGGCGCTGTCCCCAAGGCTGGCAGACTGTGCAAAAGATAGGTCTGAACCCGCTTTTGTCAGGCCGCAAAAAGTGGAAAAGAATTGCCCGCTTCTCGCACGGGGGACTGGCCCGGCAAGGCGGCGGTGTTCCTAGCACGCAAAAAGTGGAAAAGAATTGCCCGTTTCTCGCACGGCAGCCCGTGCGGGCTTTTGCTCATCTTTTGCGCTGCAGGTGCGCGCGTAACGTGTGCCTTGTCCAGCCGCCCTTTAGAAAGACCGCGAGCATGGCAAGGGTCTGCAGCACCTGGGAGATGAGCATGGCAAGGAAGATGCCTGTGGCATTGCCCCAGAGCACGTGCCCGAGCAGGTAGCCAAGGGGCAGGCGCAGGCCCCAGAAGCTGCCGCCAAAGACCATGAGGTTGTAGTGGGTGGCGCCTGCTCCTACCATGACGCCGCCAAGAACCGTGGAGGCAACGGAAAAGGGCGTGCTTAGGAGATTGTAGAAGAGGTAGGAGACAATGTAGCCCTGTGTTGCCGGGTCTGTGGAAAAGGCCTGGGAGATCTCGGCTCGCCAGGGCCAGATGAGCAGGGCCATGAGGCTCATGACAAGCACGGCCGTGCGCAAGAGCGAGAGGGCGACGCGCCTGGCCTCCCCGGGATTGTCTGCGCCAAGGCAGTTGCCCACCAGCACGGAGGCAGACATGTTGAAGGCCATGGCTGGCATGAAGATAAAGCCCTCGATGCGCAGGCCGGCAGTGAGGCCTGCCAGGGCAGCCACGCACTCGTTGGGCACCGAGGCCACGAGGATGAAGAGAACAAGGTAGCCGGACTGCCAGACAAGGGAGGCAATGCCTGCGGGTATGGCCACGCGCAAAAGGTAGGGCAGGCCCTTCTTGAGCCACACGAGGGGCGGAATGTGCGCGCGCCTGAGATAGCCGTCGCGGTAGAGAATGCACAGGTTGAGGCTCGAACCAAAGACCTGGGCCGCCACTGTGGCCCAAGCAATGCCAAGGTACCCCCACTGGGGCAGGCCGAAGAGACCAAAGCTTGTGCCAAAGCAGACCAGGGCGTGGAAGACGGTGACAAACGAGGCCACCACCAGGGGCGGGATCACCCTGCGCGTGGCTCTGAAGATGACGCCCGAGGCCGTGTACATGTACTGGAAGGGAAGGCCCACCATGAAGATGCGCCAGATGGTCTCGGACACAGGGCGAATGTCCTCGTGTATCTGCAAAAGCTCGAGAATGTGCCCGGAAAAGAACCAGCCAAGAACCCCCATGACAAGGCCAAGAACAAGGCTTAGGCCCAGGGTCGTGGTGATGTAGTAGTTGGCGCGGGTGATCTTGAGCGCGCCCAGGGACTGGCTCACTGCCGCAGTGGCGCCCGAGGTGATGGCAAGGCAGATGACCGAGAGAAAGAGGGTGCACTGGTTGGCCATGCCGAGGCCTGCCTGCACGTCCGCGCCAAAGCGCCCGGCTGTCCACACAGGGGTGAGGGTCATGATGGCCATGACATACATCATGACCAGCTGGGGCCAGGTCAGACGCCAGATGGCCCTGGGGGAGGTGGAGAGATCCGGTTTGTCCATAGCTCACCTTGGGTGATGCTGACGAAGTCGAGGAGCGCGCTTTTTGCGAGAAGGGGGGAGAGGCGCAAAGTGCCGGACAGGCTTGCTGGGGAAGCTGTCCGGCACCTTGCGGCATTGGGGAAGCTGGGCCGCAAAAGCCCGGTACCCCGGAAAGCGGGAGAACTATACGAGTGTTGCTGTCAGATCGTCCAGTGTCTGGCGGCGACGGATGAGCCTTGGCTTGCCTTCCAGGGGAATGAGCACTTCGGCGGGCAGGCAGCGGGTATTGTAGCTCGAGGACATGGAGAAGCCGTAGGCGCCAGCGTCGAGCACGCCCACAATGTCGTCCTCGTGTATTTCCGGCCAGGTCCTGTCCTTGGCCAGAATGTCGCCGCTCTCGCAGATGTTGCCCACAAGGGTCTGCACCATTTCCTGGCGATCTGCTGCGTCACCCTTGCCGTAGATTTCCACGTCGTGGAAGCTGTCGTACATGGCAGGACGCACCAGTACGTTGAAGCCAAGGTCAGTGCCCACATAGCGCTTGGGGCCGTTGTTCTTCACAGCCTCGACGCTGCCAAGGAGCAGGCCGCACTCGGCCACAACGTAGCGGCCGGGCTCCACCAGAAAGCGGCCGCTGTAGCCGGTCTTTTCGATGAAGGAAGCGAACAGGGCGTCCAGGCTTGCGCCAAGCTCCTGCAGGTTCAGGCGCGGCTCGTGGTCGTACTTGTGGTAGGGAATGCCAAAGCCGCCGCCAAAGTCGATGATCTCGAGATGCTCCCTCATGTCCCTTGGCAGGTTCTCCACAAAGCCCAGCAAAAAGTCCGCTGCAGCCACGTAGCCGTCAGGCTGCATGAAGAGCGAGCCAATGTGCTGGGTCACGCCGGCCAGGGTGAGATTGTGCTTGGCGAGGAGCTTGCGAACTTCCTCTGCGTCCTCGGGACAGACGCCGAACTTGGTCTCCTTGCCGGCAGTGATGACCTTCTTGCTGTGGCCAGCGCCAATGCCGGGGTTGAAGCGCACCATGACTTTGCCGCCGGGGTTCAGGGTGCCGTAGAGATCGAGCTGGGAGAGGGAGTCCACGCTCACAAGCAGGTCGTGGGCAATGGCGTTCTTCATTTCCGCAGGGGAAATGTTGTTGGAAATATAGAAGATGTTGCTCTTGTCGAAGCCGGCAAGAAGATCCATGTGCAGCTCGCCGGGACTCATGGCGTCCACGGTAAGGCCTTCCTCGCGGATGATGGCCAGCAGGGCCGGGTTGGTGTTGGCCTTGGCGGAATAGTTGACCGTAAAGCCCCTGGTCTTGCACATGGACACGAGCTCGCGGCAGCGCTCGCGCAGGATTTTCTCGCTGTAGACATAGAGGGGGGTACCAAATTCCTCGACCAGGGCGCTGGGGGAGCTTGCGCCGAAAAAGCCAATGCTGTCTGTGTAGGCTGAACGGATGCTGGGCATTTTCTTGCCTCCGATTTGTTTGCGAACTATGCTGAATATATGGATATTTTTGGGGGAGGGGAAAGGTAGATCCCGCATAGGTATTTGTCAAGGAGCCTGTTTTTTTGCTGTTCGCGTAGGTGCCTTTGCGCACCCGGGGGGATTTTTGGGGGAAGCGCGTACAAGGATATCTTGCGAAAGGAAGCCTTCATGCTGGATCTTCCCCTTCAAGGCCTCTGGATAAACCTCTCCCTGCCGCTTTTTTCAAGGCTTTTTCCGGCTCTTGTGAAGCCAGCTCTTTTGCGCTATGAAAATACTTTCATTTTTTCCTGTGGGCAGGACAGCAAGCTGCCCAAAACCTTTTGCAGGACGCATTCTTGAGGAGAGGCTATGCCCATAGAAAATGGCGATACCGTCAAGGTTCATTACACTGGCACCCTGGTGGACGGCCAGCAGTTCGATTCTTCGCGCACCCCTGGCCGCGAGCCCCTGGAATTCACGGTGGGCAAGGGCGAGATGATCCCCGGCTTCGAGGAAGCCGTCAAGGGACACGAAGTGGGGGACCGCTTTTCGGTGACCATTCCCTGCGAGCAGGCCTACGGTGTCCCGGACGAGAAGCTCATCTTCACAGTGGACCGCGCCCAGGTGCCGGACAGCATCCCGGCCAAGGTGGGAACGCGCGTGGCGCTCTCCAATGAACACGGCACCATGTACGCGGTCATTTCCGAGGTCACGGACACGGAAGTGACGCTGGACGCCAACAACGAGCTTGCCGGCAAGGATCTTGTGTTCGACATCGAGATCGTGTCCGTGCGCTAGCGCGGGACCATACGGCACAAGACACAGGGCAAGCCTGGAACAGGCATGCATCAGGGCGCACAGCCCGGGGCTCTTCAAGGAGTGTTCATGAGCAAGACAAGTGCACGTCAAAGTGCCATACAGGCCATCACGACGTATAATCCCGAGGAAGACGGATTCAATTTCCGCAAGGTGAAGCCTACGGAAATCTTTGCCTGCAACGTGTTCAACGACAAGGTCATGCGCGAGCGCCTGCCCAAGTCCGTGTACCGCTCCCTGACCAAGACCATACGCTACGGCGAGGCCCTGGACCCGGCCATTGCCGATACCGTGGCAGCGGTCATGAAGGACTGGGCCATAGTGCACGGCGCAACCCACTACACCCACATCTTCTACCCCCTCACGGGCCAGACAGCCGAAAAGCACGACAGCTTCCTGAGCCCAGACGGGCACGGCGGGGTCATTGCGGAATTTTCCGGGTCCATGCTCATCCGTGGCGAGGCGGACGGCTCCTCCTTCCCCTCCGGCGGCCTGCGCTCCACCTTCGAGGCCAGGGGCTACACGGCCTGGGACGTCACAAGCGCTGCCTACCGGCAGGAAAAGCCCAACTGCATTGTCCTGTGCATCCCCACCATGTTCCTTTCCTGGACCGGTGTCGTGCTGGACAAGAAGACCCCCATGCTGCGTTCGGGCCAGGCCCTGAACCGCGAGGCCAAGCGCGTGCTCGATCTCTTCGGCGTCAAGACCGATCTGCCCATCGTGAGCTACGCAGGCCTCGAGCAGGAATACTTCCTCATTGACAACAACTACAATTTCGCGCGCCAGGACCTGCTCATTGGCGGCCGCACCCTGTTTGGCGCCCGTCCTGCCAAGGGCCAGGAATTCAGCGACCAGTACTTTGGCGTCATCCCCCAGCGCGTGCTCTCCTTCATGATGGAGGTGGAGCGCGAGCTCTACAAGCTGGGCGTGCCGGTCATCACCAGGCACAACGAGGTGGCCCCGAGCCAGTACGAAATAGCTCCCATGTTCGAGCAGGCCAACGTGGCAGTGGACCACAACCACATGATCATGGCTGCCCTGCGCAACGTGGCAAAGCACCATGGCTTAAAGTGCCTGCTGCACGAAAAGCCCTTCTCAGGCATCAACGGTTCGGGCAAGCATCTGAACTTCAGCGTGGGCAGCGCAGAGCTGGGTTCCCTCTTCAATCCCGGCGACACGCCCCACGAAAACGCCAAGTTCCTGGTGTTCTGCACAGCCCTCATCCGCGCCGTGCACAAGTACGGCGGCCTTTTGCGCGCCACAGTGGCCTCTGCCAGCAACGACCACCGTCTTGGCGCCAACGAGGCCCCGCCGGCCATCATGTCCATCTTCCTTGGCGACGAGCTCACCCAGGTGCTCGAGGCCTTCCGCTCCGGCCACCTGGAGCACGCCGAGTCCGGCAAGAAGAAGGCCAGCATGGACATAGGCGTGGATACCCTGCCGCCCCTGCCAAGGGATCCTGGCGACCGCAACCGCACAAGCCCCATAGCCTTTGTGGGCAACCGCTTCGAGTTCAGAGCCCTGGGATCGAGCCAGTCCGCCGCGGACTCCATTACAGCCCTGAACGCCATGATGGCGGACTCCCTGTCCTACGCAGCCGACTGGCTGGAAAGGGAGATGGCAAACGGCGTGACCCTGAAGGACGCCATCCAGAGCTTCATCACCCACGTGATGGAGGAACACAGCGCGGTCATCTTCAATGGCGACGGCTATTCCGAGGTCTGGCACAAGGAGGCGGAACGCAGGGGACTGCCCAACCTCCACAACACGCCTGAGGCCATTCCCGTGCTGCAGACCCCCGAGGTTGTGGAGCTCTACGAGCGCCTCGGCATCATGAATCCTGCCGAAATCAGGGCCAGGACCGAAATTTACCTCGGCCAGTACTGCAAGACCCTGCACACCGAGGCCACCCTCACGGTGCGCATGTCCCGCCAGAGCATCTTCCCGGCAGCCCTGAACTTCCAGAAGCTTCTTGCCGAGACCTGCGTGGCCATCAAGGCCATGGGCCGCGAGTTCAAGACCACGACCTTCGACGCTGTGACCGAGGGCATCCGCGCCCTGCAGGAGAAGACCAACGTGCTGGAGGCCAGGATGGAAGAGGTCGAGGTCGAGGCCGATGCCGATCTCCAGAGCAGGGCCATGCGCTACTGCAGGGAGGTTTTGCCTGCCATGAACGAGGTACGCGCAGTGGCAGACAGGCTCGAGTGCATTATCCCCGAGGAAATGTGGACCCTGCCCACCTACCAGGAAATGCTCTTCAACAAGTAGAAATACGGAACCAATCCGGCTGCCCGGGCCAGTCCCGGGCAGCCTTTTGCGCAAAAAGGAGGGCAAGATCGAACAGGCTTTCTAGCCCGGGGACTCGGGCAGGCGAGAGGCCTGCAAGGGTGCCCCGAGGGATCTGCCCCATCAAGGAGTCTCCATGACCAGAGTCGATAGCAGGCCGCTTGAATCCGCAGCGCCGGGCATGATGGCCAACATACAGTCCGAAGTGGCTGCGGAAAACAGGCCCCTGCTGGAATTTATAGTCAGGAACGCAAAATATCTCATAGCCATCATTGTCCTGCTGCTCGCGGCCCTGTGCGGAACTGCCATCTACAACTACGTGCAGGGTGGCCAGCGCGAAGACACGCTGACAGAGCTCGCCAGGATCATGGCAACCCCGCCAAGCGCTGCCCAGCTTGAGGAGCTGGACAAGCTGGCCAGCTCTTCCCCTGCCTCCATGCGCACGGCCATAGCTGTTGCCGAGGTGCGCAGCGCCCTTGCCCAGAACCTTCCGGCAAGAGCCGAGCAGGCCTATGCCCTGGTGGCCAAGTCCGGCTTTGACACGCCCCTTGGCCTTGCAGCTGCCATCAACCAGGCAGGCATCCTCATGCGCGAGGAAAAGTACGCCGAGGGCGTGCGCATCCTGCAGGGACTCTTGCCCCGCCTTACCCCCCAGACCGGCGTGCAGGCCAAGATGATGCTCGCCGAGGGCGCGGCCAGGGCCGGGCAGTACGATCTGGCAGCCAGGACCTTTGACGATCTGGCAGCCACAGCCCTTGTGACCCCCATTGACAAGGACTACTGCGCAACCCGCGCCAGGGACCTGCGCGCCATGGCCGAGGCCGAAAAGGCCGATACTGAAAAGGCCGGGGAGACCAAGGCAGCCAACTAGCCGGGAAACCAAAATATTTTTTTCAGGACGGCATTTTCCGGCTACCACCCCTGTGGCCCTCTGGGGGCCTTGGGGGCGGAGGCTTGGAAAATGCCATTTTCTTTGTGTGCGGGAGGCCTTGAGCCTCCCCTGGTTCAGGAGAAAACCAATGAGCAATCCACTGCTTCAGGGAAAGGGCGATGAATGCCACCTCTTGTTGGGCAATGAAGCCATAGTGCGTGGTGCGCTGGAAGCCGGTGTCCACGTGGTCACCTGTTATCCGGGCACTCCTTCCTCGGAGGTGCCGGACACCTTCCGCCGCCTTGGCGGCAACGGCAAGCAGTACACCCTGCAGTATTCGGTGAATGAGAAGGTGGCCATGGAGGTTGCCTGCGGCGCGTCCCTGGCAGGAGCGAAGGCTCTTGTCACCATGAAGCACGTGGGGCTCAACGTGGCAGCCGATCCCCTTTTCACAGCCACCTACACGGGCCTTCCCGGGGGCCTGGTGGTTCTCTCTGCCGATGACCCGGGCTTTCACTCCTCGCAAAACGAGCAGGACAACCGCAACTACGCCCGCGCAGCCTCCCTGCCCTGCTTCGAGCCGTCCTCTGCCCAGGAAGCCAAGGACATGACGAAGGAAGCCTTTCGCGTTGCCAGGGAGCTGGAGCAGCCTGTGCTGTTGCGCACCACAACGCGCGTGAACCACATGCGCGGAGCAGTGCGCTTTGGCGATCTGCCTGCCTCGCGGGACGATCTGGTGGAATTCAAGCGCAATCCCCTGCGCCACGTGCCTGTGCCCGCAGTGGCAAAGGTGCGCCACAAGGTGCTCGAGGAGAACATGGCCAGGGCGCAGGAAATAGCCGAGACCTCCCCCTTCAACGTGAGCCACGTGCCTGCCGCAAAGCCGAAGCTCGGCGTCATTGCCTCGGGCATTTCCAGAAGCTACGTTCTGGACGCCCTGGAGGAAAAGGGCTGGTCGGATCGCGTGTGCGTGCTCGAGCTCGGCATGACCTGGCCCCTGCCGGAAAGGCTGATCGCAGGTTTCATGGGCGATCTTGAGCGTGTCCTGGTCGTGGAGGAAAACGATCCCCTGCTGGAAAACGGCGTGCGCGCCATTGCCCAGAAAAAGGGCCTTGGTGTCAGGATCGAGGGCAAGGGAGCCATCTTGACCATACAGGGCGAAAATTCCACGCCAAGGCTTGTGCAGGCCCTGGCTGCCTTCCTTGGCGAGCCTTGTGAGGAAGCAGTCATTGAGCCAGCCGCCAATCTCCCCAAGAGGCCTCCGAATCTGTGCGCAGGCTGTTCCCACAGGGCAGTGTTCTACGCTGCCAGAAAGATCTTTGGGGACGACGCCATCTACTCGAGCGACATTGGCTGCTACACCCTTGGCATGCTGCCGCCCTTGAAGTGCGCGGACTTCCTTTTCTGCATGGGATCCTCCATTTCCGCAGGTTCGGGCTTTGCCATGGTTGCCAAGAAGCCTGTGGTGGGCTTTATCGGCGACTCCACCTTCTTCCATTCCGGCATGACCGGCCTTGCCAACGCCCTGTTCAACGAAATGGACATCATTGTGGTTGTGCTCGACAACGGCACCACCGCCATGACAGGCCATCAGCCCAACCCGGGCATGATTCAGGAACAGCTCGGCGACGTGATGCGCCATCTCGACATCGAGTCCATTGTGCGCGGCATAGGCGTGACCCAGGTGCGCAAGGTGAGCTCCTTCAACCTGCGTGCAGTGGAAAAGGCCCTGGAGGAATTCAGGGACATGAGCGGCGTGCGCGTGCTCATTGCCGAGGAACCCTGTGCATTGTACGCCCGTCGCTCCCTTGGCAAGGGCGCAAGCCGCGTGGCCGAAGTCATTGCCCAGGGCGAGGAGACCAAGAAGTGCGTGGACAGCTTTGCCTGTCCGGCCTTCTGCTGTCAAAACGGCGAATACAGTGTGGACAAGACCCTGTGCACAGGCTGCGGCGTGTGCCTGCAGGTGGCGCCCAAGAGCTTCAGGCTGGTGAAGCGCGGGTAGGGGGGACAAGACAATGAGTGCACAGAAAAGACTTCGCATCTATTTCACAGGTGTGGGTGGTCAGGGTTCTCTGACAGCCACGGCTCTGCTTGCCAGAACAGCCCTCTACGCGGGCGTTGACGTGGTGGCAGGCGAGGTACACGGCATGGCTCAGCGCGGCGGCGTGGTGGAGTCTGTGCTTTTGCTCGGCGGCTGGAGATCCCCCAAGCTCGAATACGGCGAGGCGGACATCATCCTGGGCTTCGAGCCCCTGGAAACCCTGCGCGGCCTGCCCTACTTGCGCAAGGGCGGGGTGGTCTTCTCCAGTTCGGACGCCATGCCCCCTGTGAGCGTGGCCCTGGGCGTGGAAAGCTATCCGTCCATGGACGAGATCAGGGAGCGCGTGGGTGCTGTTGCCTCGCAAAGCCACTTCCTCCCCTGCCGCGAGCTCGGCATGAAGGCCGGCGCTGTACAGGCAGGCAACACGGTTCTTCTGGCTGCCCTGTGCGCCTCGAACCTTCTGCCCTTTGGCGTGGATGTTTTCGAGAAGGCCCTGCAGATCTTCCTGCCCGAAAAGATCAAGGCAGCCAACCTGAAGGCTCTTGAGTTTGGTCAGGACTACATAGCCAACGCCTGATTGCAGGCTGTCTGCCAGAACTGAAACGTCCGGATACGTGGACAATTATCAAGGCCCGAAGGAGCGCAACACTCCCTCGGGCCTTGTTCATGTCGCCCAACAATGATCTGTGATGGCACCCTGTCCGCAGCAAACACGGACTTGGGGAGGCCTTTTCGTGGGGCTGAGGGAAAAGCGTTTTCCCTGCGGGGCAGAACGACTGTGAACCATGAAGCTCGGACATTGCTCTTGCCATTGCTAGGGTCAGGGCCAGCGCATGGGCAAGCGCTGATGTCGGCAGGATCACATCCTGGTTGCCCATGGGCAGGAGGAGCTCGCAAGGCAAGGCGCTGAAGCTCTTCGATCTCATCGACGTTCTTGTGAACCCTGCCAGAATCAATTTGCACAAAATTATGGATTTTGATCCATAAAAATTGTAAAAATAAATAAAAATGGAATGAAATCTGGTTAGACTTCAGGGAGAAGGGCATGCTGTATATCGAGCGCAAGGAGTACCTGAATTGGCTTGTCCGGCACAGGGACAGACAAATCGTGAAGGTTGTCAGCGGAGTCAGGCGTTGCGGGAAATCCACCCTGTTTGCCATGTTCGGCCAGTACCTGCAGGAACACAGTGTCGCGCGGGAGCAGATTGTCAGCATCAACTTCGAGGACCTGGTCCATGAAAACCTTCTGGACTACAGGGAACTCTACCGCTACGTCGTCGCCCGCCTTGCTCCGGATAGAAAGACGTATGTTTTCCTCGACGAGATTCAGCATGTCCCCATGTTTCAGAAAGCGGTGGACAGTCTGCTTCTGAAGGAGAATTGCGATCTCTATCTGACCGGATCCAACGCGTACTTCATGTCCGGGGAGCTGGCCACACTTCTCACTGGGCGCTATGTGGAGCTTGAGATGCTCCCCTTGTCCTTTGGCGAATTTTGCTCTGGCCTGGACGAAGAACGGCGCACGCTTTCCCGCAACGAGAAACTGGACATCTACATCAGCCTTGGCTCCTTCCCGTATGTCCACAAGTACAGGCTTGGAGCGGAGGAAGCCCGCGAGTACATGCGTGCTGTCTATGAGGGTATATTGCTCAACGACATCGTAAAGCGCTTTCGTGTAGCCGATGTGAACATGCTGGAAGACGTGACGCTCTTTCTCATGCACAATATCGGTAACAGGACATCCCCTGCAGGCATCGCCAATGCAATGTCATCCCGTGGCAGGAAAATCGACCCCAAGACTGTGGATCGCTATCTGCGCGGTCTGACTGAGGGATTGCTGTTTTTTCAGACAAGGCGATACAATATCCGGGGCAGGGAAGTGCTCTCCTCGATCAACAAGTACTATGTCGCAGATGTTGCCCTGAGGAATATGCTGGTCAGAGGAAGCTCGTCCGACATTGGTCATATTCTCGAGAATCTGGTCTACCTTGAGCTGCGGCGTCGTGGCTATCAGGTCTTTGTCGGCCAACTGGGAGCAGATGGGGAAGTGGACTTTGTTGCCATTCTGGACGGAAGGCCCGAATACTATCAGGTGGCTGCGACAACGCTTTCCGAGGATGTGCTCGTGCGTGAGCTTGCTCCCTTGCAAAGGATCAGGGACAATTATCCGAAGTTTCTGCTTACCCTGGATACGGTCTTTGCGGACAGTGAATACAGTGGTGTCCAGAAGAAGAATGTTTTGAGCTGGATGCTGGAGCGAGACGACTAGCCTGCTCTGGTCCTGGGCTGCCAGCCCATACGGCAGATTGCTGGTATACTTTTGCTGTCGTCTCAGGCAGGGCCGTCTTTGATGCTGAGCCTGCGCTGCAGGAAAAAAGAGGGCAGGATTGCTCCTGCCCCATGAAGGTACTACTGCAACCATCGGCCTAGCGGGTCTTGTAGCCCTCGTAGGTCTTGAGCTTGCCTGTCAGGCTGGGCGCCTGATCAAGCAGCGCCCTTGGAGTTGTGCCGTTTTCGAGCATCTTGAGCCAGCCTTCGGCCTTGGCGCTCAAAAGCACGGGCTTGTCCTTGCCAAGAGCCTGGATTTCCGGCCTGGGCCAGAGATAGCCGCCGTTCTCGTTTCTGCCCTGCAAAAGGTAGCGGGTGTCGTGTCAGGCGCAAGGATAGTTGACCCCCTAAACGAACGAAAAACTGACCCCCTGTCTGGGGGGGCAGGCAAAAAGAAAATGCCGGACACGTATCTGGACGCATCCGGCAGCAAAATCCGTTTTGCAAAGGAGAGTTAGGCGTTCGTCTTGAGGAACGTCTTTGCTCTGGCAGCCTCTGGGCTCTTGGGGTACTTCTTGGTGAGCTCGTTCATGCGGGCTCTGGCTGCCTTCTTCTGCTTCAGCTTGCTGAAGCAGATGCCCTGCTTCAGGTAGGCTCCCGGAGCCTTGTTGGAAGAGGGGTACTTGGTGATCACCGTGTCGTAGGCCAGGGCCGCGTCGGCAAACTGGTTGGTCTGGAAGTAGCACTCGGCCAGATAGTACTGGGCCTGGGGGGCCTTGGAGTCCGAGCCGTAGTTCTTCAGAAAGTCGCTGAAGGAACGCTGGGCTTCGGTGTACTTTCTGGCATTGAAGGCGTTCACGCCAGCCTCGTAGAGGGCGACGGTCATGTCCTTCTGCGCCTTGGGCTGCTGGGGTTTGGGGGTTGCCTGTCCCCAGGTGCTGGCCGCTGCAGCGCCAGTAGTTGCGGCTGCTGCAGTACCGCCGCCAATGCCGCCGTAGGAAGGCGTGTTGTCGGCAGCCGAGGCCTGGGTCAGCGAGGTTGCATTTCCTGCGTCCTGCCCGAAGTTCGGGGTCTGCTGCTGGGCAGCTGCCGCGTCCTGCTGGCCCGCAATCCCACCCTGCTGGACTGGAGCAATGGGATCGCCAAGGTCAAACTGCATGGCCATGGACGTTTCTATCTGGCGCAGGGCTGCGTCGTGGCGGTTCAGCTTGTCCACAAGCACGGCAGATCCGCCTATCCTGCGCAGGTCCGCAAGCTGACCGCGCAGATCCTGCACTTCCTCACGCAGGGTCTGAACCTGGTTCCAGGCATCGGCCTGCACTGGCTGCATCTGGCGTATTTGGGCGTCGTGCTGCATGATCTGGGCTTCCATCTCGTCGTTTCTGTTGGCGCAACCCGAAACGGAGGTCACAAAAAGGCCCAGTACGAGAAGAAGAAATACTTGTTTCAAGATTCAACTCCGAAATACAGGGAGAAGTGAAAGAGGCGTGTTCGGTCGATCTTGCGTAGCCTTGTGCGCAACAAGGCAGGATCGCCCTATCTCTGCACGGGCTGGCGCACTATCTTCTTGCCGGCAAGCTTTCTGCCAAGGAAGAGATAGATGAGGCCACCCAGGATGGGCAGAAAGACACAGAGCAGAAGCCAGATGACTTTCTTGGTCATGTCTCCGTCAAAGTCATGGCTCCAGATGTGCCAGATGCCCCAGAGGTTGGGCAGTATGGGAATTATGGCAACAAGGACGTACCACCAGGCAAAGGTCATGTTGATCTCCTTGAGGGCTAGGCCAGGCCGCGCTTGTCGTGGCCAAGGACAATGGCAAGCCCGGCAAGGCCGGCTCCAACGCAGATGGCGATGTCAGCCACGTTGAAGGCCGGCCAGTGGGCATTTTGCCAGTAGAAGTCCAGAAAGTCTGTGACAGCCCGCTCGCGCAGTCTGTCTATGAGGTTGCCCAGGGCTCCGCCCATGACAAGGCCGAAGCCAAGCCACAGAAGTGGCGCCTCCCCGCTCTTGCGGATGAGCTGGACAATGATGAGGCAGGCCACGATGGTCGCGGCAAGGAAGAACCACAGCTGCCAGTCAATGTCCGATCTGTTCAGAAAGCCGAAGGCCGCGCCGCGGTTGCGAATGTTCACCAGGTTGAAGAGCCCGTCTATGACCGGAATGCTCCCATCCAGGGGAATGGTCCTGTTCACAAGCCACTTGCTCGCCTGATCGAGCACAACGACCAGGGGCACGGTGAAGAGCAGGAAGCGCCAGCGTCTGCCCATGGCGGTCTACTCCTGGGCTGCCAGTTCGTCCAAAACGTTTGCGCAACGGGGGCAGACATCCGCGTGGGCAGGATTGGTGCCTATTTCGGTGGAGTACATCCAGCAGCGCGGGCACTTGGAGCCTTCTGCCCTGGCCACGGCAATGGCAAGGCCGGAAACCTGCTCGTCGCGCACGGCCTCGGGGCTGGCCTTGTCCAGCGCTTCCACGGAAAGACTGGACACAAGGCAGTACTCGCGCATGTCTGCGCCTACCCTGTCGAGGCAGCCCCTGATGCTGTCGTCCACATAGAGGGTCACGCTGGTGTCCAGGGAGTGGCCTATCTTGCCGTCGCGGCGCAAGGGCTCGATGGCGCGGGTAACTGCGCCACGCACATCCTGCAGAATCTTCCAGTCGTTGCGGAGCTCCTCGGGAAGGATCCAGGTGGAGCAGTCCACGCTGCGCAGGGCAAAGACTGTCTCTTCCTCGCCCGTGAAGGCAGCCGGGAAGTAGCTGTAGATCTCCTCGGCCGTGAAGGAGAGGATGGGGGCAAGCTCGCGCACAAGCAGTTCCAGAATGTGGAAGAGAGCTGTCACAGCGGACCTGTACTCCCTGGAAGTCCCTGCGGAGCAGTAGATGCGATCCTTCAGCACGTCGATGCACAGCACCGAGAGGTCCGTGACGCAGTATTCGTGCAGAATGTGGTAGACCTTGTGGAAGTCGTAGGCCAGGTAGGCCTGCTGCACGCTCTGGTAGATCTGGGCAGCTGTGCTGACGCTTGCCCTGTCCAGGGGCAGAAGTTCGTCCACAGGCAGAAGATCCCTGGGTGTGAGCTTGTCCACGCAGCCCAGGATGTAGCGGCAGGTATTGCGGATGCGGCGGTAGGCGTCCACAAGGCGGGCAATGATGTCGTCGGAAAGGCGCACGTCATCCCTGTAGTCCACGCTGGAGGCCCACAGGCGAACCACTTCGGCGCCGTACTTGGCAATGATTTCCTGGGGCGCAATGACGTTGCCCACGGACTTGGACATCTTGAAGCCCTTGCCGTCCACTACATAGCCGTGGGTCAGCACGTTGCGGTAGGGAGCGCAGCCCTGGGATCCCAGGGAGACCAGCAGGGAGCTGTGGAACCAGCCACGGTGCTGATCCGAGCCCTCCAGGTAGAGGTCCGCAGGGAAGGAGAGGTCGTCGCGCTGCTTGAGCACTGCGGCCCAGGTGGTGCCGGAATCGAACCAGACATCAAGGATGTCGGTTTCCTTCTTCCAGTGCGTGCCGCCGCAGTGGGGGCAGGTGAGACCTTCGGGAACAATGTCCTTGAGATCCGCCTCGAACCAGTAGTCGCAGCCTGTGGGGTGCTTGGCAAAGCGGGCGGATATGTCCTTCATCCAGGAAGCGTCGTTCCAGGCTTCGCCGCAGTCCTCGCACAAGAGGGCCAGAATGGGCACACCCCACTGGCGCTGGCGGGAAATGCACCAGTCCGGACGGGTGGCGATCATGTTGTAGATGCGCTCGCGGCCCCAGGAGGGGATCCAGTTCACGTCGTTGTTGATGGCGGACAGGGCCTTTTCGCGCAACTGGTTGGCTTCCATGCTGATGAACCACTGGGTGGTCGCGCGGAAGATGAGGGGATTCTTGCAGCGCCAGCAGTGCGGATAGCTGTGCTCGATCTTGCCCGAGCCCATGAGGGCGTTGACTTCCTTGAGTTTTTCGATGACCGGCACGTTGGCTTCGAAGACGTTGAGGCCGGCAAAATAGGGCACGGAAGGCAGGAAGCAGGCAGCGTCGTCCAGGGGAGAGTAGATCTCGAGGCCGTACTTGAGACCCACCTCGTAGTCCTCGGGGCCGTGGCCAGGAGCCGTGTGCACGCAGCCTGTGCCTGCGTCCAGGGTAACGTGGGATCCCAGGACAACCAGGGAGTCGCGGTCATAGATGGGGTGCCTGGCCTTAAGGCCCTCGAAGGCCTTGCCTTCGGCCTCGCCAAGGACTGTGTAGCCTTCCCAGCCAAATTCGCGGGCGCACTTTTCGAGCAGTTCCCTGGCAACAAGGTACTGGCAGCCATCGGCTTCCACAAGGACGTAGAAGAAGTCCGGGTTGAGGCACACGCCCATGTTGGCCGGAATGGTCCAGGGTGTGGTGGTCCAGATGACAACGTAGGCGCGCGCAGGATCCGCCTTGTCGAAGATAGTGGCGAGCTTGGGGTCGTTCAGGGCAAAGCGCACGTAGATGGAGTGGGAGGAAACGTCCTTGTACTCCACTTCCGCCTCGGCCAGGGCCGTGTGGCAGTGGCCGCACCAGTAGATGGGCTTTTTGGCGCGGATCACGCTGCCGTTTTCCACAAACTTCGCAAGCTCCATGCTGGTGGCGGACTCGAATTCCGGGCGCATGCTCAGATACGGGTGCTCCCAGTCGCCGAAAACGCCCAGCCTGCGGAATTCCTTGCGTTGCACGTCGATCCACTTGCTCGCGTACTCGCGGCAGATCTTGCGCACAACATGAGCAGGCAGGGTCTTCTTCTTGCCCTTGAGCTCTTCCTCGACCTTGTGCTCGATGGGCAGGCCGTGGCAGTCCCAGCCCGGGACATAGACAGCGCGGTAGCCCTGCATGTTGCGGGACTTGATGATGATGTCCTTCAGTATCTTGTTCAGGGCGTGGCCCATATGGATGTGCCCGTTGGCATAGGGCGGCCCGTCGTGGAGCACGTACTCGCCATTGGGGCAGGGGGCGTCGAGCATGGCCCTGTTTGCGTCTATCTCGTCCCAGTGGGCCATCATCTTCGGTTCCATCTGGACCAGATTGGCACGCATGGGAAATTTCGTGGCTGGAAGGTTCAGGGTTTTCTTGTAGTCGCTCATTTGCTGATTACTCTCTTGGTAATTGCTCGCTCGTTGGGCACTCGCTGGCTCGGTAGTCCGCTGGGGTACTTTTGCCTGTCCCGAATTGGTCGCAAAGAAGGGGAATCTCCTTCCCGAAAACCTGCCTGCCAAAGGCGGCAATTGGGAAAGAACAGGGAGAAAGACAGATATTTACGGTGCAAGAAAGGGGAAGTCAAATGCTCATGAGAGCCGAATCGGCCTAGATCTGGCCGTCCTTCTCCAGGGCAGTGGCAAATTCCCGCAGGGCAGCAAGGCTTTCCTCGGCTTCCCTGGGGTCAAGGCGCTTCATGGCAAAGCCCGCGTGGACAATGAGATAGTCTCCCACTTCGGCAGGTTCGGGCAGAAGCATGCCCGAGGCAGTGAGCAGGGTAGGACCATTGCCCACACGCACCTTCAGCATGCTGTTTTCGAGTTTTTCCACAACCTTTGCAGGTATGGCAAGACACATGTTCCACTCCGTACCCCGTGTTCTGCGCACGGGAATGTTCTTTCGCTCTCAAGACAAAACAGAGCAAAAAGGAAAAATCCCTTTTGCTCTGCATCCATGAGGTGTTGTCCGTCCCCTCCCCCTGCGCAGGGGAGGGGAGCAGGCATAGTTTGCTAGTTCGTCTTATCCTTCTTGCAGCAGCAGACCTTGGATTTGACGCAGTCAACTATCTTCAGGATGTCCTTGTCCTTGGTGGGATAGATGATGGTGTTCCAGATGAGAGCGAAGATGGGCAGGATAAGGATAATGGATATGTATGCCCAGTTCTTGGAATAGATGAAGTACTGGTAGAAGGTATCAAATTCCATGGTTGTCTCCTGCCGGCTCTAGTGGTCTTCCTTGAAATCGGGATGCTCGTACAGGATGGGCATATGGTAGCAGATGAACCTGTAGGCCGTGACAATCATGGTCACGACGAACACGGACACCATGATTTCGGAAAGACAGGGGAAGTAGCGCTCGTCCGCGGGCAGCTGGTAGTTGTAGGCAATCATGCTGATGGTAAAGCGGTTGAGCACGATGCCGGCCACAGCCAGCACGGAGGCCGCGCGGCAGAGAGGCACGTTCAGTTCGCGGGAACCCTTGGCATAGAGAATGGCAGGAGTCAGCACGAAGCCGAACATTTCAAGCAGCCACCAGGCGCCGTAGGACGTGAACAGATAGGGGGCATTGCCATGCACCAGCATGTCCACAAAGCGCATGATGAAGTAGGAGCACAGGATGAAGGCAGCGGCCTTGGAGAAGCTCAGGGTCACGTCGTCTGCCTGGCTCAGGTGCTTCTTGTCCATGTAGGCATGCATGCCCGCGTGGGAGAGCATGCCTTCGAACACCACCATGGATGCACCGGCAATCATGGAGGACACGAAGAAGAACATGGGCAGGAAGGGCGAGTACCACAGCGGATGCAGCTTGCCGGGGGCTATGAGGTAGAGCGAGCCCAGCGAAGACTGGTGCAGGGTGGAAAGGCAGACGCCCATGAT
>CALVGM010000045.1 GCA_944327095.1 uncultured Desulfovibrio sp. | reverse complement strand
CCAGGCCTGCCCTGCGCCAGGCCCTGGCCCGCGCGCTGTCCGCCCTCGGGGACGGGTTTTTCAGCGGGGCGGTGAGGACCACCTGGGCCCGTGTGACCATCTGTCTGTGTCTTGAGCAGCACTACGTTCTGGCGGCTGTCTTCACGGGCCTTCTGCTTGTCCTGCTCGCCGCCTTTCGCGTGGGAGGCTTTTTCTACTGCCTGCGCAACGGCATAGCCGCGCTTGGCTGGCTCAGGCGCCTGGACATCATCAGCTGGACAGAGCGCATCAAGATGTTCAATGCCCTGCTCATAGGCTTCACCCTGTGGATCATGATGGCCGAGGACATGACCGGCTGGCCCTGGCAGGGCAAGGCAGGACTCTTCCTCTTCATCCCCCTGGCCGCCTGGCTTGTGGGGCGCTGGAACATCCCGAGGACACTGCTCTGGACCATGGCCCTGGGCATCTTCATCCTGGTCGACTGCGGACTCATCCGTTTCTTCTAGGCCGTCATGGCGCCGCCTCGGGCTGCGCGCCGGGCTTTGCCCGCCGAATTCTTACCCACCCAAACAACACCACGGAGGTCAGGCATGTCGCTGGAGGATATAGAGATACTGCCCAGGGGAGCACGGCTCACCCTGCGGCTCAAGATAGCCAACGGGCTGCACGCGCGGCCCGCTGCGCGCATTTCCAGGGAAGCCCAGCGCTATCGCTCCAGCCTACGCATCATCTCCGAAAACGGCGAGGCAGACGCCAAGAGCATCCTGGACGTGCTTTCGCTGGCCATCCCCCACAACAGCCTCTGCACCCTCGAGGCCACAGGGCCGGACGCCAGGGAGGCCGTGGCCGCGGTGGGCACCATCTTCCTGCAGCAGGACTAGCACCATGGCCAGGGCCCATCTTTTCGGCACCCCCGTGTCCCCGGGCATTGCCATAGGCACCATCCGCTTTCTGCACGTGGAGGCTGTGCCGGAAATGCGGCGCATTCTCCCCTCCGAGGTGGAGGCCGAGAAAGGGCGCCTGCTCGAGGCCATGGAGGCAGTGCGCGAGGACCTGAAGACCGCCATGGGCAAGGTGCCCGCGGACATGCAGGAGTACCGCGAGATCATTGCCGCCCAGGTGGAAATGACCAGGGACCCCAAGCTCGTGAACTCCACCTGCCAGATGGTGGAGCAGGAGCACGTGGGCGCTGCCTGGGCCCTGAGCAAGGTGGTCAGCCAGCTGGTGGAGGTCTTTCGCAGCCTGGACGATCCCTATCTTAAGGACAGGGCCCAGGACGTGCGCGTGGTGGGCATGCGCATTCTGAACCGCCTGAGCGGCGCAAGCAGGACGCACGCCAGCGACACCAACCTCATTCTGGCAGCCGAGGACGTGAGCCCGGCGGACATCATGGACCTTGATGTCCGCAGCATTCGGGGCATTGTGACCCGCGAGGGCGGCATAACCTCGCACACGGCCATCCTGGCCAGAGGCATGCACATTCCCGCGCTTGTGTGCGTCACCAACCTGCTGGTGGCTGCCCGCGACGGGGACACGGTGATCATCGACGGCCTTGGCGGCAACGTCCTCATCTCCCCCAGCGAGGAGGACACGCAGGACTACAGCCGCAGGGAGAAGGCCTACGCTGCCTGGCAGGCGTCTACCCGCGACACGGCCCGCTGGCCTGCGGACACGCGGGACGCCTTGCGCGTGGGCGTCCTTGCCAACGTGGAGCACGCCAGCGAGGCTGCGGAGCTGAGCGGCGTTGGCGCGGACGGCATTGGCCTCTACAGGACGGAATTTGCCTTCCTGAAGGAGGTCATGCCCAGCGAGGAGGAGCTCTTCGAGGAGTACGCCACGGTTGTGCGCGACGCTCCGGGCCACGGGGCCATTCGCACCCTGGACGTGGGCGGCGACAAGCTGACCAGGGCCCAGGAGGCAGTGCGCGAGGCCAATCCTGCCCTTGGTCTGCGCGGCATACGCTTTACCCTGCACAACCAGGACCTTTTCAAGAGCCAGCTGCGGGCTTTGCTGCGCGCGGCTGCCTCAAGCCCGGAACAGGGCAGGCTGAGGATCCTCCTGCCCATGATCTCCATGGTGGAGGAGGTGCGGGCTGTCAAGCGCCTGTTGCAGGAGGTGGATCAGGAGCTTTCCATGCGCGGCATTGCCCATGCCGCAAGCGTGCCCCTGGGTATCATGGTGGAGACGCCCGCGGCTGTCTTCATCACGGATCAGCTGGCCAGGGAGTGCGACTTCTTCAGCATAGGCACCAACGACCTCATACACTACCTCATGGCCATTGACCACAACAACATGCGCGTTGCCTACCTTGCCGAGGCCATGCACCCGGCGGTGATTCGCTCGCTCAAGCGCATTATCGACACAGGCCACAGGGAGGGCCTGAGCGTAAGCGCCTGCGGGGAGCTCTCCTCCGATCCCTTTGGGGTTGTGCTCATGCTGGGCATGGGCATTGATGCGCTTTCCGTCTCGCCGCCCTTTTTGCCCGGCATCAAGCACCTCATTCGCCAGCTCGACGCCCAGGCCTGCACGGAGCTGGCCTCGCAGGTGCTCTTGAGCAGCGATATCCGGGCCTGCAAGCATCTGGTCAACGAGATGCTGCAAAAGGTGCTCGGCCACGAGCTGGCCTTCCTCACGTCCACGGTCATGGGGGCGCGGGCATAGGGCCGGATTTTTGCGCATGCGGCTTGCGCAGGACAGGCGGAACTGGCAGACAGGAACGCGCGCGGGGGAAAGGCCCTGCCACAATTTCAGACAAGGGAGGAGGCGCACTTTTTCCCCGGCGAAGGCCGGGGACGCGCCAGGTTTTGATGAGCAAGAAAGCAAAGAAGCAGCCACTGGGAACAGTTGCAGTCAACAAGAAGGCCCGCCATCTCTACGAGCTCTCGGACTTTATGGAGGCGGGCATTTCTCTCACAGGTCCCGAGGTCAAGAGCATACGCAGGGGCCAGGTGAACTTTCAGGACTCCTATGTGGAGTTTCGCCAGGGCTCGGCCTATCTGGTTTCCCTGCACATAGCGCCCTACGAGAACGCGGGCTACGTGGAACAGAACCCGGACCGCGACCGCAGGCTGCTTTTGCACGCCAGGGAAATAGCAAGATATGCGGCAGCCGTGGCGCAGAAGGGCCTCACCGTTGTGCCGGTCAAGGTGTATTTTCACCATGGCAAGGTCAAGGTGGAAATCGCCCTCGGACGCGGCAAGAAGCTGTTCGACAAGAGGGAAAGCCTGAAGCAGCGCGCCATCGAACGCGACGCTGCCAGGGGCGAGCAGTACTAATCCGCAAGGCGGCCGTCGTCCCCGGATGCCCCCTGAGCGCAAAAAAATTTCCCCGGGATTGTCCAGGGGGATGGATGTGTCGCTTCCAGGGGGCATTTGCACATCCTCTGGACATTTGCCACGAATGGGCAAGAATCTGCCAGACTTGTCTTTGCCTTGCGCTGTGGGCTCGGGTACAGTGTGGGCTGTCGCGCAGGGCTCTGCGGAAAGGAGCCAGGGATCCGCAGCCTCGATCCCTTTGGGCACGGGACAACGCGTGGGGAAAGTTTCCTGTTGGTCCCGATACCGGGATCTGCTTTCCGTGGCACGCAAGGTTCCCCGGACAGAGCGCGGCACATCAGGCACACAAGTCCTGCGCAAGGCAGGAAGAGCACAGGTACAAGGAGTTCGCCAATGGACAGAAGAAATTTCCTGAAAGGCAGCATGGCTGTGGCGGGTCTTGCGGCTGCGGGCACGCTTCCCGAAATGGTGCAGGCGGCAGACGCAAGGCCGAAGGTCTACTACACGCGGGAGCTGAGCGCCGAGGGCCTTCTCAAGATGTACAGGCTCGTGAACCGGGACATCACGGGCAAAATTGCCGTGAAGCTGCATACCGGTGAACCCAATGGCCCCAATATCCTGCCCAGGGAGTGGGTGAAGTTCTTTCTCGAAAACGTGCCCAACACCACGGTGGTGGAGTGCAACGTGCTCTACGAGAGCCCCCGCAAGACCACTGCCGGGCACCGCAAGACCCTCGAGACCAATGGCTGGAACTTTACCCATGTGGACATCATGGACGAGGACGGCGACGCCAACCTGCCTGTGAAGGGAGGCAAGTGGCTGAAGGAGCTTGCCGTGGGCAAGCATCTTCTGAACTACGACAGCCTTGTGGCCCTGACCCACTTCAAGGGGCACACCATGGGCGGCTTTGGCGGATCCCTCAAGAACATCGCCATTGGCTGCGCCTCCGGCAAGGTCGGCAAGGCCCAGCTGCACAGGGAGGGAAAGCAGCTGTGGTCCGGCGGTCCCAACTTCATGGAGCGCATGGTCGAGGGCGGCAAGGCCATAACCGACCATTTCGGCAAGCACATCACCTATGTGAATGTCCTGCGCAACATGTCCGTCAGCTGCGACTGCGAGGGTGTCGCTGCCGAGCCT
>CALVGM010000044.1 GCA_944327095.1 uncultured Desulfovibrio sp. | reverse complement strand
CCAGGTCCGCAAGGGAGCTTGTACTCAAGGGCTGGGACGCGAGCCAGCACACTGTGGACAAGAAGAGCGCGCACTACTGCATGCGCCCAAGGATCACCATGGCCCTGGCTCCCAGGGCGGACATCCTTGCGGATCCCGCCAAGGCAAGGCTTCTCCAGTCCAGAAAGCTTGCCACGCGCTTCATCTACCTCATGCCCGAGTGCGGCGCTCACACTCTTGCCAAGGGTGCCCAGATGCCCGAGGAAGTGGCCAATGCCTTCTTTGAGAAGGTTTTGCGCATCCTGCCTGCGTCCTGGAACAAGCCCGGCGAGCAGGTCACGCTCACGCTTTCCGAGGAAGCGCAAAAGCTGTGGCTGGAGTACCAGGACAAGGCCGAACGTCTCTGTCTCGAAGGAGAGCTTGCCGCTGGACTGCAGGAGTGGACAGTACGATTTGCGGGCAACGTGGTGGGAAGGATCGCAGCCCTCTTCCATCTTGTGAGCTGCGAGGATCCCCAAAGCAACCTTGTCATATCCGCCGAACAGATGATCCAGGCCCTGAGCCTTGGTGACCTTCTTTTCGAGCATGCCAGGGTTGCCTGGGGCACGCTGCTCAGGGACACGCAGGCTGATGCTGCCCACAGGGTCCTTGACGTCGTTACAAGCAACTCCTGGAACATCTTCTCTGCCAGGGAGTGCTTCCAGGCTTTGAAGGGGCAGACGCTCTTTCGCACCATGAAGTCTCTCAACGCTGCTCTCGAAACGCTTGTCGAGCACGGCTACCTGCGCACAGTTTCCATGAAGGGCAAGAACGGGAGACCCATGCTTCGCTACGAGCTCAACCCCGCCCTTGTCACATGGCAAAACAGTGAGACCGGCACTGGCGAAGCAGCAGAGCGAGAAGCTTTCGCAAACGTCGATACAGATGCGGCTGCTGCCCCTGCCGATGCTGCAAGCTCGGCCAGGGCCAGTGAGGACGAGTTTCCTTGTGCAGGACATCCTGCAAGATGCCGGAGTCGAAGAAAGCGCAGCTTCCTTAGCCAAGGACGCTGACCTGGAATAAGGCACAAGATGAGGCAGCTCTCTGGCAGGGATCCATGCCAGACAGCTTCGCCCAGTGTGCCGCAAGACCATTGGTCCGCAGTTGTCTGCGAAGCAGGACAGCATGTGAGGCAAGCGTGCGCAGACTGCGGGACGCTTGCGCAAGTTCTTTGCCTTGCGCAAAGGCCGTACAGCCTTCGCGCACCGAACGTGTGCTGAGAGGAATGATTTGCGGCCTGCCGCTGTCCCAGGGAACAGTGTCTATAGATTTGTGCCGAACAGCCGATGTCTGGAGAAAAAAAGAAGATCTTGACGATGATTTCGGCCTGTGAAGCCACCGGCACTCCGTGAGTGGCAATTTTCTGGGAAGTTCAGGGTGAGTGGATTTGTCCCGCAATCATTTTGGTTTCCCAAATGGATATTTTCGGATAGAAAAATGGATATGATAACTGCAAAGACTCTTCAAAGTACACCTGAACTCCTCAATATCATTTTGGAAATTGATGAGCTCAAAGGTTCCTGGAAAGCGCTCGGAACTCTGGCTCCCGAGAGGCTATCGGCCCTTCGCCGTGTGGCTACCATAGAAAGTGTAGGTTCTTCCGCGCGCATTGAGGGTAGCCGACTTTCCGATCGTGAGGTTGATTCCCTTGTTTTGCGTTGGCCCTTGTAAATAGGGTGGCCTAACGCATGGCGGGCATTTCACTCTGATGATGCCGAGATGGCATATTTAGGCAATTATTCATGAAAATTCTCCGATGATTCTGGGAAATACACCACACCGTGTCATTTTTAGGCAATAATGGGCTTTGCTGCTTGATGACCCAGACCCGCAGAAAGTACAAGGAGCTTTGCGTTCGATCCGCAAGGTGTGAACAACATTTCGGCTCCTCATCGGGAGTGACAGATTTCTGCCTGGACCCAGGTGTCCTTTGCGGGCTCCTGTTTTCTTGCCGGGGGCCCTGGGTTCCAGGGGAGGGCTTTTTGAGCGAGACTTTGCAGACACAGGCCGAAGAAGGTCTTGTGCAGCCAAGCAAAAACGGACAGACAGCAAAGGGGGAAGGCAGCCCGAAGGCCACGTTCCCCCCTTTGGAAAAATCTCGAGCTTTGGGGCTAGAGAGCGGCAATCACCTCGACTTCCACCAGGGCACCCTTGGGAAGGGAGGCCACGCCCACGCAGGACCTGGCAGGGTAGGGAGCCTTGAAGTACTTGGCGTAGATTTCGTTGACCTTGCCAAAGTCTGCCATGTTGGTGATGAAGACAGTGGTCTTGACCACAGCCTCGCTGTCCAGTCCCCTGGCAGCGAGCAGAGCCGTCACGTTCTTGCAGCACTGTTCGGCCTGGGCCTCTATGCCGCCTTCTGCAAGGGCGCCGGTTGCCGGATCAATGGCGATCTGGCCGGAGCAGAAGAGCAGGCCGTTTACCTCGATGGCCTGGCTGTAGGGGCCGATGGCGGACGGAGCGTTCTTGGTGGCAAGTTCGATCTTGGACATAGTTGTGTTCTCCCTGTTTGTGCAGGCGTGTCCTGCACCCGTATCAGATCTGGGGGCTTTCCTCCTTGTGGCGCTGGCCTAGTTGATGTCCCAGTCCAGGCCAAAGGTGTCGTGCAGGATGCGCACGGCCAGCTCCAGGTACTTTTCCTCGATGAGGATGGTGATCTTGATCTCCGAAGTGGAGATCATGAGGATGTTGATGCCCTCGCGGTTCAGGGCGGAGAAGGCCCTGGCCGCCACGCCGCTGTGGTTGCGCATGCCAACGCCTATGGCGGAAATCTTGGCCACGTTGATGTCGTGGGCCACGTCCGTGGCAACGGTATTCTTGGCCACCTCGTTCATGAGCTCCAGGGTTTTCTTGAGCTCCTTGCGGGAAACGGTGAAGGTAATGTCCGTGTGGCCGTCCAGGCTGGTGTTCTGCACAATCATGTCCACCAGGATGCCGGCCTCGGACAGGGGGCCGAAGATGGCTGCGGCAATGCCGGGAACGTCCGGCAGCCCGTGCAGGGTGACGCGGGCCTGGTCCTTGTCAAAGGCAATGCCGGAAACGAGCAGTGCTTCCATGGTTGAATCCTCGTGTGTCACAAGTGTACCCGGGTCGTCGCTGAAGGTAGAACGCACGTGCACAGGCACTTTGTATTTCTTGGCAAATTCCACTGAGCGTATATGCAGGACCTTGGCGCCCTGGCTGGCCATTTCCAGCATCTCGTCGTAGGAGATCTTGTCGATTTTGCGGGCAGAGGAGCAGATGTTGGGATCTGTCGTGTAGACCCCGTTCACGTCCGTGTAGATCTCGCACTCGCACGAGTTGAGCACTGCCGCGAGGGCCACTGCCGAGGTGTCCGATCCGCCGCGTCCAAGGGTGGTGATGCGGCCGTCCTCGGTCACGCCCTGGAAGCCGGCCACCACAAGCACGTCGTTGTCCTCGAGGTTCTTCCTCAGGACATCGGCATTGATTTCGTGGATTCTGGCGGAACCGAAGGTGGAGTCGGTGATGATGGGAATCTGCCAGCCGAGCATGGAGCGGGCCTTGATGCCTGCGTCCTTGAGCAGCATGGAGAAGAGCGCGATGGAAACCTGCTCCCCTGTGGAGACCAGGACGTCCGATTCGGAAAGATCCGGCGTCTGTG
>CALVGM010000043.1 GCA_944327095.1 uncultured Desulfovibrio sp. | reverse complement strand
TTCCTGGGCTGCCAGCTTCACAAAGCGCTGGCGCTGACGCGCCGAGGTGAAGCTCAAAAGGATCTGCCGTCTGCTCTTGAGCCACTCGCGCAAAAGGCCGCTTACGTACTGCCAGGGACGATCCCGTGCCTCGGGCTCCTTAAAAAGCTCCTGAAAGTCCCGTATGGGGCGCTCCACAAGGGCCATTCCCCTTGCCTCCACGCCCACAACCAAGGGCTCGGAAAAGACAAGCCCGACTTTGGGGTCCACAAGGAGGCGCGCGCAATCCTCTTCCCCGTCAGTTGTCTTGCTGCGCGCCCTGCCATCCGTCTGGCCCTGCACCTTGCCGCTCCAGGGATACGTACCCCTTGCGCGCAGCACAAGTTCTGCATCCTGCAGCACCTGGGCCCTTGTGCCCTGTACCCTGGCAGCCAGATCCTCAAGGGTTTCCTCAAAGGCCCTGCGCGTGGCTTCCTCTCCCTCGCACAGATAGAGGGTGTCTTCGGGGAGCCAGTCCGCGAGCACGGAGGTTGTCTGGTAGACAGAGCCCGGCAAAAGGGTGCGTCCGCCCTGCTCCAGGGCCTTGTGGCAGTCGTAAGCTATGTCCGAGCTGATGCTGCCCTGTCTGGCAAGTTCGGACAGACGCTTGGCAAAGCCTTCCTGCATGTCTTTTGTTCTGAGCCAGGGGCTTGCCGGGACAATGGTCGCCTCCCCAAGGTTGCGCAGCGAGCGCTGCGTCTGCTCGTCAAAGATCCTGAGCTCCTCAATGGTGTCGTCAAAAAACTCGACGCGCAGAGGATGGCGAAAGCCCGACGCATACACATCCACAATGTCCCCGCGCCGCGCCATTTCTCCTGGCCTTGTCACCATGGGCACGCGCGTGTAGCCAAGCTCGTCGAGCCGCGCCAAAAGCTCCTCGGGCGGGATGGTCGCGTTGGGCGCAAGATCAAGAGTTGTGCCGGCAAAGAAGTCCGTGGGCGGCAGGCGCAGCACAAGGCTTTCCACGCTGGCCACCACCATGTGGGGGCCAGCGGTTGTCAGGGCGTAGAGGGCAGCAAGGCGCCTTGGCCAGTCCATCTGCTCCTCGCGCACCAGAAGCCCCTGGGGAATGGTCACAAGGGGATGTGCCCAGAGGGGTGTGGCGGGATTCAGGTCCGCGCAGGAAAGATTTGCGCAAAAAAGCCGCGCATAGGCCTCAAGCTGGGCAAGGGCAGAGCGCGAGGAAGCCACAAGGCAGGCTGTGCGGCCAGCAGCATGGGCCTCGAAGGCAAGCCTTGCCAGCGTGGCACAGCCTGCCCGCACAATGGTCCTGGTCCCGAGCGCCTTTCCTGCCTGTGCATTGTCTGCCTTTCCCTGTTCCCTGCCCATACCCACTCCAAGCATGAAAAAAGCCGGTTTCCCGGCCACTTGTCCCTTTCTCCCCAAGGAGAGCGGGAAAAAAACTGTCCTTTAGCCCCTGTCCCCGGAAGGTTCGCACCCGTCCCCGCAGCAGGAGGACTGGCAGTTGCCAGAACTTACGCAGGAACTTCCGCCAGTACTTCCGCAAGCACAGCCGCAGCTGCAGGAAAAGGCCGAAGGGTCGATGAAGGGCTGCCTGGGCCGCGCCACAAGCTCGCCGCCTTCCAGGGTGATGGAAACCGTTCCTGTCTGCGCTGCAAGGTTCCTGTCCATGCAGAAGGTGATGCCCTCAATCTCTTCCGCCACGTCCGTGGGATCCACCTGATCGCTCATGAGGGAGAGCATGGGCCCATTGCAGGAGCCCGGAGTCACGTAAACGCGCAGTACGCTCTCTATGTCCGGATTGGCGCTGAAAAAGGAGACAATGGCGGATTTGGCCTCGTCACTCAGGGTAAACATGTTTGTCCTCGCAATGCCACAGGGCTTCCCTCTTGACCCGACACGCGCAAGGACAGAGGGAAGCCCGCAAGGCCTAGTGGCAACCGCCGCTGCAGCCGCCTCCGCAGGAGGAGCAACCACCGCCGGTGTTTTCCAGGGGATGCTCGGGCGTCAGGGTGAAGCCCATGTAGCTCACGTCGAGGGTCATCTCGCCGGTCTGCTCTGCCAGCTCCCTGGCCATGCAGAAGACCATTTCCTCAAGGGTTTCGGTCACGTCCTGATCGTTGGCCTTGTCCAGGGCCATGGTGAGACGGGGACCGCAGCAGCCGCCGGGAGCGAGGTAGATGCGGATGGACTTTTCCATTTCGGGATGGCTGGCAAAGAAGGCGTCGAGTTCCTTCTTGGCGCTGTCGGACATTGTGATCATAAGAATATATCGGCACACACGCCCCCTGTCCTGTTCGCAAGGAACAATGCGCGCCTTCCTCCTGTTTGGTGATATGGGCAGGGGCTGGGCCCCGGCCACAAAGTCGAGTAGTGCCAAGTGTCAGGGACCTGGGGCAGGACCCAGAGTCCAGATTGCCAGGGGCGAGCCCCTGGGAGAGTTTCTTTGATGACAGCCGGACTAGTGGCAGCCTGAGCAGCCTGCGCAGCCGCCGCTGCAGCTTGATCCGGGCAGGGGAACAAGCGGAGTGCAGACAAAGCCTTTCTGCCCCATGTCTATCTCCACTTCGCGCACCATGCGCGCAAGCTCCCTTGTCATGCAGAAGACAAATCCGCCCTTCTCCTCTGTCACATCCTCTTCCCCCACCTGCTTGTCCATGGCAAGGATAAGCATGGGGCCGGGGATGGCGTAGATGCGCAGGGTAGGCTTTTGCTGATTGGGAAAGCAGGTTTCGAGAAAGGCTTTGGCCTTGTCGGAAAGTACTATCATGTCTCCCCCTTGTAACTGCCTGTGGCAAGGTCGGGGACCTGAACCGGGTTCCAGTCCTGGTCCGGGCCATGGCTTGGGAGCGCATGCACCTTCTCGCAGGCAGGGAAAGGATAGAATGAAATAGTTTCTTCCCTGCCCCTTGTCAAACCCGCTGCCAGATTTTGGGCCGCGGGCTGAACTTTTTTACCGCGTACTTTCAAGATCTTGAATTTTTGTCTCTTCCGGCTT
>CALVGM010000042.1 GCA_944327095.1 uncultured Desulfovibrio sp. | reverse complement strand
AGCGGCCGCGGCCGAAGTTGGTGAAGGTTGTGCCCACAGGGGTCATGGCCTCGAACAGGGCGCGCTGGACGGAGTCCGTGCCGGGATCCCAGCCCGCGGCAGTCACTGCCACGGAGTGTCCCTTGATGGCCGCGTTTTCGAGGTGGCCCACGACTTCCACAATGCGGTCGTGGATGTCAAAGCTGTCCACAGTGCAAAAGCCCCTGGAGAGCAGCTCTCCGGCAGCGCCTGGGCACAGGCGGGAAGGCAGGCCCATGATGACGACGTCGGGCTTTTCCACGTGCTCGCACAGGTCATCAAAGCTTGGAAAATCCGGAACTCCCCGCAGGTCGTAGGGGGTAGTGCCTATTGAGGTCTGACGACGAACAACACCGACACAGGTGCAGTCCGGGACCAGTTCGATGGCCCTCAGTACACAGCGGCCAATGTTGCCCAGTCCGAGAATGGCAGCGGTAAAGGCCATGTTTTCTCCTGACAAATCTGAAGCGCTCAGGCTAAGTGGTTGAAAATGAAGGGGAGTCTTGTCTCCCCACTACTTCCAGGCGGGAGCACAGTATAGGGGGCCGAAAAAAGATACGCAAGAGCGAAAAAAGGCAAACTTTCGCGAAGGCTGGCGGGAAGTCTGGTCCATGACCCGGCAGGGTTCGCCAGGCGAAAACCCTCATTCCCCATCCGCAAGAAGCACCCGGGCTTTGTCCAGGAAGGGCTCGAAGAGGAGGCTCGGCATGACAAGTTCGGGGCAGGGTCTGGGCAGACCATGGGCAAGGTCGCAGGAAGGGGAGGGTGGCCAAGAATGGAGGGGCGAGAGCACAAAGGTGCAGGTAACGGGAATGCCTGGCAAAGCCTGTGCAAGCAGAGAGTAGAGTTCTCTGCGCTGGGAGCGCGTGCACAGGCCTGCGCAGAAGAGGACGCCCTCGTCGCGCAGGGCAGGCTCAAGAAAGACAAGCTGTTGCACAAGGGCAGAGTGCGCTTCGCCGTTCCCGTCTGCGGCGACACCTGGGCAGGCAGGGGCGTTGTCCGGCAAGTTGTCCATGGAACCGGCCCCGGATCCGTCCGGGGAAGCTCCCGAGGGGTCTTTCCTAGGCTTTGGGGATGCCTGGGTCACGATGTGGCGCCCCCGGGCAAGGTCCTGGGCAAGGCGCTTCTTGGCAGGGCTTGGCAGGCCGCAGACAAGGTGCAGGCCAGGTCCGCTGGTCACGTCGCCTTCCTGGCCGCAGGATATGGCCTGGTCCTTCAGAATCTGTCTTGTGCCAGCCAACAGCTCGAGATTGTTCAGCAGACTGGGGTTCATGGTGTCCGCAATGCTGCCCTGCATGTCGCAGTACAAAAGGCGCGTCAGGGTGCGACACAGGCGTGCGTCGTTGTTGCAAAAGGGCAGGGCAAGGCTTGCGTCCGCCAGGCCGTAGAAGGCTATGTGGTTGGAGGTGGCGGCTGCGACGCGGGCTATGTCCTCGTTTGCAAGGGGGAGAAGCCCGGCCTTCCTTGCGGCAAGGCAAAAGTCCACCGCGGACTGTGTGCCCAAGGGACCGTGACCAGCAAAGGACATGCGCTTGCCTGGCCCCTTTTTGGCAGGCTTCACCCTGGCTGCCAGTGGCTTGGCAAAGTCGTGCACAAGGGCTGTGGCAATGTCTTCGAGACAGAAGTCTTTCTGGTCCAGGGCGCTTTGCAGCACAAGCATGGTGTGGGTCCAGACACTGTCCTCCATGTGGAAGTCCGAGAGCCAGCCAGGACAGACCTGGGGTGTGTTCTTGAGCGCCAGGGTGAGTTTGGGGTTTGCCTGGTAGAGGAAGGTCACAAGCTGCCTGCGCAGTGTCTGTCGTTCGAGATCCATAGGTTGTTCCTGATGCTGTCCCTGTGATGTTGTTTTGGGTACTGCCCCTTGTCCCCCAGGGGAGTAAAGAGAGTGCGTGAAGCCCGTTTCCCCGATGGGCACTGGCGGAAGGGGGGCGGGGCCCCTTTGGGACAAGGAGATGGAAATAGGCGCAAAAGCCATGTGTTGCAAGGATGTTGAGCGGCTCGCATGGAGGATGTGCCCTTCAGGCCGCACTCCTTCGTAAAAAAATTTTCAACTTTTTGTCAAAAAAAGCTTGCCAAGAAGGGGTGAATGCTGTAGGTATCTTTCTCGCGCCGAACTGGTCGAATTGGTAGACACGCTAGGTTCAGGGTCTAGTCCTCGCAAGGGAGTGGGAGTTCGAGTCTCCCCTTCGGCACCATGATGCAAGCAACGGGTTGGAATCAAAAAAGGTTCCAGCCCTTTTTTTGTGCCCTGTTTCAGGACCTGACAAAAGGGACACGCGCCCTGTCTCTGGGCTGTGCCTTGCTGTCTCTTACGCCCTTTTGGCCTCCAGGTCGGCAAGCCAGTTCTGCCAGTCGCGCAGGCATTTTTTCTGGGTGCTGTCCAGGCGCTTGAGCACTTCCTCTTCCATGTCCCTTGGAAGCGGGCCGTAGAATGCCTCGGCAATGCTTCCGGCAATGGCTGCCTGGGTGTCGCTGTCCCCGCCAAGCCAGATGGCCAGACGTATGGCGTCTTCCGTGTCCCTGCTTTCCAGAAAGGCCGTGATGGCCTCGGGGACAGAGCCCTGGCAGGTCACGTCAAAGCGGTAGCCTGGCTTGATTTGGGCCAGGGTGCGCCCCATGTCGTAGCCGTAGCGCGAGGCCACATGTGCCCGGATGTCCTCCTTGGAGGCCCTTGTGCGCGCAAGATAGACGGCTGTGGCAACAGCACAGGCTCCCTTGATGCCCTCAGGATGCCCGTGGGTCACGCGGGCCGTGATGGTGGCGTAGTCCTCGGTCTCCTCAAGGCTTTTGCAGACCCAGCCCACTGGGGAGACGCGCATGGCAGAGCCATTGCCAAAGCTGTAGCTTTCACTTTGGCCATTGGTCTCAAGCCAGCGCATGAAATTGCCCCCGTAGCCAGCATAGGGGTACATGTGCCCGAAAGAGAGCATGCTCTCGCGCACAAGCTGCTCTGTTCTTTCCCTGTTGTCGTAGCCCTTGCGCAGGGCATCCGCTATGGCCAGGGTCATGATTGTGTCGTCCGTTGGGCGGGAATACTTGCCAAAGAGGGGAAAGCTGTCCCTTGCCCCCTGCATGGGGCAGGCCTCGAAAACGGAACCCGCGATGTCGCCGGCTATGGCTCCAAGCATGGCTCACCTCCTGTTTGCGCTGCTGCGCTCGGTGTCCTTGAGCAGTGTTTTGAGAGTGTGCGTTTGGAATTGTCCCGGGTAGCTTGTCTAGGACCATGGTCTTTTTGCTTCCTACCCCGCAGGCCGTCCAAAGTCATCCCTGATGCACGGCAGACCCCCCTTTCCTGGTTGCGGAAAATTCCTGCCCAGGCCATCTTGACAATTGTTCGATGTCGAACTAGTTGTTTGCACAAGGCCAAAGGGCCTTTCCATGGCCCATATGGCCAGGGTCCGCCCAGTCAGAAACTTGCGGGCCTTGTTCCTGCGAACAGCCAGAATGGGCAGCTAACCATCGTATAATCTTCGTACAACCAATTCGTACACGTACAATCGACCGCGCAAGCGGAGACATCAGGAGACAGTCATGAGCGCGTTTTCTTCTACTACCATTGATCTGCAGGCCGCACGCAGCGAGCTGCACGATGCCTTGAAGCTCACCGGCGCGGAGATTTCCGTGAACAACCTGCCTGCCGGCGCTGCCGTGCCCTTTGTGCACTCCCACAAGCACAACGAGGAAATCTACCTTGTGCTTGGCGGCAAGGGCGAGGTCTGGGTGGACGGCACTGTCCACGAGATCAAGGCAGGCGACTGTCTGCGCATAGGTACAGGCGCAGGCCGTGCCTTCCGCGCAGCTGCGGACAGCCCCCTTTCCTTTGCCTGTGTGCAGGTGGCAGAAGGCTCCCTCGCGGGCTACACCATGACCGACGCCGAAATCACAAAGCCCGAGAACGGTCCTTCCTGGCTAGCCTAAGACAACGGCAGCCCCTTGCGAGGGATTGTGCTTGCCTTACGCATTGGGCAAAACCTGCAGGAGAAACACCATGGACAACGCAAGCCTTGCCTTGCGCCATCGAGACCTATCGTGCGTCCATTGATCATGCCGAAGACTCGGGCCTTGCGGAAAGGGTCCGGGACACAACAGGGCCCCGAGTCCATGATCTTTCCCCTGGGCCAGGCATCCTTGGGGTAAACCCGTGACTTGAGCCTTTGGAAAGGTCCAGGCAGAAATTGGAATGGGGCCGGTGCGGCAAGCCAATGCTTGCCACAACGGCCCCGATTTTTTTGTGCCAGGGGATCTTGCCGTTCCTGGTGCCTTTGCTTGTTTTGGCGCTAGTGTGCTGCCCCCCAGTCGCTGCCAACGCCGCAGTCCACCTTGAGCCTTGGCTCAAAGGGCACGCCTTCGGGGTCAACGCCCTCCATGATGGCCACCACGCGCTCGCCTGCCCTGCCGGCTGCCTCCCAGGGCGCTTCTAGGACAAGCTCGTCGTGCACCTGCAGGACCATTTTGGCGCCAAGGGCGCGCAGTTCCTCGTCCTGCCACACCCTGAGCATGGCTATCTTGATGATGTCCGCCGCAGATCCCTGGATCACCGTGTTGATGGCCTGCCTGCGGGCCAGGGCCTGTTCCTGGCTGTTGTTGGAGGTGATGTTGGGCAAAAGGCGCCTTCTGCCGCCAATGGTGGTCACAAAGCCGTGCTCCATGGCCTCCTGTTCCACCCGCTCGTAGAAGGCTTTGAGGCCCGTGAGCTTTTCGAAGTAGCGGCGTATGAACTCCTTGGCCTCGTTTGTGCTGACGCCTATTTCCCTGGCGAGCTTTTGCGCGCCCATGCCGTAGATAAGGCCAAAGTTGATGGTCTTGGCGTTGCGGCGCTGATCCCCGGTCACGCTTTCGGGCTGGGTGTCGTAGATGAGGGCTGCCGTGCGGGTGTGTATGTCCTCGTCGTTGGCAAAGGCCTGCAGAAGGGCCTGGTCTTTACTCATGTGCGCAAGAACGCGCAGCTCGATCTGCGAGTAGTCGCAGCTTATGAGAAGCGAGCCCTTGCGGGCCACAAAGCAGGCGCGCCTGCGCTTGCCAAGGGCCCCGCGCACGGGAATGTTCTGCAAATTGGGATTGCTTGAGGAAAGGCGTCCCGTGGCCGTGGCCTCCTGATTGAAGGTGGTGTGCAGGCGGCCCTCCCTGTCCGTGAGCCTTGGCAGGGGTTCGAGGTAGGTCGAGCGGATCTTTTCGAGCTTGCGAAAGCGCAGGATGGCGTCCACCACCGGGTTGCCTGCCAGGCTCTCCAGGGCTTCCTGGCTTGTGGAGGGCTGGCCTGTGCGCGTCTTGCGCGAGGATTTCAGTCCGAGCCTTGTGTAGAGCACCTCGCCAAGCTGCTGCGAGGAGCGCAGGTTGAAGGTGGTTCCTGCCCCGTCGTAGATGTTCTGGGTCAGGGTGGAGAGTTCCTGGCGCACCTCGCCAAGGAAGTTCTGGAAGGCGGCCATGTCAATGGATATGCCCGTGTCCTCCATGTCTGCGAGCACTGCGGTGAGCGGCAGCTCCAGGCTGTGGTAGAGTTTGGCAAGGCCGTCGCGCTCAAGGCGCTTTCTCCCCCAGGCCTCCATGGCCAGGGCCACTGCCCCTGGTCCCTGCAGATCCACGTCGTTGGGCAGCGAGGCCTGCCCCACAATGCGCTGCCAGGTGTAGTTGCCCTCCTCGGGGTTGAAGAGGTAGGCCGCAAGGCCAAGGTCGTAGAGGCCCTGGCTTTTGGCGCGCACAAGCAGGGTATCGCGCCACACGCTTCCCCTGTGCATGAGCTCCTTGGCGCTTGCCACTACCATGAGCCAGGCGGACTCGCTCCAGGTGCACAGCTCTGCCTGGCTTCCTGCCCACAAAAAGCTCCTTGTGCCAGCCTTGTCCCCGTTGCCAGCGTCAAGGCCCACGCAGCAGGGGCCATTGTCTCCCTCGGGCCAGATCACGGCCAGGCGCGCGCCCTGGCAGGAGGGAAGCTCCAAAGCGCTCTTGAGCGTTGCAAGGCTTGCCACAGAGGATCCTCTGGCAAGATCCAGAAGGCTTGCCGCTTGGGTGGCCCGCAAGATGTCCGTTTCGTCGTGCTCCTGCCGTTCAGGCACCTGCGCGTCTGCCTTCTTCCTGTCTGTTTCCCCGGACTGCGGACGCAAGGCCGGTTCGGGCTTTTGAGCCCTTTCCCTGCCAAGGGCCAGAATGTCCTGCAGAAGCTGGCGCAGCTCGTATTCCCTGGCAAGGGCCAGGGCAGCGTTGAGATCCAGGGGCTGCACGCGCACGTCCTCAAGGCCCAGGTTGGGGCACTGGCTGGTGGAGAGGGTGGTGAGCTTTCTGTAGACAAACATCTCGTCGAGATGACCGTCCAGCTTTTTCTGGTGCTTGGGCGAGAGCAGGGAGAAGCGGTCACGTATGGCCTCAAGGCCGGGGAAGTCCCTGAGGATCTGCTGGGCTGTCTTTGGGCCTATGCCAGGCACACCGGGGATATTGTCCACGCTGTCGCCCGTGAGGGCCTGCAGGTCTGCCCAGATGGACACAGGAATGCCGCTCTCTTCCTCCACGCTCTTTTGCGTGAAGATCTTTTCCTCCTTGCCTGCCGGATCCCACATGATGACGTTGTCGTTCAGGCACTGCTTCAGATCCTTGTCCGCGGAGACGATGACCACAGGCCGATCCTTGGAAAACCTGGCTGCCATGGAGGCTATGCAGTCGTCCGCCTCGCACCCCTGCGACTCCTCGTAGTGCAGGCCAAGGGCCCTGACCATGCGCACAATGGGCTCTATCTGGCTTGCCAGCGCCTCGGGCATGGCAAGACGGTTGGCCTTGTACTCGGGATAGAGTTCGTGGCGGAAGTTTTTGCCGTGCCCGTCCTTGAAGAAGGCAAAGTAGACAGGCTTTTCCCGGCGCAGGATGCGCACAAGGATGCGGCTTACCACAGTGAGAGCCCCGGTGGGAAAGCCATCTGAGCGCTGCAGGGAGCTGTTGGCGTAGAAGCCCCTGTACATGTAGGCTGTGCCGTCCATGAGAAAGAGGGGGGCCTTGTCGGACGAAAAGTTGGCTGGCAGGGGCATGGTGCGGCTCCTTTGGCTTTGCGGGCAAGGATGGCTTGGTCTTGTCCCCGTTTTTTCGGGAAAAGGCCTTGCGTGTTTTGACAAGGGGCGGGGAAAAAACGTAATTTTCCCGGGAAATGTACTTTGTGTCGTTCCCGGTGACTGCAGGGGAGAAACTGCGCGGAAAACTTTCCTCCGCCTGCCCCGTTCTTGTCAACCTGGGAACCCTCCAAGGGGTCTTCATGACAGCTCACAGCACAGGCAGAAAGGACGAAGCCCTGTCCCCCCAAGAACAGGCCGCAGAGAGCGGGGCCAATGCCCTGCAGGCCAATCCTCTTTCCAAGGGTCCGGAAGGGCCCGCGGCTCTTGTGCTTGCGCAGGAAGGGGAGGTTGTGCGCGTCACGCTTTCCGGGGCCTGGTCCCTGGAGGGCACGCTGCCCTCGCAGGACATGCAACGGGCCCTGGCCCTCCTTGGCAAAAAGGGTGTTGGCCGCGTGGAGATAGGTGTCCGCGATCTGGGCGCATGGGACAGCTCCCTTCTGGCCTTTGTGGTGGACATGCGCTTTCTTGCGGACAAAAGGGGCCTAGGCTGCGATCTTTTCCTGCCCGAGGCCATGCAGGAGCTTTTGCGCCTGGCCTTTGCCGTCAAGAGCAGGGAAGGGTCTGGCAGGGACAAGAAAAAGCTCGGCTTTCTGGAGAGCCTTGGCGCAGCGGCCCTTGCGTTTCCTGCGCGCCTTTCCGATGTTCTGGAATTTGTGGGCGATATTGCCCTGGCCCTGGCAAGGCTTGTGCGCGGCAAAAGCGCTATGCGCGGCAAGGACTTTCTGGCTGCCCTGTACGAGTGCAGCGTGAGCTCCCTGGGCATTGTGGCGATCACCAACCTGCTCTTCGGCCTCATCCTGGCCTTTGTGGGATCTGTGCAGCTCATCTCCTTCGGCGCGCAGATCTACGTGGCCGGCCTTGTGGGCATAGGCATGCTGCGCGTCATGGGCGCTGTCATGGTGGGAGTAGTCATGTCCGGTCGCGTGGGCGCTGCCTACGCGGCTCTCATAGGCACCATGCAGGTCAACGAGGAGGTGGACGCCCTGGAGACCATGGGCATTCCGCCTGTGGACTTTCTGGTTTTGCCGCGCCTTCTGGCCCTGACCCTCATGATTCCCCTGCTCACTGTGGTAGCGGATCTCATGGGCATGGTCGGCGGCTTTTTGGTTGGCATAAGCATCCTGGATCTCACGCCCGCCCAGTACATCCAGTCCACCATCAACATGGTCAACTACAGGCACGGCCTGGTTGGCCTGTGGTACGCCACCTCCTTTGGCATGGTCATAGCCTTCTTCGGCTGCTACCACGGCATGCGCTGCTCGCGCAGCGCCCAGGGCGTGGGCAGGGCAACCACCACGGCCGTGGTGCACTCCCTGGTGGGCATTATCGTGACCACGGCCATCATCACCATCATCTGCAATGTGCTCAATATCTAGGCCAGTATCCAGGGAGGACGGCATGACAGGCGGGTCGCACGCTGCCCAGGCAGGCATTCAGGGCCAGGCTGCCAAATCCGGGCAGCCGGTCATTGTCGCCCATGATCTCACCGTGGGCTACGGCAGCTTTGTGCTCATGCGCGAGGTGAACTTCGAGGTGGGCAGGGGAGAGATCTTTTTCATCATGGGGGGATCCGGCTGCGGCAAGTCCACCCTCTTGCGCGTGCTCATGGGCCTCAAGGAGCCGCAGCAAGGATCGGTGACCTTTCTGGGCAGGCCCTTCTGGCCCGGAAGTCTTGCCGACCGCTACGTGGCCAGACGCCGCAGCGGTGTGCTCTTCCAGGGTGGTGCCCTGTGGTCCTCCATGACATTGGCCGAGAACGTGGCCCTGCCCCTTGAGCAGTACACAAGCCTGTCGCCTGCGGAAATCCGCTCCCAGGCCAGGCTCAAGCTGGCCCTGACCGGCCTTGCCGGCTTCGAGGACTACTACCCCTCGGAAATCTCCGGGGGCATGCGCAAGCGAGCTGGCCTGGCCAGGGCGCTTGCCCTGGATCCGGCAGTGCTCTTTCTCGACGAGCCCTCGGCAGGCCTTGATCCCGTGAGTTCCCGCCTGCTCGACGATCTCATCCTGGAGCTGCGCAAGAGTTTGGGCACGACCTTTGTCATAGTCTCCCACGAGCTCGCCAGCATCTACGCCATAGCGGACACCTGCATCTTCCTCGACGCAGCGACCCGCCTGATGACAGCCAGGGGCAATCCCCATGCCCTGCTTGAAGCCCCGGACACCAACGAGGCAGCCCTGCGCTTCCTCACCCGCGGCGAGGGCAGGGACAAGGTCCTAGCGCAGGGCATGCACTGATGCGCCATTACCTGCTTTCTGCCACCCTTCTTTCGTGTTCCCGGACATGCCGGGCCTGAGAGTTCGCCATGAATCTCGAAAAGCACAAGGCCGGAGTCGGCCTCTTCATACTGGGCTGCCTTTTTCTGCTCATAGCCGGGGTCATTGCCCTTGGCGGCGGCAGGTACTTTTCCCGCGACACGGAGTACGTGCTCTACTTCAATTCCTCCGTGAGCGGCCTGACCATAGGATCCCCTGTCATGCTCAGGGGCGTGCCCCTGGGAACAGTGACGCGCATAACCCTCATGACAGGAGCCAGCAACAGCGGCGTGACCACGCCCGTGAACATCCGCATCAACGCGGACAACCTGGTGCAGGCCTCTGGCGAGCACGTGAAGGACGAGGTGGAGGAGCAGGAGATCATCCGCAAGATGATCAGCAACGGCATGCGCGCCCAGCTGCAGACAGCAAGCCTGCTCACGGGACAGGCCCGCATACAGCTGGACTTCTATCCGGACCAGCCTGCCTGCTTCCAGTCCCCGACACCGCTTCTGGAGATCCCCACAGTGGCCTCGCCCATCGAGTCCCTGCAAAAGTCCCTGAGCAAGGTCCCCATTGAGGAACTGGCCGGACGCCTGCAAAACTCCCTTGTGCTCATCAGCGAATTTCTGGCCAGCGGCAGTTTGCAGCGCACGGTTGCTGCCATGGAGTCCACCTTCACCACAACCAACACCCTTCTGCGGGAGCTAGGCGACGCGCCGAAGCATGTGGAGACCATCCTGGCCAATCTCGCGGTCAGCACAGGGGCCCTGAAGGATCAGACGCCGGCAACCCTGGCCGAATTCCGCCAGGCCCTGAAGGACTTTGGCCAGGCTTCTGCCCAGCTCAAGAATTTTGCCACAGCGGCCACGGACCTTGTGGCTCCGGACACTGCGCTTTCCAACAACCTGGAGCGGCTTTTGCGTGACGGGGCCGCAGCGGCGCGCGCCCTGCGCAACTTCGCAGACACGCTCGAACGCAATCCGGAATCCATTTTGCGCGGCCGCCAGGGCGCCTACTAGGGGAGAAACACATGAGAACACTGCGCCTGTCTGTCCTTTGCCTTCTTGTGTGCGGCCTTGTGTCCGCCTGTGCGAGCCGCCCCACGGATTTCTACATGCTCGCAGCGGATGCGGAGCCGCTCAGTGCCGCAACCATGCCCGAGACGACCCTGGCTCTCGGGGGCGTCATGATACCAGCCTACCTCGACAGGCCGGGCGTGGTTGTCCTGGCAGATCAGGGCACAGGGCTTACTGTCCCCCGCTTCAATGTCTGGGCAGAGCCATTGCAGCAGGGCCTGCGCAGGGTACTGTCCAATATGCTGGCCAAGCCTCTCTACGAAGAAGGCGTCACGGTCCTGCCCAGGGGCGCAGAACGGTCGGGAACGGACTTTGCCTTGCACATGGAAATTGTGCGCCTGGATGCGGACGCAAACGGCAACGTGGTGCTCGAGGCGCTCTGGACCCTGGTCAACAGGGATGACAAGCGCGTGGCAGGCCGCGGCAGCTTCGCAGCCAGGGACAGGATAGAGAACATGCCGGCCTTTGGCAGCAGCGAAATGTTCAACAAGGTTGTTGAGGCCGAAAGCAGGCTCGTGCAGGCCTATGCCAAAAAACTCGCCACAGAGCTTGTGCGTCTGGTACGTCAGGAAAGGGCGAAGGGCGCAGTCAGAACTGCTGACAGGACGGACGGGTAGCACAAGGGAATGCAGATATGATCATGCCCCCAGGCCAGAGCTTTGGGGGCATGTTCTGTTTTCAGTGCAAGGCTTCGGAGATGGGAAGGATGGTCCCATGAGGGAACTGTAGCTTCGCAAAGGGGATTGCCTAGTATATCGTTCGACAAATTCGTTTAGCACTAAACTGCCTTCTCACTCTTGGGCAGGAAGGCATTTTCAATGTCCTCAAGCTTCCATTTCCAACGAAAAATGACTCGTTCACTGTTTATC
>CALVGM010000041.1 GCA_944327095.1 uncultured Desulfovibrio sp. | reverse complement strand
TTCACCGCCGCGCCGGCCTCCGTCACCTACACGCCGACCCTCCCCGTCGCCCTTCCGAACTGCTTGCCTCATCAATGGCAGCGAGGATCTGCGCGGCAGCGACAAGGACAATGACGGCGACGCGGATCATGAGAGCCTCCTTCGCAAGAGCAGGTTCATCACCAGGGGACAAACGTGCCTTCGGCGCCGGACAGGCTTTTTTCACCCGGTCGCCGAGGCACTGCTATCTTTCGTCATCGCTTGCCTCATCAATGGCAGCGAGGATCTGGGCGGCAGCGACAAGGACAATGACGGCGACGCGAATCATGAGAGCCTCCTTTACAAGAACAGGTGCATCACTAGGGGACAAGCCTGTCTTCGGCGTCGGGCAGCTTTTTTTCACACTGTGTTGGGTCCGCTCGCCGACATGCCTTGTGGGAGGAGAACGAGAATACAATTGCCACAGGAGTGACACGCTATTGCCAAACAACCACCAATCTCGCTGGGGAACTTGACGCTAACAAAGAATTGCCTATTTTGGGCAAAACAAGCGGCTATCCCTTTGCCTGGCATAGCTGGCCGCAGTCCATCCGGAAAATTCCGTCCAAGGAGAACGTCATGCAGCCCACCCACGCGGAATATGAGATACGCAATCTCAAAACCGACGATTTGGACCAGTACAACTCGCTTCTGCGCTACGCCTTTCAGATCACGGAACAGGAACTCGCGACCTGCGGGTGGCGCAACGACGAGATCAAGCAGTCCAAGTTTCCCATACTGGAGCGCGCAGACGTTCTGGGCTGTTTTGATCACGACTCTCTTGTCTCGCAGGTGGCTGTTTATCCTGTCAAGATGAACATCTACGACGTGGTGTACCCTGTGGGCTTTGTGACCAGCGTCTGTACCTACCCGGAGTACAGCGGCCAGGGCCTCATGAAGAAGCTCATGCACCAGAGTCTCGAGCACATGCGGCAAAGACAGCAGTCGCTTGCCCTCCTGTTCCCCTATTCCATACCGCTCTATCGCAAGATGGGCTGGGAAATCGTCTCCAACAAGATCACCTATTCCGTAAAGGATCGCCAGATTCCCTCCAAGGCGAGCGCTCCAGGCTACGTGCGCAGGGTGAGCTGGGAAAACGAGGAGTTTCGCAACCTCCATACGCAGTTTGCCGCAAACACGCACGGCTGTCTCTTCCGCAACGCCCTGGCCTGGGAGGAGTACTGGCGCTGGGACGAGGACGACACTGTTGTTGCCATGTACCGGGATGCCAACGACAAGCCCGCTGGCTACATGGTCTACCTCATCAAGGACGATGTCATGCACATCAAGGAGATGATCTCCCTGACGCATGAGGCCCATGAGGGCTTGTGGGAATACATTCGTGCGCACGACTCCATGATCGACGAGGTGCGAGGCAGCTCCTATTCAAGCGAGCCCATAGCCTTCGAGCTGGAAGATGGAGACATTCGCGAGACCATACGTCCCTACATCATGGGCCGCATCGTGGACGTGGAGCACTTTTTCGCCAAATACCACTGCGATCCCACAGAGGAAGACACGACCATCACCTTCGAGGTTGGGGACAGCTTCCTTCCCTGGAACAACAAGACCTTCACAGTGCATTTCCACAAGGGCAGGTGCAGGCTTGTGGACAGGCAGGTCCGCCACAGGGTCAGGCTCTCCATTGCGACGCTTACCACCCTGCTGCTGGGCTACAAGACAGCCGCAAGACTCGCCTCCCTGCAGCGCATAGCAGCCAGCACGGAGACCATCACCATGCTGGACAATATTCTTTTGCACGAGGTTCCCTACATTTCCGACTACATCTAGGCCCTGGCCCAAAAGTTGAGCTGGCTGGATGACCAATCGGGATCCTGGGCAGTTGCGGGCCTGCCTGTCAACCGCCAGGGGATCTTGTCTGTATACCGGACTGCCGTTTTTTTGGGGCGGGACCGATCGCATGAGCTTTGCCGTACAGGGACAACGGACGCTCCCTGAAGAGTACAGGCCGCTCTGGGGGCTGGGGAGCCTCGGAGCCATGCGAGAAGAGCCTGTAGGCTGGCCATCTCTCCCAAAAGAATCCTTTCGCCGCGATGGAGAAAACGAGGCACCTGCTGAAGCCATGGGCAACTGTCTTCTGGCATGTTTCAATGTTTGGCAAGATTGAATAAATCTAAAATTTTCCCCAAGTCTTTGATATTAAAGTGTATTTTTATCATGCTTTGTATTGTGAAAATTTTTTCTCACAAAAAACTTGACAAATTTTCTGTCCGTCATTATTTAGGAGCTGTCGGTTGCTTTTTTGGCATGCCAAAGCATAACGATAGTGGTCACGCAGCTGTATTCCCTTCAACCCCAACCCCATAGCTCCATACTGGCTGAGGCTCCCTGGTCAATCCTTCCAACACCTTAGTCCCATACCCTCCTGGGTCTGGCAGGAAAGGCCCTGTCTGCCACCCTTGTCACGGCCTGCCTTGCAAAGGGCAAGGGTCGCAAAGCGCGGGACAGGACGGAAAGATTGTGCGCAACCCTGGCAGAAATGCCGGGGACAGGGAAGTGAAAGTGCTTTTGCAACAGAAGAGACAACAGGAGAACCCTATGTTTGAGTCATCGCCTCCGTCGTCTTCCGTGCTCGGAAACGACACAGCCCTGACAGAGTCCATCACAACTGGCGCAAGCTCCGACTCGTTGGCAGCCAGGGAAGAACTGCCCCTGACGGAAAGCGACAGCAAGGCCCTGCCAGCCGATCGTCCCCAGGCAGCGAAGAAGAGAGGCTCTGGCAAAAAGAGCAAGGCCAGAGCAGCCGGCAGGAAGAAGACCCGCACAACACGCGCCAGAGAATCCGCCCCTGCGGCCCAGGAGGCACAGCCTGCGGAGCCGGTGGAGTGGACCACACCCGTGCCTTTTGCCACGCGCTCCCTTCCCAGGCTTGACTGCGCAAAGCTTCCGCCTGTTCTCGGGAATTTCTGCGCAGGTCTTGCCAGGGAACTGCAGGTGTCCGTGGAACTTGTGCTCACCTACGC
>CALVGM010000040.1 GCA_944327095.1 uncultured Desulfovibrio sp. | reverse complement strand
TATGGTGCGCGCCTGTTCAAGGACCACCTCGCCCTCCTCGCCGTTGCCGCGGGTAATGGCGTCCTCAAGCAGGCCGTCCACGTAGACAAGTTCCAGAGCCAGGCCGTCGAGCTTGGGATCGCACCAGAACTCCATGGGCGTTTCGGGAAGCGCGCGTACCATGCGCTGCACAAAGCCCCGCCACTCCTCCACATCAAAGACGTCTTCAAGGCCGTACATGCGGCTTGTGTGCCTGCGCGTGGCAAGGCCTGTCAAAAGCCCGCCGCCCACGCGCAGGGTGGGCGAATGGGGAGAGCGAAATTCCGGGTGCTGCTGCTCCAGGGCAACGAGCTCGGCAAAGAGCGCGTCGTACTCCTCGTCGCTGATCTCTGGCGCGTCCAGGGTGTGGTAGAGATGGTTGTGGTACTCGAGAAAGCGCACAAGGGCGTCCATGCGCTCGCGCACGGGATTTGCGCTCTCTGGGGCAGCTGGGGAAGGCTCTGCCGCATCCGCTGCCTGTTCCGGCGCCTTGGCCAAAGCGCCAGCCTGCGGCGCTCCAATGGCTTCCTTTCGGGTGTCTGCCAGGGATGCGGCGCTGTCCCCCGCATCCTTCGGGTCCTCGGAATCCCCCGGGCTTTTCGGAGCCTTTGGAGCCGGCCCTTCGGCCGAAGCGGAATCTGCCCTGGACGCGACGCTTTTCTGCTCGCCCTGGGCAGGGTCGTCCGGGACAAGATCCAGAAGGGAGGGGGGCTGGGTCTTGGGCTTTGGGCTTGGCATGGGAGTGACTCCTTATATTGAATCCTGATTGAATCCTGAGCGAAAACGTTGTGGCCTGTGCAGGACGTAAAGGTTCGAAGGGCAGTATAGAAAAGGCCGCAGAAAAAATACAGATGCCTGCAGGCACTCGGGTTGGGCCAAATTCGGCCAAAACCGGGGACATGGGGCCCTTGGGGCACCTTTGCGTCCAGGGGTGTTTTGTGTATGCTCCGCCCATGGCAAGCAACAAGAACAGCGAGATCTACGTGTGCTCGCACTGCGGAGCAACCTCTGTGCAGTGGCTTGGCAACTGCCCCAAATGCGGGCAGTGGAACACCTACGCCCCCGCAGTGCAGACAGCGTCCCACGCCTCTGGGCAAGTCCGCTCCACTGGCCTCAAGGCAGTTCCCCTGCCCGAGGCCGGAGAGGAGACGGCCCAGCCCTTTTCCTGCGGCCATCCTGCCCTGGATCACCTCCTTGGGGCAGGTCTTGTGCCAGGATCTGTCCTTTTGCTTGGCGGAGAGCCCGGCATTGGCAAGTCCACCCTGCTTTTGCAGGTGGCGGGCAAGGTGGCCGCGTCCGGCAGAAGGGTGCTCTACGCCTCCGGCGAGGAGACGCTTGCCCAGGTGCGGGCCAGGGCAAAGCGCCTCAACGTGTTGCACGACAATGTCCTGGCAGTGGCCACCTCCAGCTGCGACGACGTGGCCGCCGTCCTGAGCCAGGAGCGGCCGGCCCTGCTTGTCCTCGACTCCGTGCAGACCATGGCCTGCACGGATGTGGAAGGCCTGCCCGGCAACGTGAACCAGGTGCGGGCAGTGGCCACGCGCCTTATCGACTGCTGCAGAAGCCTTGGTGTCTGCGCGCTTTTTGTGGGGCACGTGACCAAGGACGGTGCCCTGGCCGGCCCAAGGCTGCTCGAGCACATGGTGGACACGGTGCTCTCCCTGGAAGGGGACAGAAAGCAGTCCCACAGGCTCATGCGCGTGTTCAAGAACCGCTTTGGCTCCGCCGAGGAGATGCTGGTCTTCCGCATGGAGCGCACGGGCATGAACATTGTGGAGGATCCCACGGCCTTCTTTCTAGAGGACCGCAACCCCAGCCTCTCGGGCACGGCAGTGGTCATGGCCTGCGAGAGCAGAAGGCCCCTGGCCGTGGAGGTTCAGGCCCTGTGCTCGCGATCCTACCTGAGCATCCCGCGCCGCGTAGCCCTGGGCTTTGACCAGAACAGGCTGAACCTCCTTTTGGCAGTGCTGGAAAAGCGCCTCAAGATCAACCTTTCCCAGACGGACATCTACGCCAAGGTGGGCGGTGGCATACGCCTGGCGGACCCGGGACTGGATCTCGGACTTGTGACAGCCGTGCTCTCCTCCTTCTACGACATTGCCCTGCCCCCGAGGGCCATCTTCTTCGGGGAAACGGATTTGAACGGCCAGATCCGGCCTGTGGCCTGCCAGGACCTGCGCCTGCGCCAGGCCACGCGCCTTGGCTTCAACCCCATAGTGGGGCCGGGAAGTGTCACGACCATCGTGGACCTTGCAGCCCGCCTCTTTGCAAGGGAAGCAGGCACAAGGCCAGCGCAGGCAAGATCTGCCACTGCGCAGGGACAGCAGCCACAGAGACAGTGGCAGGTGCAAGGCTCGCGTGTCCAGCAAGCCCCGTACAGGCAGCAGGGGCCTGGACAAGCGAACCAGCCAAAAGCCGAGGCACAGGGAGTACAGAGGCCGCAAGCAACCAGGGGGAATCAGTCATGAGTCTGGAAATCGAGCGCAAATACCTTGGGGCGGGCAGAGAACACCTTCTTGTACAGCTGAAAAGTCTTGGCGCAAGGCAAATCCTTGCCCCGCACTTCGAGTCCAACACTGTGTACGACAACGAGCAGGGGATGCTCTTGCTTGACAGAAGGCTTTTGCGCCTGCGCCTCAGGGAGTGGCCGGATCACGCGGACGGCCTTTTGACCTGCAAGATACCCATGGAGGACCTTGTGCTTGCCACAGGGCCAGTCAAGCGCAGGGAGGAAATCGAGGTTTCCCTGCACAACCTTTCCGACATCCACAATATGGATCGTATCTTAAGGGAACTTGGCTATCACCCAGCAGGAAATTACGAAAAGGTGCGGGAGAGCTGGAGTCTTGAGGTGGAGGGAGCAAGGGCTCACCTGGACATGGATGTGCTTCCCTTCCTGAAGACAGTGGAGACAGAGGCCGAGCCGGCAGTGCTTGAGCGGGTGGAACATCTTCTGGGCCTTGACAAATTTCCGACAAGTGCAAAGAGTTATCATGTACTGTATCAGGAATGGCTGGCGCAAAAGGGCCTTTCCGCAAACAATCACATGGTCTTCACTGATGACGAGCGGGCAAGATTGCGCAAGGAACTGGGCCTTTCACTATCCGGGTCACATGAGAGCGCATAGCTTAAGTCTCGGCTGTCTCTTTCCGGGAAATGTCCTGCTTTCCCTCCTGCAGATACTGAAAAAGGTATGGTCATGAACAAATCCCCAGCAAATACGGGCCGCAAGGGCGAACACCTGCACGACAGCATGGCCAAAACCTATTTTGGCAACCCGCAAAACATGGCCAATTTCCTTGAGCAATGCCTGCCAG
>CALVGM010000039.1 GCA_944327095.1 uncultured Desulfovibrio sp. | reverse complement strand
AAAAACACGGGTTTTGACGAGATAAGCTTCCTTTCCTTGAGCGCAGGAGACTACTCGGCCCTGAAACACCTGTGCCTGGCAACCCTGGATCGCTGCGCCCAGGAGCAGATCTCCCTTTCCCTGCCCTCTCTGCGCGTAGGCTCCATAGACGATGACATCATGGACAGGATGTCCAGGCTGCGCCGCACGGGCGTGACCCTGGCCCCGGAGGCAGGCAGCCAGAGGCTGCGCGACGTCATCAACAAGGGCGTGACCGAGGAAGAGCTTATCACCCACGTGCAAAAGCTCATCGACTACGGCTGGCGCCAGGTCAAGCTCTACTTCATGATTGGTCTGCCTACGGAAACCGACGAGGACCTTCTGGCCATCGTGGATCTGTGCCGCAAGGTACGCTACGCAGGCGGCCCGGGTGCTCCCAAGCTGGCTGTCACAGCGGCTCTCTCGCCCTTTGTGCCAAAGCCCTTCACGCCCTTCCAGTGGGAGGATCAGATCTCCCTGGAGGAGATAGACAGGCGCGTGCACATCGTGCTTTCCGAATTCAAGAAGATCCGCGGCCTCACCCTGCGCTGGCACGATCCGAAGGTGAGCCACCTCGAGGGCATTCTCTCCCGCGCAGGCCGCGAGATGGCGGACGTGGTGGAGTCGGCCTTCCAGAAGGGCGCCATTCTCACAAGCTGGAAGGAGCACTTTCGCCTTGAGCCCTGGCTTGAGGCCCTGGCCGAACACGGCCTGGATCCCGCATCCTGTACAAGGGGCCAGACGCCCGGCTCTCCTCTGCCCTGGTCCCACATCGAGGCCGGTGTCACGGAAGAATTTCTCCTGCGCGAGCTCGAACGGGCCCGCAACGCCAAGGTCACCGCGGACTGCCGCTACAATGCCTGCAGCATGTGCGGAGCCTGCGACAGAGGCAAGGCCCAGGGCAGGCTTGCCCGCGGCGAAGGAGAAGAGGTGCACAACCGCCTTGTCTTTTCCGAGCGCGACCAGGTGCCCAACCATCCCGCGCGCGACGAAAGGGGCCGCCTTGCGCTGCGCGACATCAGGCCCGAGCCTCCGAAGATGGACCCGGCCCTGGTGGTGCGGGCCGCAAGCCTGCGCGTATGGCACACCAAGCGGGAACAGTCGGCCTTTCTCTCCCAGCTCGAGCTGCAGGCTGTCCTTGACCGCGCCCTGCGCAGGGCGGACATCCCCATGGCCTTTTCCCAGGGCTTTCATCCCCTGCCGCTGCTGAGCTTTGGCAGGGCCCTGCCTGTGGGCATGGAGAGCCTGTGCGAGTGGTTTTCGCTTACCCTGCGCGAACGCATAGACGCAAACGAGCTGACTGGCAGGCTGAACGCCTGTCTGCCCCAGGGCATGAGAGTCTGGAAGGTGGAGGAAGTTTCCTTCAGGGAAAGGGCCAAGACAGCCCTGGAAGAAGAGTTTTCCCTGCGCGTCCTGGAATTGCCAGAGGATAAGGTGCAAGAGGCCTTTCGGAACTTCATGGCCATGGAGAGCCTGCCCTTTGCCCGCGAGACCAAAAAGGGCGAGCGGGTCACGGACGTGCGCAGGCTTGTCACAGCTGCGGACTTTGTGGACGGAGAGACAAGGCTGCGCTGCACATGGAAGGACGAGTACCTCTCGCCCTTCCACATCTGCCAGGCAGTATTGGGTCCCCTTGCGGGCCAAAGACCCCTGCTTCCCCTCTTGCGCATTGTGAAAAGGGCCCAGTACCTCTAGGCCCGAGGACAAGCGCCCGGCATCCGGGCGCGCAGACGCCGCTACGGCAAAAAGGAAGATTTTGCGATGGATATCCTGACCCTTCTCGCCAGCACAGCTTCGAACGACAAAAATCCGGAGAGTTTTGCCGAGAGCCTGCAGGCCATGCCCACGGAAGAGATTCTCAACGTGTGGGAAAGCTCCCAGGCCCTGTCCATGGCCCTGCAGCAGACCTTTCTGCCTGCTGCAAGGCTGCACTCGGCAACAGAGGATCTGATCATCCTGGAGCTGACGCGCCGCCGCCTGCGGGGCTGCCTGCAGGCCCCCTGTTCTCCTGTGGCCGAGGCCATGGAGGGCAAATCCCTGGCGGACAAGCCAAGGGCCAGCCGCTAGCGCACGGAAACGTAGCCTCCGGGAATGCCCCTGGGGCTCAGCACAAGCTGCCACAGCTGTATGTCCCTGGCCCTGAAGGCCGCTGCGCAGCTCAAGAGGTAGTAGCGGTACATGCGCCGCACTTCCTCGTCGCAGCTGAAGCCCCCTTCGGAAAGCCCCTTTTCGAAGCGCTCGTACCAGGACATCAGCGTCTTGTCGTAGTAGGCACCGAAATTGTCCCAGTCCTCGAGCACAAAGACCCCCTCGAAGGCTTTGGTGACGGACACGGGCGAGGGCAGCATGCCGTTGGGGAAGATGTACTTGTCAAACCACGGATCCACCCCGGCCTTCTGATGGTTCGCGCCAATGGTGTGCAGGAGGAAGAGCCCGTTGTTTTCCAGAAGCTCGTGGGCCTTGCGCATGTAGGTCGGATAGTTTCTGCTGCCCACGTGCTCGAACATGCCCACCGAGACAATGCGGTCAAACTTGCCGGTCAGGTTTCTGTAGTCGTCGCAGATCCAGTGTATCCTGCCCTGGGGATCCCTTTCCCTGGCGTAGCGTATCTGCTCGCTGGCTATGCTGATGCCGGTCATTTCCACATCGTAGTGCGAGCTCATGTAGCGCGCAAGACCGCCCCAGCCGCAGCCTATGTCCAGCACGCGCATGCCCTTCTCAAGGTGCAGCTTGCGGCAGATGAGCTCCATCTTGGCTTCCTGGGCCTCGTCCAGGGTGTGGGCGTTCTTCCAGTAGCCGCAGCTGTAGTTCATGGTGGGGCCAAGCATGCTGGCAAAGAGATCGTTGCCCATGTTGTAGTGCTTCTTGGCCACTTCCACGGACTTTTTCTTCGACTGCATGTTGAAAACATGCTGGCGCAGGGCAATGAAGAGCACAGGCAGGGAGTGGGAAAGCCTTTCCTCCATGCTGGCGCAGATGGCCTTGTAGAACATGACGTCCAGAGCCTCGCAGTCCCACCAGCCTTCCATGTAGGCCTCGCCTGCCCCCAGGGTGCCGTCACGGAGCACCCTGTCGAACAGGGCATTGTTGTGAACCACTATGTCCCAGGGGCGCGTGCCGTTGACGCGGATATCGGCTTCCTCCAGTGCCTTGACGAGCAGATCCTTCGATTTGTGCATGTTTCTCACCTCCACACCCCGCGCAGGACGGAACAAAAACAGGAAAGCAAGCATATTCCTGCGAAAGGGCGAACAAAAACACGAGCCTGTGCTGCGCAGGACTGGCCTCTTGCCCTTGCCATCCTGCGGCAGACATCTTCATACTAGGCATGAAAAGCAATGTGTCAAGCAGGCAAGTGCGCAACAAAACTAACGATTTTTCAGAGACTTGCCCTTTTGGCAAATCCTTCCCCCAAAAAAACGGGAGCACGAACCCCGCCAAGGGCGCGCAAGCCCCTGTGCCAGACACCTTGCGTGCATGCTGTTTGCTCCCCCAGCGCATTGATCCGCCAATGACACAAGGGGCTTTGGCGGGCTTCGAAACCACGGGCAGAAAAACAAGCCTGCTCGCAAGGCTCCGGGCAATTTTTTTTTGCGCAAAAAAACAGTGTTTGCAAATACCTTGCGCGTCTTCTTCACCTGTCTGGCAAATAATTGTAAAAAAACGCTTGACGAACAGGTCCTGAAACTATATGTTCTCTTTGTTCACGGGCCATTAGCTCAATTGGTAGAGCAGTTGACTCTTAATCAATTGGTTTGGAGTTCGAGTCTCCGATGGCCCACCATTCGAAGACAATGCCCCTGCGGTTCACACAAAATCGCGGGGGCTTTTTCTTTGTCCCCAAGGTGACAGCGCAGGGCAAGTCGGGTATGCTGCAGGGCACGGGAAACAGCGCTTATGCCTGTTTTCGCAAATCCCGCACCGGCTTCTCACACAAAAATACATCGACTGCCGCCCGGGCCAAGCCCGGGGAAGGGATTGCCCCATGAATTTCCGCACAAATCTGCACATATACCGCATCCCCGGGACCCTGCTCCCGCTTCTCCTTCTGCTGACCTTCCTTTCGACCCTCCTTTTCGCAAGTCCGACCCTGGCTGCCCAGACCGATGTCCACGCCCGCTTTTCCTTCGGGACGGACCAGGACGGCATTGTGGCTGCCCTGGGCATGAAAATCCCCCAGGGAACCCACGCCTACGCCAACGATCCCGGCGATGTGGGCCGCCCTGCCCAGCTCAGCCTTGTACTCGACAGCCAGGAAGCGAGCGGGCCCCTGCCCGTCTACTACCCCAAGGGCGCTATACAGCGCGACTTCTTCGACAAGAA
>CALVGM010000038.1 GCA_944327095.1 uncultured Desulfovibrio sp. | reverse complement strand
ACCACGTCTTCGGCTGGCCTGCCCCCTACGAGTTCTTCAGCCTGCCGGTTCTCTTCGGCACAGGCGGCGGCATAGCGCTGTGCATAGGCACGGGCGGGCTCATGTACCTGAAGTGCAAGATGGACAGGCGCCCCTATGACGAGGCCAGCATCAGCATGGACGTCTCCTTCGCAATGCTGCTCTTCCTCATCTGCCTGACCGGCCTTCTGCTCATGCTCCTCCACACGACCGCAGTCATGGGGCTTCTCCTCTGCATCCATCTCGGCCTCGTGCTCGGACTCTTTGTGACCTTCTCCACCAGCAAGTTTGCGCACATTGCCTACCGCTACTTTGCCCTTGTGCGCAATGCCTACGAAATGCGCGACAGCAACTGATTCCTTGCCTCCTCAAAGAACATGAAAGGGCCTGCACGCGGCATCCCGCGTGCAGGCCGGGACAAGGGGCTGTCAGGGGGACAAAGCCATGCTGACCTACTTCGGACTGTTGATCATCATCCTCACCATTGTGGCCATGATAAAAAAGATCGAATCGCGCCTGGTTCTGATCGCCGCAGGCTTTATCATGGCCGTGGCGGCCCTCGCGCCCATGGCGGCCTTCAACGGACTGACCAAGGGCATGACGGAGTCCAACCTCATCTGCAACATCTGCTCTGTCATGGCCTTTGCCTTTGTCATGAAATACACAGGCTGTGATCTGCACCTGTCCAACGCAGTGGCAAAGCCCCTGCGCAAGGTCAGCTTCATCCTGGTGCCTGGCGCCACCTTCGTCACCTTCTTTGTCAACATCTCCCTGCCCAGCGCAGCCGGCGTTGCCGCGGCAGTGGGTTCGGTCATCATCCCCCTGCTCATGCGCATGGGCGTGCATCCGGCCATGGCAGGTGCGGCTGTCCTCATGGGCACCTACGGCAGCATCCTCTCTCCCGGCCTTCCCCACAATCCCTTTGTGGCGGAAATCGCAACCAGGGTCCTGCAGCGTGACGTGCCCGTCATGGAAGTCATCACCCGTCACTCCATGGCCAGCAGCACCACGGTCATCGTCTCGGGCCTCCTCCTGTGGGGCGTGTCCATCTTCCTGAAGGAAGGCAAGGGCTATACCTCCCCCACGGCTGCGCAGGAAGAAAACTTCAAGGTCAACCCCTTCTACGCGGTCATTCCCATTGTCCCGGTGGCCATGCTCATCACAGGCGCCCTCTTCCCCGAACAACTCCCTGCCCTGGCTGCCCTGCGCGTTGAGCACACCATGCTCTTCGGCGCGGCCCTTGGCCTTGTGGCAACCAGAAAGAACCCCATGGACGGCTCAAGGCAGTTCTTCGCAGGCCTTGGCAAGGGCTACGCGGACATCATGGGCATAGTCATAGCCGCGGCCGTCTTCGTGGCGGGCATGAAGGCCACGGGCGTTGTGGACGCAGGCATCAATCTCATGAAGACCTCCGAGGACGCAGCCACCCTGGCAGCCCTGCTCGGCCCCTGGGCCATGGCCGTTGTCTGCGGGTCCGGCAATGCCGCAACCATTGCCTTCAACGAGGCGGTCACTGTTTCCGCGCCTGCCTTCGGCGTTGACGTCATCGACATGGGTGCTTTGGCCACTCTGGCCGGCTGCATAGGCCGCTGCATGTCCCCCATAGCCGGCGTGACCTTTGTGTGCGCAGGCCTGTGCGGGGCAAACCCCATGGAACTTGTGAAGCGTACCTGCCTGCCCTGCCTGGTGGGCCTTGTGGTGGGCTACGCCATGCTCATAGGCTTCTAGCCCCCCAAAAGCCCTGTGGCCGGTTTTGCCGGTCACCAGGACCAGGTCAACAAAGCAAACAGCGCGTCTTGCTGCGAAAACCCCATCTTTCAGACTGTCACAGCCCCCTACTGCACCGCTGCCAGGGTGCGGCGCCCAAAGCGCACCCACCCGCAGCCAAAGCCCACAGGACAAAGCTCATGATACGCACCTACAAAGAGAAGGCCTGTTACTGTCAGGGACGCCTTGTCCCCCTTGCAGAAGCTCCGAAGACATCCGGCAAACCCCTCGGCATGGCCCAGAGCATCTTGAAGAGCCACAACGTTTCCTCGCAGGAAGGCAAGTACGCCATCAGCTTCGACGAACTTCTTTCCCACGACATCACCTATGTGAGCATAGTGCAGACAGCCAGGGCCAGCGGCCTCACCCGCTTCCCTGTCCCCTATTCCTTCACCAACTGCCACAATTCCCTGTGCGCCATAGGCGGCACCATCAACGCCGACGATCACCGCTTCGGCCTGTCCGCAGCCATGAAGTACGGAGCCAACTTTGTGCCGCCCAACATGGCTGTCATCCACCAGTACGCCAGGGAAATGGTGGCGGCTCCCGGCAAGATGGTCATGGCCTCGGACAGCCACACCCGCTACGGCGCCCTGGGCTGTCTTGGCGTGGGCGAGGGCGGCGGCGAGCTCGTGAAGCAGGTCCTGAGCAAGACCTGGAACATTGACGAGCCCACCATCATCGGCATCTACCTGCACGGCGAGCCAAGGCCCGGCGTTGGCCCCCACGACGTGGCCATAGCCATGGTCACTGCCCTCTTCCCCGAAGGCTATGCCAAAAACTGCATCCTCGAATTCGTGGGTCCGGGCATCACTCCCCTGCCCATGGACTTCCGCCTGGGCATAGACGTCATGACAACGGAAACCGGCTGTCTGTCGAGCGTGTGGACAACGGACGAAACCGTGCGCGACTACCTCGAGGCCCACGGCAGGGGCAGCGCCTACCGCCAAATCACGCCCGAGGAAGGGGCTGTCTACGACAAGTACGTGGACATCGACCTTGGCGCCATCAAGCCCATGATAGCCTTGCCCTTCCACCCGAGCCTCGGTGTGACCATCGAGGACTTCACGGCCAATGTGCACGATCACGTGGACGCCATGGAGCAGCGCGCCAAGAAGCTCATGAGCGACAAATACAAGTCCGTGCCCAACCTGAAGAGCAAGATCCACAACGGGCACTTCCGCATCGACCAGGCCGTGGTCTCCGGCTGCTGCGGCGGCCTCTACGGCAATCTCGCCACAGTGGCCGCCATGCTGAAAAACAAGACCATTGGCTGCAACGGCATCAACTACTCCCTTTACCCGGCAAGCCAGCCCGTGCTCGAAAACCTGCTTGCCTCAGGCGCCATCACGGACATGGTTCGGGCAGGAGCCACCATACGCACGGCCTTCTGCGGCCCCTGTTTCGGCGCAGGCGACGTGCCTGGCCAAAACTGCTTCTCCGTGCGCCACGTGCCCCGCAACTTCGCCAACCGCGAGGGCTCCAAGGCAGCCCAGGGCCAGATTTCCTACGTGGCCCTCATGGACGCGCGCTCCATCACGGCCACCATGCTCAACAACGGCTTTGTGACAGCCGCGGGCGAAGACACGCCTGCCATGCCCAGGACCTACAGCTTCGACCCCACCATCTACGAGAAGAACGTCTACCACGGCTACGGCCACGAAAGGGCGGACGTGGAGCTCACCCGCGGACCCAACATCGCGGACTGGCCGCACATGATCGAGCTGCCGGAAAACCTGCTGCTCACAGTGGGCGCTGCCCTCTTCGACAAGGTCACCACCACGGACGACTTCATCGCCTCTGGCGAGCCCTCGGCCTTCCGCTCCAACCCCGGCAAGATGGCCGAGTACACGCTGCGCAGCAAGGACGCGGGCTACGTGGCCAGGGTGAGCGCCATACGCGACCTTGAGTACGCCCGCGAAGCTGCCCTGGAAAAGGGCGAGGCAGTGCCAGGGGAAGTGGCCGACTACCTGGCAGGCGCGGGCCTTGGCAGCGAGGCCGCTGCCAACACGGGCCTTGGCAGTCTGGTCTTTGCCATCTACCCGGGCGACGGTTCCGCGCGCGAGCAGGCCGCGTCCTGCCAGAAGGTTCTGGGAGGCTGGGCCAACATCGCAGGCTCCTACGCCACCAAGCGCTACCGCAGCAACTGCATCAACTGGGGCATATTGCCCCTGGTGACCTGCGACGATGTCACCTCCTGGGAAATCGCCACAGGCGACCTTGTCTACCTGGAGGGCATACGCAGCCTTCTGCAGGGCAGCGAGGAAACCATCACCGTGACCGTCTTCCACAACGGCACGCCCACAAAGCGCAAGGTTGCCCTTCCGGACATTTCTCCAGAGGAGCGGGCCATCCTGCTCTCCGGCTGCCTTATCAACTACTACAAATAGGCAACCCCCACCCCCCTGAAAAAGCCGGTCCTTGCGCGCACGCACAAGGACCCAAGGGGGCCATACACAGGGCAAGACCATTGACCAGAACACGCAGCCCTTTTGCAAGGGCTGTACAGGAGTATCGACTATGGCTTCCACCATCACTCTGGCCAGCAACGGCAAACTGATCATCCCCGACGATCCCATTATCCCCATCATTCCCGGCGATGGTGTCGGCCCGGACATCTGGAACGCGGCCAGGCCGGTCTTTGATACGGCAGTGGAAAAGGCCTACGGCGGCAAGAAAAAAATAGAGTGGCTGCCCATAGACGCTGGCGAAACCTGCTGGCAGAAAACCGGCGAGTTTGTGCCCGAAAGGAGCATGGAGGCCATTACCAAGTACCGCGTAGCCCTGAAGGGCCCCCTGAGCACGCCGGTGGGCAAGGGCTTTCGCTCCGTGAACGTGCTCTTGCGCAGGCTCTTCGACCTCTACGCCTGCATCCGTCCCGTAAGCCACGTTCCAGGCGTGCCAAGCCCTGTCAAGGACCCGGACGCTGTGAACATGGTCATTTTCCGCGAAAACACCGAGGACCTCTACGCAGGCATCGAGTGGGACGCCGGCACCCCGGAAGCAAAGAGGGTGATCGAGCTCATCAAGGAGCTCACAGGCCGCGACGTGCGTCCGGACAGCTCCATAGGCATCAAGCCCATTTCCGAGACCGGCACCAAGCGCCTTGTGCGCATGG
>CALVGM010000037.1 GCA_944327095.1 uncultured Desulfovibrio sp. | reverse complement strand
TACCACGCGCCCTGCCATCTGCGCGCTCTTGGCATAGGACTTCCCGGCTACGAGCTGCTTGAGGCTTCGGGAATCGCGGCAGAGCCGGCCAATGCCGGCTGCTGCGGCATATCGGGAAGCTATGGCTTCAAGAAGGAAAAGCGCGAAGTTGCCATGAAGGTGGGTTCGGAGCTTTTCCGCGTGGTGAAGGAGAGCGGCTGCGAATGCGTCGCCACCGAATGTGGAACCTGCAGGCTGCAGATTTCTTCCGCAACAGGTGTGACGGCAAGCCATCCGGTCAGCATCCTGCGTTCGTTCGCCAGACAGTAGCAATGAGCCCAAGGCTCTGAACGTTCCCCTTGCGGGGACGCAAAAAAAGGATCGCCGAGTGTTTCGACGATCCTTTTTGTTGTGGTCAGGGCGGCTTCTCAGGCTGCCCGGATCAGGGTAGTTCCTACATGAGCCAGCTTAAGGGCACAAGGCTCAGGGACGGGAAGAAGAGCAGCAGGAAGAGCATGGCTATTTCCACCAGCAGGAAGGGCATGAGCTTCTTCACAAGGTAGGAGAACTTGATGCCGCCTATGCCGCTCACAACGTAGAGCACAGTGCCAACCGGTGGCGTAATGACGCCAATGCCGAGGTTGAGGATGAAGAGCAGGCCAAAGTAGTAGGGATCGATGCCGGCCTCGTAGATGAGGGGATAGAAGACAGGGGCAAAGATGAGAATGTTCGGGGTGAGGTCCATGACCATGCCCATGAAGAGCATGAAGACCATGATGGCGCACAAAAGAAGCTTGGGCGAGTCGATGAGGGGCCTGAAAAAGTCCACCACCTGCTGCGGGATCTGGGCAATGGTGATGAAGAAGCCCACGGCCGAGGCTGTGGCCACAATGAACATGACCACAGCTGTTGTTCTGGCAGCCGAGGCGCTCACGCGAATGAGCTCGCGAACGCTGAGCTCGCGGTAGTAGCCCATGCAGACTACGATGGCGTAGATGGCCGCAAAGGCGCCACCTTCGGTGGGCGTGAAGATGCCAAAGCGGATGCCGCCAAGCAAAAGCACTGGCAGAAGAAAGGCCGGCGTGGAATCGAGCAGGATGCGGACCACTTCCTTGCGGGTGAAGGTGATGGTGTCGTCGTAGTTGTCCTTGCGAACAATGAACCACCACATGACCATGAGGGCCAGGCCGATCAGGATGCCTGGAGTCAGGCCGATCATGAAGAGCTTGGTGATGGACAGGCCCGAGACCGTGGCACCAAGAATGATGAAGTTGGTGCTCGGAGGAATGATGGGGCCAAGGATTGCGCCAGAGGCAATGACAGCGCCTGCGCGGCCGTGGTCATAGCCAACCTGCTTCATCATGGGCAAAAGCAGGCCGCCAAGGGCCGCAGCCTCGCCCACGGAGGAACCCATAAGGCCGGCAAAGATGATGGAGGCCACAATGGCCGCGTAGCCAAGGCCGCCGCGAATGCGCCCCACAAGGAGCTGGGCCAGGGCCACAACGCGCTTCGAGAGACCGCCTGCGGCCATGATTTCGCCCGCAAAGACGAAGAAGGGTATGGCCATGAGGGGATAGTTGTTGGCGCCGTCCAACATGGAGGTGGGGATGATCATCGTGTCCCACATGCCGCTGTGATACATGAGGACCATGGCGCAGATGACCAGGACCAGGGCCAGGGGAATGCCCAGTGTCATGAAGACAAAGAGGGTGCCGAGAAATATCAGAAGTTCCATATGCGCGCTCCTACATGTCCTTTATGAACTCGGCGATCTTTTCTTCCTTGCTGACCTTGGGATTGACAAGCTCGGCTGGTGTTCTGATGAGCTTGTAGAGATCCTTCAGGAAAAGAACGAGAGCTACGCCCGCGCAGATGGGCAAAGACGAGTTGATGATGCTCATGTTGATGTTGGTGGAGACCGAATAGGTGTCAATGGTCTGCTTCACGTATTCGATACCGCCGACAAAGAGCAGCAGCATTGCCGCAATGGAACAGATGTGGGCTATGATGTCGATAATCTTTCTGGGCATGCCGTGCAGCTTGTCCGTGACAAGGTCAACGGCTATGTGCCTGTGGTGATAGAAGGCCTCTATCGCTCCAAAGAAGGTCACGTAGATAAAGAGAAAGCGGGCCCATTCCTCGCTGGGAGGGAAGCTGGACCTGAAAGCATAGCGCAGAAAGGCATTGTAGGTCACAAGACCTATCATGCCGAGAAAAATGACGGCACAGAAAATCTCGAATAGAAAGCGCCCCTTCGAGGTCTGTTCTTCTTCCTTCTGTGCGCTCGTGTCCTGTTCGTTTGCCATAAAGAGGCTCCTTCCTTTGGACAGTCTGGCAAAACATTTCAAGAAAGCTCGAGGCAGGCTTCCCTCTTGCGTGGCCAACCTCGTCTTGCGGCTGTTTCACAAAAGAAAAGGTCCGCTTCTCCCGCGTAAAATCGGGAGAAGCGGACCCAAGAAAAATCATTACTTTGCGTCACGGTAGCTTGCGGCGCTGTCCAGGATGGCCTGGGCATTGGGCACGTAGTTGGCGGACTTGGGATCGAGGAAGAGCTGCCAGCTGCGCTTGCCAGCCTCCACCATGAACTGATGCAGCTCGGGGGAAGGCTCGTTCACGGAGCCGCCATGGGCGGTGATTTCCTTGATGGCGTGATCGTCGATTGCCTTGGCGTTGGCCCAGGTTTCCTCAGCGCACAGCTTGGCTGCCTCGTCAAACCAGGCGCGGTCCTGGGCAGGCAGCTTCTGGTAGAACTTCTCGTTGATGTAGAGGGCGTGGATCACAAGGATGTGCCTGGTCTGGGTGATGATATGGCACTTTTCGTACATCTTGTCGGCAATGATGTCGGACAGGGGGCTGTCGCCACCATCGATGACGCCCTGGTCAAGGGCTGCAGGCACTTCGGCAAAGGGCATGGGCTGGCCGCTGATGCCGCATTCCTTGGCAAAGTTGGTGTAAAGGGGGATGTTGGGCACGCGCATGCGCAGGCCCTTGATGTCGTTGATGCTCTTCACTTCATGCTTGGTGTAGAAGTTTCTGAAGCCGAGAGGGAAGGCATTGAGCATGCGCAGGCCGGACTTTTCCGGGAAGCCCTCGTTGATGAGCTCGAAGGTCTTGCCGGTCATGGCGCGGTGGGCGTGTTCGTAGCTGTCAAAGAGCATGGGCGTTTCGAGCATGCCCATGGAAGCCTGCAGGGAAGAGGTCTGGGTACCGGTGGCGCACATCTGGATGATGCCCTTGCGGGTGTTGGCGATGTAGGCGTCTTCCTTGCCGAGCATGCTGTTGGGGAATACCTGTACCTTGTACTTGCCGTTGGACAGCCTTTCCAGGTGCTTGCCAAAGCTGTGCATGGCAATGGTCTCGGGCTCACCCTCGGGTTTCATGCCGGCAATCTTGATGGTTATGGCGCTCTGTGCCGGGGTCGCGTTGAGGCAGGCCATGCCAAAGACGAAGGCGCAGGCAAGAAGCAAAACATGAAGTCGTTTCATCTTTCCCCTCCAAAAAGGTGCTATGGTTCGCAGGCTGCGCATGGCAAGGGGCCTTGTGCCTGCCTGCGATATTGTTGCCGTATCTTGCTCTTCCCGCCGTGTGCGTCCTGCCTGAAGGGCAAGAAAATGTGCGGTACGGGAAGTCGTGTACGGGGGAACGGGAAGCCGGGGCTTTCCCGCTTTGGGCAAACTTTTGTCACCCTTTTGTCAAACTCTATCCAAATTCGCCCAAGTGGTCCATACTGTGCGCGGCAAAAGACGAGATTTGTGCTATGCTTTTGGGAAAAAATGTTCCCCCATGTCGCAAGAAGGACTCACAAGGCCCATGACCTGGCGGCCCTTTCCTGTTTCGCAAGCAGTGCGTTTTTAAGACACCCCAAAGGGGCAGATCCTGCCTGCCAGGGGGAACATATCCATGGTCGGCACTCTGGAAAAATGATAATTTCGCATCAAAACAGTGACAGAAAGCCTGGGCGCAGCGTGGTCTGCACAAGCAGGAAAACCATTGGCAGTGGAGGAGAAACAAGATGCCTGAGCTCCCAGAGGTGGAAACAGTGGTGCGCACCCTTGCGCCACACGTACTGCACAGGACAATATTGTCCATGACCGAGGTGAAGCCCTGCCGCGTACCGGAATCCCTGCCCTGCAGGGTTGTCGCGGGCTATACCGTGGCCGAGGTCTTTCGCAGGGGCAAGTTCATAACGGCAAGGCTTGCGAAGGAGGGGAGCGAGGATCTTTTCTGGGTCACGCACTTGCGCATGACCGGAAGCCTCATGGCCTACGAGGGCAAGGACAGGGAAAAGGAAGCGGCAAATCCCGGCAAGTACACGCGCTGCGTTGTCGAACTCGGGGCAAGGCCCGGTGAGAGTGCCACAGAAGGATGCCGCGTCCTTTTCAACGACGTGCGCACCTTCGGGCGCATCTTCCTTGGCAACAGTGCTGCCCTGGAAAACTGGTCGTCCTGGAAAAAGCTTGGACCAGAACCCCTCACCATGGGGGAAGAGGCCTTTGCAAGGGCCATACGCGGCAGGAGAAACATCAAGACCGTGCTCATGGATCAGCACGTCATTGCAGGCATAGGCAATATCTACGCGGACGAGTCCCTCTTTGCAGCAGGCATACATCCGGCCCGCACAGCGGACAGCCTGAGCGAGGATGACAAGAAGCGATTGTACAGGGAACTTGTGCGCCTGCTCCTTCTGTCCATACAGGAATGCGGCAGCTCCATCAGGGACTATCACGACGCCAACGGCAACGTGGGTGCCTTTCAGAACCATTTCATGGTCTACGGCAGGGGCGGCGAGCTCTGCCAGTTATGTGGGGCAAGGCTCAAAAAGATTGTCCTGAACGGCCGGGGCACGGTCTATTGTCCCAGATGCCAGAAGAAGAGGTAGTCCATAGTCTCCGAAAACAGCGATGCCTGCCCATGGACATTGTCCATGAGGCAGGCATCATAGTTCAAAATTGGTACTCTATAGTTCAGTTTGAAACTATTACTTGTGGTCGGGCTGGCTTGGGTTGCCCTGTTCCTTGTGGGTGCCAAAGCGTTCGTCGTACTGCTGCAGGGCCTGGAGAAGGGCACTGGCCAGGTGCCTTGCGCCTTCGGGTGTCATGGCAAGGGAGACTTGAGGCTGCAGGGCAAGGACTGGTCCCTTGTCGTCCTTTTCCTGCCTGGAAACAGCGGCGGTGAGCAAAAGCTCATTCTGGCCAACGTGGGTCTGAAAGGCATTGGCGTACAATATCTTCATGTCCGGCGCAGGCAGCATGGCAACACGCACCTGTTGAGCGGCCTGTTGGGCCTGATTTTCGCTCATGTCTTGTTCTCCTTGAGATTGTGTTTCTCCGAGCTCTGTCCGGGGAACAGCGTCAGGATGCCTGTTCCCCGACAGACGCATCTGCGGAGACGAATCTACTTCTTGTCGGCCTTGCCGTCCTTTTTGTCCTGGGCCTTTTCGTCAGCCTTTTGCTCTGCGGCATCGGGCCTTGGGGTAATGGTTACCTTGGGCAGATCGGCAAACTTGACGGAACCTGCGTCCATGCGGGTGATGATGTCTGCTGTGATGTCCGCGTCGGGAGCAGCGAGCAGATTTTGCCTGGCTATGACCGCGACCTTGGGCTTGTCCTTCTTCCAGGCCTCGATCTGGGCAATCATGTGCTTTTGTACCACATCCCTGGCAGCGGCCTGCTCAATGACGAGCTGGCGCTGCAAGACGGCAAGGCCCTGGCGCAGTTCCTTCTCGCGCTGTTCCTCGGGGCTTTTCTTCAGTTCTTCCTGATAGGCGGCAAGGCCCTTTTGCAGGATGTCCTGCACCTGCTTCAAATGGTCGTTGGCTTCCTTGGCTGCCTTGGAGTCGGTCAGAACCTTCTGGACGTCAACGCAGACAAGCTGCGGGTCCTGATTCAGGCAGCCGCCCAGGAACAGGGCAAGGGCGAGAACAGAAAGGATGGACAGACGAATAGGGGATTTGCTCATTGTACTCTCTTCTTGTGCGCCTCCTGCCCATGGTGGCAGAAGAAGCGCTGATGGTTGGGGGGGAAAGGGAAAGGTATCCCTTGGATGAATCGCTGGAAATCTCCCAAATTCCGGAAGTTTCCGCAATGGGGCAAGACAGGAAAGAGCCGGTCGTCGGGAAGGAAAACGAAGACCGGCTCTTGCAAAGGTGGCCGCAGGGCGGGGAGGGCCGCCCCACAGCCTTTTGTATGGGGGATTAGAACTCGTAGCGGAACATGCCGAACACGCCATGACCAGTAGAGTTCTGGCCGGCCTGCAGGGTGTAGTTCACGCCCACGCTCATGGTGTCGTTGCCAAACTCAAGACCAACGCCACCCTGCCAGGTGAAGTAGTCCATCATCTGGGTCTCGATCTCGGTGGAGTACGGCAGGCCTGTGAAGCGCACGTCTTCCTTGGCCTTGATGTCACCTGCAGCGGGGATGACCGTGAAGTCAACGCTGGGCTTGAAGTACCAGTCGTTGTTCATCTCGAGTTCCTTGCTGAAGGTGATGCCCACCGGGAAGGTCCAGATGTTTTGCTGGAAGCCGTCGCCCTCGAGGATTGTGCCGCCATCTGCGTCAACATCGTAGCCCCAGGTATTGATGCTCATGTAGCGAGCGCCCACATGGGGGATGAGGTCGAGGTACTGGGTTTCGAGCTTGTACTCGAAGCGCAGGCCAGCACTGATGGCCGAGGCCTGGATGTCCGCCTCAAGATCGCCCATGCCCATGCGCTGATCGAGATCCTGATCCACGGAGTTCCAGGTGGAGGTGTAGGACACATCGCCCATGATGGCGAAGTTCTCGTATTCCCAGCCGCCGTAGGCGCCGATACCCCAGAAGGTCATGGAGTTGGTGGTCTCGCTCAGGTCGCCGCCGGCGCTTTCGGCATAGCCGCCTTCTATGTTGAGCATGAGGCCAGCGCGGAAGTTGTTGGACCAGGTGTAGTCAGCGCCAAGGGAGACGCCGCCAAGGTTGGCGTTGTAGCCGTAGTCAAGGTTGCCGGCTTCCATGCCAAAACCTGTCTGGTTGGACCACAGGGGAGCGATCCACAGGGCGAGGCCCAGAGCCTTGTCATCAACAAGCTTGCCTTCCAGGTTCATGGCCTTGGCACCATTGTCGGGGTTGGCGAAGCCCAGACGATTCACAACCGCGTTGGTGGCAGCGTCGGAGGCCATCTTGGTCATCTGCGGCACTGCGCCGGCAAAGGCCATGCGGGCTGCGCTTTCGATGGTGACGGCCGCGGCATGGCGATCAGTACGACCAAGATAGGCGTCGTTGGTGGCACGGGAGAGGAAGCGAACACCCCTCTCGCTGGCGTTCACATTGTTAAGCTTGTTGGTGTACAGGGTCGTGACTGCCGGAGCCAGATCCTCGCTCAGACCAGGGAATTCCTGCATGGGGTCGGCCACGTTAAAGGTGACGTCGCCATTCTCGGCATAGGAGCCCTTCAGCATGGGAGTGTCGGCAAGGATGTTCTTCTCGGCCCACTGAGGCGTAGTTTCTCCAGTCCCAGATATGTTCTCTCCAAAGACAGTGAAGGTGTCGCCGGAATGGGCGTTGACTGCATACAGCTTGGAACCAGCATCCACAGTGGCAGTGGCAGTGGCAGTTCCTGTTCCAGTGAACACTGCGCCTGCATCGGCGGCACTAAATTCGCCACTGTCGACAATCAGCATGGAACCATCACCGAAGACGATGGCGCTACTGCCAGATGTCTGTTCCGCAGTCGGATTCAGGTGCAGTTTGCCATCCGTATCCAGATTCAGGGTCTTGCCAGCGTAGTAGGCAGCGCCGGAATTGTTTGCATCTGCAATGGCATCCTTGGCAGCCTTCAGAGCAGTGTCGGAAATATTGCCGTGCACAAGCAGGGAGTTGTCATTCAGAGTCACTGTCTTGCTTAAGGAAGACGCTCCATTGGTATCAGTACCAAACTGCTCGGTCTGCAGTACAGAGTTGCTGCCAGCCGTCAAAGCGTCATTCAGAATCCAAGACTTGGCCTTGATGTTGTCGTCCTTGACAGTCACTGCACCAGAGGTGGTCAGTGTACCAGCTTCGATACTGATCTGGCCATCTGTGGATGTAAGAACTCCGGTGAAAGAAACACTATTGCCACGCAGGTTCAGGACATCGCCTTCGTTTGTGGTCAGGCCACCTTCATTGGAAAAGGTTAACGTGTTTTGGGCATCCACAGTTCCCTGGCCATGCACTGTTCCGGAGATGTCGATGTTACCCTTGTCAGTGCTGGTCGATTCTGCATTGGTGACACTGGCGATAAGCTTGCCGTTATTGCTAAGCTCTACATTTGTTATATCCATGCTGCCATCTGTTGCAGCAAATGTGCCATTGTTGACACTGGCAGTATCAAGAGGACCATAATCTCCGTCTTGCTTAAAGCCAGTTGTTTTCAGTGTAGCACCATCAACTATAACCTTGGTGTTAGAGTCTGTACCGATAATGAATTGACCAGCAGTGAACTCTGCGGAACCGGCACCTACAGCATTGAGTGTCACTTCCTTGCCTGTATAACCGGTGAAAATCACATCTCCGAGTGCACCTTTGTTGTTCTTGTCTGCAAGACCAAGAGTAACGTTGCCGGCAGTGTTAGTGCCTTCTTCGCCAATGCGCAGATCACCAACTTGCGCGTTTTCGCCGTTCGGATCATTGTCGCCATAGTAGACAAGCTTTGTGCCGCTTTCTGTGCCGGCAAGAGTCAGTGTGCTTGCCACCAATTGGGTGTTGCTCTCGCCGGTCAAGTGGATGTTTTGGAAGCCACCCTTGACTGACCCCGCAGTGCTGGCAACATCGGCAGTCAAACCAAGGCTCTGGTCATTGATAAGATTGTTCAATACTCCATCGTCTGCATAGTTGTAATGACCATGGCCATTGAGAGCTTCGCTCAAGTCAATCTTACCTGCACCCAGATCCAGCAAGCCAGCAGACCCTTCCTTCAGAAGATTCTTAAGAGAAGCTACCTGTTCGTTGGTAAGGATAGTGCCATCAAGTCCGTCAACAAGATATGTACCACCGGCAGCCACATTTGCTGTGTAATTGGATATTTCAGCGTCCTCTGCAAGAACGATGCTGCTGTCGACAGCCAGTGTTCCAAGGTTGTCAACGTTCATTGAGCTGCTTTCGCCAGCAGTCCAGCTTTCCCTGACGGCCAGTGTGGCAGCACTACCTTCACCACCAACATTGATGGTGCCATTATTGGTCAGAGCGTCAACAGTGGTTGTGCCACTGGCGACTGTGGCAGTACCGGCATTATAGAGGTCATCATCCTTCTGAGCTTCAGTACCACTGGTATTACCAGTGATGTCGTTGGTGCCATCCAGGGTCAGGCTGCTGCCGGCATCATTATATATGCCGCCACCATTATTGCCAGCGGAGTTGTTCGTAATTGTAACAGTGTTAAGCTCCAGTGTAGCCTTAGATCCTATATTGGCAATGGCGCCACCATCACCGGTTGTAGAGTTCTCGCTAAACGTGCTATTGGCAATATTACCAATAGTACCGGCATTTGTGATGGCACCGCCATGGTATGCCGCTTTGTCGTCATTTTGTGGAGCATTTATGGCGTGATTATCTTGGAATGTAACACTTGAGATAGTGTCTATTGTGGCATTTTCACCATTGAAGATAGCGCCACCATTGTGAGCAGTATTGCCTATAAACTTTGTATTGGAAATTTCCTCAATCTTGCCATTTCCTTGGCTTACATTATCTTTATTATTTTTATATTGGCCGAGCTGGTTTGAAATGGCACCACCCATGCTGTTTTCAGCAATATTTCCAGTGAAAGAGCTATCGGTAATTTCTGTTATGGTGCCACCAAAGTTGTTGATTGCGCCACCCTTCTCACTGATATTCCCTGTAAAGTTACTATTTTTGACAGCAAGAGTTGCTTTTGGTGCATTATAAATTGCTCCACCAGCAACATTTGTTATACCTGAATCTCCTTCAAGAGTTCCATTTCCTGTAAAGGTATCTCCCTCAAAAGAGGATTTGCCCTGGTTCCAAAAAGCACCAGCATACTTTGCATAGTTGTTTGTATAGGTGTTGTTTTGAGAGATATAGGTATCAGTGTTATATTGACTACCACCCCAACCACCGGCAAGACCTGCCACAGCGCCACCATAGGTATGAGCGATATTCCCTTCAAATTTTGAGCTAGTGATGGTCAATGTTGTAATTTTATCGTTAGTTGTTCTCTTGGAATCTCTCCAAGCCGCAATGGCACCACCATAGTTGCCCTTGTTATTTGTGAACGTGGCATTGGTGATGTTGACGGTTTCTGCATATTCAATGGCAATGGCACCACCAACGCCACCGCGTCTGGTACCCTCACTGGTGCCGGCATTTTGAGAATTGGCTATGTTGCCATCAAAGACAACGGCAGCTCCTTCTGCGCTTCCGATAGTGACAGTCTGGCCATCGCTATACGTGCCACTGTTTTCCAACTTGATATAGATGGCGCCACCACCCCAGGCAGAACCATTATTTTGGCCGTTGGCAATATTGTTTGCGAAATGGGCACCACCCTCAATGGTGAATCCATTCAGAGCTTTGATGGCACCGCCAGCTGTGGCGGCATTGTTGGTAAAATTGGAAAATGAAGCTTCGGAACCAACTACAATCCCTGTTGTATCGTAATTGATGGTGAGGGCACCAGCCTTTGTTGCATCAGTATTTGGCTCATTTGGGCCATCGTATACATCATTGAACGTGGTACCGCTCACCGCGATGCCGGACTCATCAGTTCCTTCAACATAGGCCTGAGCCACCCCGGCTCCACCCATGACCAGCATGCTGACCACAGCCAGCGAACCAAAGGTGTTGAGCAGATGGCATTTCTTCAGCACAGCCTTGTAGCGGTTGAGCAGGTTTCCGATTGCTCCCTTTGTTTGCCTCATACTACCGTTTCCTCCGTATGAATGTGTTCGAAGCAAGCCCTCATGGCGCATGCGCCTCACAAGCCCACCATTGGGGCATTTGGGGGGACACCTTGGCTCCCTATGCCATTCGACAAGGGGCTTGCCCGAGCTGAAAAACTGACAGACTCACTGTCAGTTTTTCGCAAGGAGACAGAGCGTAAAAAATCTCTTTAAAACTAGTAACTTATGGTTGTTTCTTCTGTATAATCCGCGAGGGAGGAAGGATACAAATCTATTGCCAGAAAATAAGGCTTATGCTATTGACATTTCTAAACGATACTGACAGTGAGTCTGACAACATTTCCTGACAAATACATGGCTCTTTTTGTCGCACAGTGACAGATAAAGAGTATTTTTTCTCTCATAGCCCCATACTTTATCCAATTCTTCGCTTTTCCTATCAACACTTTGAAATTACGTGTATATATTGGAATATGGCTCTGGTTTTGCCGTACTATTGGATCTCTTGACAGCGTTAAGGATAACTTTTACTAATTAGAAGAATTCTTACAAGGGGAGTATTACATGGCAGAACTCAACCATCAGCCACAGACGCGCATGACGCAGCAACGCGCTGTTATTCTCGAGGAGCTGCGCAAGCTCAAAACCCATCCCACTGCGGACGAGCTCTACCAGATTGTCCGTCAGAGACTGCCCAGGATCAGCCTTGGCACTGTCTACCGCAATCTGCTCTTCCTGACAGAAAGCGGCCAGATCACCAAGCTGGAAATAGCCGGCAACACCAATCGCTTTGACGCCAACATGCAGCCCCATCAGCATGTGCGCTGTGTTTGCTGCGGCAGCGTTGCCGACATACACTCCCCTGTGTGCGAGCCTGCCATTGACAATATCCATGTCCCGGGGTTTGCCCGCATTCTCAAGAGCCGCGTAGAGTACGACGGCCTGTGCGATGCTTGCGCTGCTGCCCTGGCAAGACAGGAAAAGGTAGCCTACTATCCTGACAGAGCCTGATTTGTATTGCACTCCTGATACAGAGAGTCCGCTTCTTCCCTGACCCATGGAGAAGCGGGCTCTTTTTTTGTGCCTGCCATCTTGAAAAGTTCCCCCCCCATCCGGGAGGTCCTTTTTGCATTTGTCTTGCGGCCATCAGGCCAGGCGGACAGGGCTAATAGGGCTCCAGTGTTTCCGGATTGCGGGCTATGGACGCGTACTCGGCCTCTGCGGCATGCAAGAGATCGTCAGGTGAAAGTTCCAGCTGCACACCCCTCTGGCCTGCGCTCACAAAGATTGTGTCGTGCAGCATGGCTGTTTCGTCCACGTAGACTGGATATTTTTTCTTGCCTGCCAGGGGGGAACAGCCCCCGCGCACGTAGCCTGTGAGGGGAAAGACTTCCTTCAGGTGCACCATGGCCACCTGCTTGTTGCCGCTGGCCCTGGCCAGGGCCTTGAGGTCGAGTTCCGCGTCCGCAGGGATGCAGGCCATGAGCACACCCGTCCTGTCGCCCCTGGCTACCAGGGTCTTGAATACCCTGGCGTTGTCCTCGCCAAGCTTTGCGGCCATGCTCACAGCCGAGAGATCGTCGAGATCCACCTCTGCCTCGTGCATATGGTATGCTATGCCAAGCTCGTCCAGAAGACGCGCCGCATTGGTCTTGCCTGTCTTTTTGTCGTGGCTCATGCCCTTGTTCTCCCCCAAAGCGTGTCCAAGTTGCCCCTCAAGACCTTGAAGAGCTTGCCCAAATCCTGTCTTCCCCGGCCCCTGTCCTGTCTTGCACAAGTCCCTGGAAGAACTCCGTGACCGCAAGTGCCCGTTCGTTTCTTCTGCGCTCAAGCTCTGGCAGTACCTCTTTCTCCAGCCTGTCTGCGAGGCTTGCCCTGTCGCCCGTGTTGTCGAGCACAAGATCGCAGGCAGAAAGCTTTTTCTCCTCGTCCCATTGCCACTGCTCGATGACCGAGATTTTTTGTTCGGACCAGTTTCTGGTGGCAGCAAGGCGCGTCTTTCTGGTGGCAAGAGGTGTTCTGACGCCCAGGCTAAGGGGGGCAGGAGCAAAGGCGCCCTTGTGCCAGCCGCACTCGAAATAGAGCGGGATCTCTGCCGCGGCCAATTCGCGTCTCTCCTTCTGGCAGCTGGCAAAAAAGTCGCGTATGTCCCCCAAAACCAGCCTGTGGCACAGTTCCTCCACTTCCCTGCGCAGGTCCGGGGAGGCCTCGAAGGCGCTCATGAGGCGCGCGCGATCCACGCTTTGGTCCGCAGCCAATATGTCGCAGCCAAGCCTGCGGGAAAGCCACTGTGCCACCTCGCCACCTGCGCAGTAGTAGCCCTTGACCAGCTCGTCCGCGCTGATGGTGGGGATGCCGCGCCTTGCGAGCATTCTGAGGACCAGGCTCTTGCCGCTGCCCGGGTTGCCTGTGACAACCAGGGTCTGGGTCTCGAAGGAAAGGCGCTGCAGGCAGTCCATGAAGTCCCCGGGCGGGGGAAGCCTGAAGGAGAGCTCCCCTCCGGCAGGATGGGGAAAGGTCAGGGAAAAGGCGTGGAGCATGACCCTTGGGGCAAGGCGCGCCACAGGGCCAGGTGCGTAGGTTGCGTCTCCAAGGAGCGGGTGCCCCAGCTGGGCCATGTGCACGCGTATCTGATGGGTTCGTCCTGTGTGGATGTGCACGCGCACAAGGGAGGCGCTTGCGTCCGGGGCAACCCACAGTCGCTCGTAGTCTGTTCTTGCCTCGCGTCCGCCCTGGGAGAGGGGCACGCAGGCCATGCGCGTCTTGTGCACAGGGTCCCTGCCAATGCTCAGGGCGCACTCGCCCCGTTCCTCGGTCTTTCCTGCCACAATGGCAAGGTAGATCTTGGTTACTCTTCGCTCGGCAAAGGCCTGGGTGAGAAAGAGCCGCGCGGCCTCGTTTCTGGCCACAACTAAAAGGCCGCTTGTCTCCTTGTCGAGACGGTGCACAATGCCAGGCCTTTGTCCCCCCATGGCGGCAAGTTCCGGGAAGCGGGACAAAAGGCGCTGCACAAGCGTGTTTTGGGGGCACGACGGGCAGGGGTGCACGGTAAGGCCAGCCTCCTTGGCGCAGACCAGGACGTCGCTGTCCTCGTGAACAATGGTGACCTCGCCCTCCTCGGGCACAAGGCTGCTTTCCATGTCCGCCACTTCCAGCTCCACTGTGTCGCCGCCCCTGAGCCTGGTTGAGGCCGACGTGCAGGCCTTGCCGTTCACAAGGCACAATCCCCTGGCAATAAGCCGCTTGATTCCCTCGCGGGAAAGTTCGCCCTGACCCTGGATGTCTTCTGGGATGTTTTGCTGGGCATCTTCCCGCAGGCCAGCTTCCTCGTCGAAATCGTCTGCCTCGTCCGGTTCTTCTGCCGTGTTCGGGGCTGTCCGGGTGCAGGCAAGGGCCTGGCTCAGGAATTTGTCCAGGCGAATCCTGCCTGCGTTTTGGGGGACTGTGAGGATACGGGTGCGGGACATGTCTTGCGACCTCTTGGCTTATCTGGGTGTCCCGCCAAGGACAGTGAGGGTGTGGAAGCGTTCCACTATGGTCTTGCCGCCGGTCAGGGTGGGAAGTTCTCTGCCAGGCATCATGCTGGTGAGCACAACCCTGCCCAGGATGAGCCTGTTGTCCTCGCCTGCCGGCTCGTCCACGCGCACGCCCCAGATGTCGTGCAAGATGACCGGGCGCCCCCTGTAGGCGCCAACGTAGAGAACCACGTGGCCCTTCATGGTCACAAGGCTTGCGAAGGGAACGCCCTTTGAGCGCACGGTAAGTTCCTTTTCCCTGCCACTCATGCCCTGCAGGGAAATACGCTCCCCTGCCTTTGCCTGGGCCTGGGAGTTGCGCGGAAGCCAGATGCCGAAGGGCGTCATGAGATCCCTTGTCATGGCCGAGCAGTCCCTGAGACCGAACATGCCGCCCCAGCCGTACTGCTGTCCCAGCATCTGGTTGCCAAGGCGCGCCACGTTGGCAGGTGTCATGCGCAGGGGCATGGGCTCGACGCTTCCGGGGGCTACGGCTACCCCTTCAAGGCCTGCCTCGCCGCCAGGCCCCTTCACGGGCACAAGGACCGTGTCGGTTCCGGCCAGGGGCAGCACAACGCCTATGCTGGCCGTGCGTCCTGCGTCAAGCTGCACGTTCTCGCGCACTATGGCGCCCGGGGTCGCGGATTTCCACATGGCCATGAAGGGCTCGGAGACAGGGGCCAGATCCCGTGCGTCCACCCAGCCGCAGGCCAGGGACGTTTCCACGTAGTACCAGCGCTTGTCCTTCGAGAGATGGCACAGGAGCACGGGCATGCCTATGGGCAGGGTCGAATACTGGAAGTAGTCGAAGGGATCCTCGCGGGGATTGGGAGTGGGCTTGGTGAAGCGGGGCGTGTGGGTGGGCATTTCCCGCAAGTCCGTTGTCCGCACCACGATGCCGGGCCTGTTCACGTTGGGATAGGAGGCCATGTTGGCGTTTTTGCGCATGGCCTGCCACTCCCTGTTGGTCCATTTGGCAGACCCGTTCTTCCAGCCCTTGGCGGTCTTCCTGTTGACCATGAGCGAAGCGTCCTTGCGGGACACGGAGGGTTTGCTTATGGACCAGGCGGAGTAGAGGGTGCTTCTGTACTTGGCGAGGGCGTCTGCCGCCTCTGCGGGGCTTAGAATGGGCGTGTTGGCGTCGGAGCCGAGATAGGCATTGAGATCCTGGGGGAAGTTCTCCAGATCGGCTATGTCCTGCCGGCCCTTGTAGACAACCGGCGCCTTGGCGGCGCAGCCCCAGAGCAGGGCGAGACACAGGACAAGACAGATGTGTCGAAGAAGCGTTTTTGGCATGGGACCTCCCCCGGAAGGCGGGGACTACTTGATGGTGACCGTGAACTTGTGCAGGAAGGTGACCGGATGGTAGCTTTCCTTGGCCATGCGCAGACCCTCTTCATCAAGGTCCTGGGCACGGTTGACAAAGGTCACATCCTGGCATTCGTGCTGGCAGAAGACATTGTTGATGGTCTGGTAGACGCCGCGGATGTCGTTCAGACCCTTCTCATAATGCACGCCCATGGTTGCTTCGTCCAGCCTTTCCGCTATGGTGAAGGCCACAATGTCGTCCTTGATGTAGAGAGAACCGCCGCACAGATGGCGAAATTTGTCGTAGTGGGCAAGAACGCGGTTGATGGCGTCATTTTCCGCATCCAGGGAAGGAGAGCCTTCGCAGTCGTGCCATTGGCACCAGATGTCCTGCAGGGCAAGGCAGTCC
>CALVGM010000036.1 GCA_944327095.1 uncultured Desulfovibrio sp. | reverse complement strand
GGAAAAGGCCCGCGAGGAACAGGCATCGGTGGTCATGATCGATACCGCCGGCAGACTCCATGTGGACGAAGTGCTCATGCGCGAGCTCTCGGACATCAAGAGTGCGGTCCATCCCCAGGAAATCCTCTTCGTGGCAGACGCCATGACCGGTCAGGATGCCGTCACTGTTGCCGAGACCTTCAACGAAAAGCTGGGCATAAGCGGCGTGGTTCTGACCAAGATGGACGGCGACGCCCGTGGCGGCGCGGCCCTGTCCATCAAGTCCGTGACAGGTGCTCCGGTCAAGTTCGTGGGCATGGGCGAAAAGCTCTCCGAGCTGGAAGTCTTCCACCCGGACCGCATAGCCGGCCGCATCCTGGGCATGGGCGACGTGGTCACCCTGGTGGAAAGGGCCCAGGAGACCATCAAGGCAGAGGAAGCCGAAGAGCTGGCCAAGAAAATGAGAAAGGCGACCTTCGATCTGGAGGACTTTCTCGTGCAGATGCGCAGAATCAAGAAGCTGGGCAGTCTGCAGGGCATCATGAAGCTCATCCCCGGCATGGGGGGCCTGAGCGAGAAGCTCGCCGAGGCAGGCAATCTGCCGGAAAAGGAACTGGCCAGGGTAGAGGCCATTATCCAGTCCATGACCCCACAGGAGCGCCACGATCCCGATATTCTCAACGGCAGCCGCAGGGCCCGCATCGCGCGGGGCGCTGGCGTCACCGTGCAGCAGGTCAACAATCTGGTCCGCCAGTTCGAACAGATGCGCAAGACCATGAAGACCATGATGGGCGGTGGCAAGGGCAAGATGCCCAGGGGCCTTGGTCAGGCCATGAAGGGCCTTGGCCGCGGCGGCATGCCCAACATGTCCGGTATGCCCAATATGCCGGGTCTGCCCGGCACAATGCCGCAGGATATGCCCGAGGGCGCCGAGGCACTCTCCCAGGCAAGGCTGGACAAGCTTGCCAGGGACAAGAAGAAAAAACGCAAGGAACGCCGCAAGGCCCGCCGCAAGTAGGCCGCACGCCTTCCCTGCTTGACTATTTTGTGAAAATTTCGCTTATTCCTTCGCACGTCGAAGCACTATCAACCAAATAGGGAGAAACAGCCAATGGCCGTTAAAATCAAACTGACCCGTCTTGGAAGTAAGAAGCATCCTTTCTATCGTGTGGTTGCAGCCAACGATGAGACCGCCCGTGATGGCCGTCCCCTGGAATTCCTTGGCTACTACAACCCCATGACCCAGCCCCATCAGGTGAAGCTTGATGCCGAGAACATCAAGAAGTGGCTCGCCCGCGGCGCCCAGCCCACGGATACTGTGCGCGCCCTTCTGAGCAAGCACCTGAACGCTGCCGAACAGGCCTAAGCGTCTCGCGGCCAAGGCCGCGGCAAACCGTACAACAACATTGGGGGATGCTGCCCTTTTCGTACCCGGACAGTACGTGAGGGGCCGCATCCCTTTTGGAAATTCCCGGTCTTGGGGGAAGAGAGCGTCCGTACACCTGGATGCTCGAACATTCGCCAGGACGGTGGCGCATCATGAAGGAACTTCTCGAGGAAATAGCCCGGGGGCTTGTGGATCATCCCGAACAGGTTCGGGTCGAGGAGAACGCGCAAAGGGACAGCGTTCTTCTGACATTGAGCGTTGCAAGGGGCGATCAGGGCAAGCTCATAGGCCGTCAGGGGCGCACAGTGCGTGCCCTGCGCACCTATCTGCGGGCTGTTTCGCGCAAGTCGGGAAGGCGAATGACCCTGGAGATTTCCGAGTAAGTGGCAAAGCACATCTGTCTTGGCCAGATAACAAGGCCCCATGGAGTACGCGGCGAAGTCTGCGTGGACTGGTATGCCGAGGACACGGCCTACCTCGACGGCGAGATTTTGCTGGAATATCCCGACGGCAGCACAAGGACAGCTGCCATCAGGTCCTGGAGACCCCACAAGAACGGCCTGCTGGTCTGTCTTGAGGGCGTTGACGACAGAAACGCGGCAGAGCTTCTGCGCGGCGTGCAGCTGTGCGTTGCCAGGGAAAGCCTCCCGGAACTGCCGGACAACGAGGCCTACATAGAGGATCTCTTCGGCAGGAAGGTTGTTCTGACAGACGGCACAAGGGTTGGTGTTGTGCACCACATCGAAATGCCGGCCGGACAACTGCTCCTTGCCCTGCGCGACGGGGAATGGGAATACCTGTTCCCTGCAAGGGAGGAGTTCATTGTCTCCCTGAAGGACCCCATAGTCATAGATCCGCCACCGGGGCTGCTGGAAACCTGCCGCACCCCCCTGCAGCACTAGCGCCAAGGCGCAACGTCATGCAACAAAAGGGCCATGCTCCTCTGGACAGGGAGCATGGCCCTTTTGTCGTGTCTTGGGGGTGCCCAAGGCACCCCATGAGTGAGAGATGTCCTTTAGCGCATCCTTGCGCCGTGCAGGATCTCGAATAGCCTGGCAAAGGTTATTTCCAGGCTCTGGCGCGGCTGCGTGCCTGTCTTGATGGCTATTTCCGCGTCTAGGACGCAGGTCATGCACTGGGCAAGGCGTTTTGCGCCTATGCTGCGGGCCATGGTGGCGTTGAGGGAGTAGACGGGCCTGCCCATGTAGCCGTCCACCATGAGCAGCCAGAGCGTGCGGAAGTTCCAGGCCAGAAGCCCCAGAATGAGGAAGGCCTGATCGTCGAGATCGCCAATCTTGGCAAGCTCGCTCCACACAAGCCTTTCCTTGCCCTGCATGAGATAGTTGAGGCAGGAAAAGGTCTGCCCTTCCGCAGACCAGTGCGCTGTGCCCAGGAGATCCGGGGTGACTGCGACTCCGGGCTTTGCCAAAAGGGCCAGCTTGTCCAGCTCTGCTGCCACCACGCCCGCAAAGCGCGGCGTGTTCTCGCACAGGGCGTTCAGGGTCATGCTGTCCAGGGCAAGCCCCCTGGCCTTGGCCTGGGCTGCCACATAGTTTCTGATATTCTTGTCCGTGAGGCCTGCGTCGCCCCAGGTCCAGCCCATCTTGCCGGCAAACTTCATGCACTTGAGCTTGTCTATGACCTGGGGGATCTTGATCTTGCCCTTGCCGTCCTGGGCGTTTTCCAGACAGAAGATGGGAAAGGAGCCTGTCAGGGGCCTTGCAAGCATCTTGTCCAGGGTCTTCCACACGTCCGCGTGCCACAGATGGGCCTGGCGGACCAGCACAAGGCGCATGGAGCCAAAGAGATCGCGCAGGGTCAGAGCCTCCCAGAAGCTGTTGTCCGGGGGCTCGTCCCCCCAGAAGCACAGCCTCTTGAAGGGACCGTCTGCCGGAGCCCAGGCCTTGGCCCTGGCTTCCACTTCCTCAAGCAGGATTTGCGAATCCGGGCAGGACAGGAAGAGGAAGCCTGGACGCTGGGACTGCGCAGTACCCTGCGCGCGCTTGGCTGGCATTACTTGGCCACGATGTTGACGAGCTTGCCAGGCACCACAATGACGCGTGCCACAGTCAGGCCGCTGGTGAACTTCTGCACGGCAGGATGGGCCAGGGCGGCCTCTTCCAGTGCCTTCTTGTCCGCGCCTGAGGGCAGATCCACAGTGCCGCGCAGCTTGCCGTTGACCTGCAGGGCAATGGTCTGGGTGTCGCGCACAAGGGCCGCCTCGTCGTACCTGGGCCAGCTCTGGGCGGACACCATGCCTTCCTGGCCCATGATGGACCACAGCTCCTCGCACATGTGGGGAGCAATGGGGGAGAGGGTGGTGAGCACAGTGGCCATGGCGGAAGAGAAGATCCTGCGGCTGCCCTCGTCCTGCCCCATCTTGGCCCTGTAGAGGTACATGGCGTTCACAAGCTCCATGATGGAGGCAATGGCCGTGTTGAATTGGCAGCGCGTGCCCATGTCCTCGCCGGCCTTCTTGATGGTGGCGTGCTCCTTGCAGCGCAGATCCCTGGCCTCGGCGTCCACAGCGTCACTGGCCGTGGAGGTGGCTGCAGGCACAGGCAAAAGCAGGTCTTTTCTGTCCTCGAACAGGCGCCAGATGCGCTGCAAGAAGCGGCTTGCGCCCTCGATGCCGGACTCGGTCCAGTCGAAGTCGCGCTCCGGCGGAGCGGCAAAGAGGCAGAACAGACGCACCGTGTCCGCGCCGTACTTGTCGATCATCTCCTCGGGGTTGACGATATTGCCCTTGGACTTGCTCATCTTGCTGCCGTCCAGCAGCACCATGCCCTGGGTGAGCAGCCTCTTGAAGGGCTCGTCCAGGTTGTCCGGGTAGAAGCCCAGGTCGCGCAGGGCCTTGGTGAAGAAGCGCGCGTAGAGCAGGTGCAGGATGGCGTGCTCGACGCCGCCAATGTACTGGTCTACGGGCATCCAGTAGGAGAGGGCCTTCTTGTCGAAGGCTTCCTTCTCGTCCCTGGCGCTGGTGTAGCGGGTGAAGTACCAGCTCGACTCCACGAAGGTGTCCATGGTGTCCGTCTCGCGCCTGGCCTTGCCGCCGCACTTGGGGCAGGTGCACTCCACAAAGGAGGCAGTGGCCGGTAGGGGAGACTTGCCGTCCGGGAAGGTCTTCACGTCCAGAGGCAGCATAATGGGCAGGTTTTCTTCCTTCTCGGGCACAATGCCGCACTTGTCGCAGTAGACAACGGGAATGGGCGCTCCCCAGTAGCGCTGGCGGGAGATGTTCCAGTCGCGCAGGCGGAACTGTGTGGTGCCCTTGCCAAGGCCCTTGGCCTGCAGGGCTTCCACAATCCTCTTCTTGCCCTCCTCGTTGGGCAGGCCGTCGAACTCCCCGGAATTGACCATGATGCCGGGTTCGGTCATGGCACACTCCCAGGTAGCCGTGTCCTCGAGCTCGCCAGTCTTGCTCACCACCTGGGTGATGGGCAGGTTGTACTTGCGCGCGAACTCGAAGTCGCGCTGATCGTGGGAGGGAACGCCCATGACAGCGCCTGTGCCGTAGCTGGCAATGACAAAGTTGCCAAGCCAGATGGGCACCTTCTTGCCGGTAAAGGGATGGAGCACATAGGCACCTGTGGCAATGCCCTGCTTTTCCAGGGTCTCGGACTGGCGCTCGATGCGGTCCATGTTGCGCACCTTGGCGATGAACTCCTGAATCCTGTCCTCGTTGGGCAGGCCCTTGATGATCTCCTGCACCAGGGGATGCTCTGGGGCCATGGTCATGAAGCTCACGCCAAAGACCGTGTCGGGCCTGGTGGTAAACACGGAGACGCTTGTCTGGCCGCCTACGGGCTTTTCCAGGGGGAAGACGATTTCCGCGCCCTCGGACTTGCCGATCCAGTTGTGCTGCATGGCAATGACTCGGTCAGGCCAGTTGCCCTTCAGAAGATCGAGATCCTTCAAAAGCTCGTCCGCGTAGGCTGTGATGCGCAAGAACCACTGGGTGAGGTCCTTTTGCTCTACGGGCGTGTTGCAGCGCCAGCAGCAGCCTTCCACAACCTGCTCGTTGGCCAGCACGGTGTGGCAGGACGGACACCAGTTCTGGGGAGCCTCCTTTCTGTAGAGCAGGCCCTTTTCCAGGAACTTGATGAAGAAGAGCTGTTCCCAGCGGTAGTATTCCGGACGGCAGGTGGCGAGCTCCCTGGCCCAGTCGTAGCTGTAGCCAAGGCGCTTCATCTGGCCGCGCATGTTGGCGATGTTGGAATAGGTCCAGGCCGCGGGGTGGGTATTGTGCTTGATGGCCGCATTTTCAGCGGGCAGGCCAAAGGCGTCCCAGCCAATGGGATGCAGGACGTTGTAGCCCTGCATTCTCTTGGCCCTGGCCAGCACATCGCCTATGCAGTAGTTGCGCACGTGCCCCATGTGCAGGTTGCCCGAAGGGTAGGGAAACATTTCGAGCACATAGTACTTGGGCAGGCTGCTTTCGTGGGTGCAGGCAAAGGCGTGGGTCTCTTCCCAGCGCTTCTGCCATTTCAGTTCGATTTCCTGGGGATTGTATCTTTTCATGGCTTTGCTTTGTGTGACACGGGCCCGCGGCCCTTGCAAGTGGATCAGAGGGAGGCAAGCTTCTTCTCGGCAATGGCAGTGGCAATGCTGTGCAGTATGCCATTGATGAACTGGTAGGAGTTTTCGTCTCCAAAGTCGTGCGCGAGAATGATGGCCTCGGAAAGAATGATGCGCGAGTCAATGGGCTCGGGCTGCAGAAGCTCGTAGACACCAAGGCGCAGAATCACAAGCTCCGTCCTGCCAATGCGATCAAGACCGCGCCTGGCAAAGTCGGCAATAATGCGGTCAAGCCTGTCCTGGTTTTCCCACACGCCGCGCACAAGCTGCCAGCCAAAGCCCTCGGGCCTGCGTTCCGGACGCGCCGGTTTGGGGCTCTCGGACTTTTCTCCCGCGTCCCCGGCATGCTTTGCTTCCCTAGCACTCTTGGCTTCCTTTGCGTCCTTCGCGTCCTTCACGTCCCTGTCCTGGTCGCGCGCAGCGTCCAGGCAGGAGAGAAAGAGATCCTGCAGTTCGGAAAGGGACGAGGCGTTGCGGAAGTAGAGGCTGTAGAGGACCTGAAAGGCTATCTCCCTGTGATTGTGTCTGCATTTTTTGCCCATTGTGCTCTCCGTGGCCGTCCCTAGATCTGCTCGAGCACGCGGATGGTTTCGAGCATGGCCGAAGCCGCTTCCACGCCCTTGTTGCCGGACTTGGCGCCGGCTCTGTCAATGGCCTGTTCCAGGGAATCGCGGGTCAGAAGGCCAAAGCCGAGGGGCATGTCCTTTTCCAGGCTCACCAGGGCCAGGCCCTTGGCAGCCTCGCTGCAGACATAGTCGAAGTGGGGAGTGCCACCGCGGATCACCGCGCCAAGGGCCACAATGCCGTCGTACTTGCCGGAGGCAGCCGCCTTCTTGCAGGCAATGGGCAACTCAAAGGCGCCGGGCACGCGGATGATGGTGGCATCGTCCGCGTTCATTCCGTGACGAGTCAGAAAGTCCATGGCTCCGCTGATAAGGTGCGAAACCACAAAATCGTTGAAACGGGTGGCAAAAATGGCGACCTTGAGGCCTTGGGCAGTCATCTGCCCTTCGATAATGTGCGGCATATTCTCCTCCGCTCCGCAGGACCGGTTTGAGGGTTGTTCGAAAAAGAAAATTTGTCAGGGGCTGGCTTACACAAAGCCCCGCTGGGCCAGAAATTCCATGCTGATGCCGGGCTTGTCCCCTTCCTGTGCGTTGTGCGCGTCGGGATTCTTGTCCCTGCCCTGCACAAGCAGGCAGCGGCGGACGTACTTGCCAAGGACGTCTGTTTCCATGTTGGCCAGGTAGCCCGGCTTCCACAGCCGCATGCTGGTGCGCTGCTGCGTGTCCGGAATGATGTTCACGGAAAATTCCCTGTCCGTGCACGTGTTGATGGTCAGGCTTATGCCGTCGAGGCAGACAGAGCCCTTGGCAATGACTTCGGCGGCGAACTCGGCGGGGTAGGCAAAAAGGCAGCACAGGGACTGGCCGGCAGGGCTGACGGAAAGGACCCTTGCCTGGCAGTCCACGTGCCCGGACACAATGTGCCCGCCCAATCGATCGCCAAGGCGCAGGGCGCGCTCAAGGTTGACAAGGCTTCCCGTGGCAAGGTGCCCCAGATTGGTGCGGCTCATGGTCTCTGCCGAGGCGTAGGCCGTGAAGGTGGACTTGTCAAAGCGTTCCACGCTCAGGCAGGCGCCGTTGACGGCAATGGACTCGCCGTGCACCAGGTTTTCCCTGGCCAGTTCCGTTTTGATGGTGAGGCGGCACTCGTTGCCAGACCTGGCAATGGCTGCCACTTCGCCGGCTGTCTGCACAAGACCGGTAAACATGGGCTAGTCCTGGCGCTGGCTGTGGATCTGGGGGAAGTTGTCGTCGCAAAGCCACAGGCTCGACTCGCCGTGCAGGGTGGTGAGCTCGCCAATGCTTGGCGCAAGCCAGGAGTTGGCGGGCAGGTAGGCCATGGCCATGTCCTGGCCGACCAGGCGTATGCCCACGTTCTTGAGCCTGAGCACCTCGTCCAGGCTGTCCGGCGTTCTGCCGTCGAAGAGGGGGCGGGCTTCCCTGTCGCCAATGATGGTGTTGGCCATGTGCAGGAAGAAGAGGTCCACAAGGCCGGCTTCCATGAGCCTGAGGCCCAGGCGGCCGCCGCCCTCGCACAAAAGGTAGGGCATGCCCTGGCTGTAGAGGGCCTGCATGAGGAAGTTCAGGTGCTGATCGACACTGGCATCGGGTCCGAACTCGCTGGCGAGCACGGTCACGCCCCTGTCGCGCAGGGCCCTGGCCCTGTCGCTTTTGGCCTCTTCGCAGTTGACGAAGAAGATGGCGTCCTCGGCCCGCTCGCGCAGAAGATGGTAGTCCGCGGAGGCGTCCGGCAGGGTGGTTGTGAAGACAATGGCCTTGGGCTGGCGGCCGCCCGCGTAGATGCCCCTGGCAGTGAGCTGGGGATTGTCCTTGCGGAAGGTGCTGCCGCCCACAAGAATGGCGCCGCCTGCCCTGCCCACGCCGGCACGCAGGCGGTGCACGTCGTTTCTGGCAGCCTCGCCCGTGATCCAGCGGGACTTGCCTGTGCGGGTGGCAATGCGGCCGTCGAGGGTTGAGGCCAGCTTGAGCATGCCGAAGGGACGCTTTTGTTCAAGCCAGGTGAGGTAGTCTGCCACAACCAGGCGGCATTCGGGTTCGAGCACGCCCTCGATGACGTCAACGCCTGCCTCGCGCAGCCGCTGGGCTCCGCCCTGGGCCTTGGGATTGGGATCGTGGGCGCCAATGACCACGCGGGAAATGCCGGCCCGTATGATTGCTTCCGTGCAGGGTCCTGTCCTGCCCTGATGGTTGCAGGGCTCAAGGGTGACCACCATGGTGCAGCCGCGCGGGGAAATGCATTTGCGCTGGGCATCCTGCAGGCAGGCAACTTCCGCGTGGGGCCCTCCGGCATGGGCGTGATGCCCCCTGGCGACAATGACGCCGTCGTGCAGGAGCACGGCTCCCACGGAAGGATTGGGATAGGTGTCGAAACGACCCTTGCCGGCTTCGAGTATGGCCTCCCTCATGGGGAGGGCAAAGCGTTGGGTAGTGCTCATGATATCGTGTCCTTGGACATTGCCCGCAAGGCCCGCGTTTTCCCGTTTTTCGGGGCGCCTGTCCGGGCCTGGTGTTCTTGTATGACTTTGCCGGTCCGTGCTGCCGGGGCTTGCGCAGCTTGTGCGCGCCCGCGGCCGGATCCCTGATTTGTGATGTGGGGGCCCACGCGTTTTTCATGTGGGGCCCGGAACGTCAATGGCCTGCCTGCGATTTTTGACTTGCTCGTCTCAGAGAATGGACTCGCTGAGATCGAGACTGGGCTTGTCCATCTTCTCCATGTGTATGCCGGCTTCTTTCAGCATGGCAGCGGAAAGCTCGTCCGGGTAGCTTTCGCAGTAGTAGATGGTCCTCACCCCGCAGTTGATGAGCATTTTCGAGCACTGCAGGCAGGGATGGGTGGTGCAGTAGATGTCCGCCCCAAAGACGGCCACCCCGTGCACGGCTGCCTGGACAATGACGTTTTGCTCCGCGTGTATGGCCCTGCACATGTCCAGGCGCTGGCCCGAGGGGATACCGAGGGTCTGGCGCATGCAGCCTGTGTCCAGGCAGTGGGCAGTGTTGATGGGTGCGCCATTGTAGCCTGTGGCCAGGATGCGCTTGTCCTTCACAAGGACGCAGCCCACCCTGCGGCGCAGACAGGTGGAGCGCGTACTCACCATGTAGGCAATGCGCATGAAGTAGACTGGCCAGGGAATGCGCTGGCCTTTTCCTGCTCCGGTTTGAAGTTCCTGGGGGGTCTGCATGGGCTTTCCTTGGCCGCTGATCCGAAGGGCATGCGGCAGACAAAAAGAGAAATGTGCCAGCAGGTTGCGTAGAATGCATCTGCCGGCGTGCAGTAAAGAAGCATACACGTTGCAGCCTGTGAAAACAAGCCGCGATTTTTGGGAAAAATGGCCGCAAATGCCTGCCCTTGGCGCGCATACGACAAGGGGGAGTTCCTGCCCCTTGCGGGCAGGAACTCCCCCGAAAAACGCGTTCAGCTACGGCTTTCTACCAGGTGAAGATGGGGAAGGAGCTTGCGAAGTCCTGCACTTCCCTGCGGGTCGTGGCAAGCACGGTGGGATCGTTGATGTTGTTGAGCACGGTCACGATGAAGTTGCCCACTGTCTTCATGTCCTCTTCCTTCATGCCTCTGGTGGTCAGGGCAGCAACGCCAAGGCGTATGCCGCTGGTCACAAAGGGAGACCTGGTCTCGAAGGGCACAGTGTTCTTGTTCACTGTGATGCCTGCCTCGTCGAGGGCGTGTTCGGCGTCCTTGCCCGTGAACTCCCTGTCGCGCAGGTCCATGAGCATGAGGTGGTTGTCCGTGCCGCCGCTGGTGAGCTTGAAGCCTGCGTCCATCAGGACAGAGGCGAGCACCTGGGCGTTCTTGATGATCTGCTGGCAGTAGGTCTTGAAGCCTGGGCGCAGGGCCTCGCCAAGGGCCACGGCCTTGGCGGCAATGACGTGCATGAGGGGGCCGCCCTGGATGCCGGGGAAGACCTGGCTGTTCAGGGGCTTGCGCATGTCCTCGGTGGAGATGATCATGCCGCCTCTGGGGCCGCGCAGGGTCATGTGGGTCGTGGTCGTGACCATATGGGCGTAGGGCACGGGAGAGGGATGCAGTCCTGTTGCCACAAGGCCGGCAATGTGGGCCATGTCCACCATGAGCTTGGCGCCCACTTCGTCGGCAATGGCGCGCAGGCGCGCAAAGTCGATGATGCGCGGATAGGCGGATGCGCCGGCCACGATGAGGCTCGGATGGCAGGCCTTGGCCTTTTCTTCCAGGGCGTCGTAGTCGATGCGGCCTGTTTCCTTGTCCACGCCGTAGGATTCCACCTTGAAGAACCTGCCGGAGAAGTTCACCGGAGAGCCGTGGGTCAGATGCCCGCCATGGGACAGATCCATGCCGAGAATGGTGTCGCCGGGCTTGATGAGCGCGAAGTAGGAGGCCATGTTGGCCTGCGAGCCCGAGTGGGGCTGCACGTTTACGTACTCGCAGCCAAAGAGTCTTTGGGCACGCTCAATGGCCAGATTCTCGGCCATGTCCACAAATTCGCACCCACCGTAGTAGCGGTGGCCCGGATAGCCTTCGGCGTACTTGTGGGTCAGGGCGCTGCCCTGGGCCTGGCGCACGGCAGGGGACACAAAGTTCTCGGAGGCAATGAGCTCGAGCTTGGTCAGCTGCCGTTCGCTTTCCAGGGCAATGACACGGGCAAGTTCCGGATCTTCAAAGAGGATTTCGTCCATTGATAAGGCTCCTGTGATGGGCTCCTGCCACTTGTCGTGACAGGGGCCTGACGGTCAGGCTCTTCTCTTCCCGGTGCCCCGGGCGAGCTGGGACCTGCTGCGAAAAAAAAGGCTCGCAGCCCCCTGGCGCTTGGGGTCAGGGGGGCTGCGAACATCTCAGGCAAGGTATCTGCCCTGCGGGACTAGTCGGTCCACTTCTTCAGGACAATGCTGGCGTTGGTGCCGCCAAAGCCGAAGGAGTTGCACAGGGCGTATTCACAGGCCACATGGTTGGCCTTGTTGGGCGTGTAATCAAGATCGCACTCTTCATCCGGGTTTTCCAGATTGATAGTGGGGGGAATGATCTCTTCCTTGAGGGCAAGGGCCGTGAAGCAGGCCTCGATGCCGCCGGCAGCGCCGAGCAGGTGGCCTGTCATGGACTTGGTGGCGGAAATGTGCAGGTTCTTGGCGTGGTCGCCAAAGACCTTCTTCAGGGCGCGGGTCTCGATGACGTCGCCCTGCTTGGTGGAGGTGGCATGGGCGTTGATGTGGCCTATGGCCTCCGGGGCAATGCCAGCGTCCTGCAGGGCATTGCGCATGGCCCATTCCATGCCTGTGCCGTTGGGCTCGGGCGCTGTCATGTGGTAGGCGTCGCAGGAAGCGCCGTAGCCCACCACTTCGGCGTAGATCTTGGCTCCGCGCGCCTGGGCGTCCTCGAGACGCTCGAGCATGAGCAGGCCGCAGCCCTCGCCAATGACAAAGCCGTCGCGATCCCTGTCAAAGGGACGGGAGGACATGGTCGGGTTGTCGTTGAAATGTGTGGACAGGGCCTTCAGGGCAGTGAAGCCTGCCACGCCAAGGGGGGTCACTGTGGCCTCGCAGCCGCCGGATATGCAGGCGCGGATGCGGCCAAGGACTATCTCGGAGTAGGCAGTGCCCAGGGCGTGGCTTGCGGAGGCGCAGGCCGAGGTGGTGACAAAGTTGGGGCCCTTGATGCCGAACTTGATGCCGAGCTCGCCCGGTCCCATGTTGGAGATGAGCATGGGGATCATGAAGGGCGAAATCTTGTTGGGTCCGGACTTGAGCAGCTTTTCCTGGTAGATTTCGATGGTGCGCAGGCCGCCGAGGCCAACGCCCATGATGACGCCCGTGGAGCGCTCGTTTTCGGGGGTAACCACAAACCCGGAATCTTCCATCAGCATGGAGCCTGCGGCAGAGGCAAACTGGGTGAAACGATCCATATGTCTTGCCTGTTTGGCAGAAACATACCTGGTGGGATCGAAGTCCTTTACCTCACCGGCCACCTTGGAGTCGTACTCGGTGGCGTCAAAAAGCGTAATGGGTCCAATACCGGATTCGCCAGCCTTGATACGGTCCCATGTTGTGGCCATGTCCAGACCAAGGGGCGAGAGGCCGGCAAGACCTGTGATAACGACGCGGGGTCGAGCCATTGCTCCTCCTCCATCTGATGAATTTGTACTTGTTGAAACAGGGGCAGGGCCATGGACTGGCCCTGCCTGCGAAAAAAAGAACCTAAATGCGAACTAGCCCTTCTTGGCTTCGATGTAGCTGATGGCGTCCTGCACCTTCTGAATCTTCTGGGCGTCGTCATCGGCGATTTCGATGTCGAACTCTTCTTCCATGGCCATGATCAGTTCGGTCAGATCCAGGGAGTCTGCGCCAAGGTCTTCGACAAAGCTGGCTTCGGGCTTCACTTCGTCAGCGCTCACGCCAAGCTGGTCCACGATGATTTTGGTAACCTTATCGGCAACGTCAGACATGTTTTCCTCCAGGTAGTTGGTTTGAAGTCGGGATGCTTGTCCCGAATATCAGCAGTACATGCCGCCGTTGACGGCCAGAACCTGGCCAGTGATGTAGGCGGCTTTGGGCGAGGCCAGGAAGGCCACGGCGTTTGCCACGTCGTCGGCAGTGCCAAGGCGCTTCAGGGGAATGGCTTCCGTGTACTGGGCGCGCTGCTCCTCGCCGAGAACGGCAGTCATCTCCGTCTCGATGAAGCCCGGGGCCACGGCGTTGACGCGGATGCCGCGGGCCGCCAGTTCCTTGGAGTTGGACTTGGTCAGGCCGATGATACCGGCCTTGGAGGCGCAGTAGTTCGCCTGGGCGGCATTGCCCATCTGTCCCACGACGGAAGAAATATTGATGATGCAGCCGGCGCGGTTCTTGCTCATGATGCGGGCCGCTTCCCTGGTGCACACAAAGGCGCCGCGCAGGTTTACGGAAATGACCGCGTCAAAGTCCTCGTCCTTCATGCGGATGAGGAAACCGTCCTTGGTGATGCCGGCGTTGTTCACAAGGCAGGCCAGGTTGAGCTTGCCCTTGATTTCGTTCTGGAAGAGGGAGGCAACTGCCTCGGCATCTGCCACATTGAGGCAGTGACACTGGGCAGCGCCGCCCAGTGCCTCGATTTCCCTGACAACGCCCTCGGCCTGTTCGGGGCGGCTCACGTAGGTGAGAAGAATCTGGTAGCCGTCCCTTGCGAGAGTCAGGGCAATGGCGCGGCCTATGCCGCGGGAACCACCGGTCACAAGGGCCGTGGGTGCTGTGGCGGAAAGGGTAGTCACGATGGAACTCCGAATGTTTGCCTGTGGGCTTTGGGGATGCGACCGCAGGGGCTAGAAGCGCAGGAGCGCGCCGCCCCAGGTCAGGCCCGAACCGAAGGCTGTGGTCAGGACCAGCCTGCCCCTGGCAAGGCATCCCTGTGTCTTGGCCTCGGCCAGGGCAATGGGAATGGACGCAGAGGACGTGTTGCCGTAGTGGGCCAGGTTGGTAAAGACATGGTCTGCGGCAATGCCCAGGCGCTCGCCCACGGCTTCCACAATGCGGATGTTGGCCTGATGGGCAACAAGCAGATCCACGTCCGCAATGGTGTAGTTGTTGCGCGCGAGCAGATCCTTGCAGATGCTCGTCATGTTGCGCACTGCAGCCTTGTAGGTCTCGCGTCCGTTCATGCGGATGAAGAAATTCTCGTCCACGGGATCGCCCATCTTGTAGGCGCAGGAGGTACCGCCGCCAACCACAATGAGGTCGCGGCCGTTGCCGTCGCTTAGGCACTCCACGTCCTCGAGGCGCGCAAGGGCGTTTTCTTCCTCGCCGCTGATGACCATGGCGCCGGCTCCGTCGCCAAAGAGCACGCAGGTGGTCCTGTCCTGCCAGTTCACGCGCCTTGTCATGGCCTCGGCGCACACAAAGAGAATCTTGGCCCTGGGGTATGCCTGCAGGAATGCGTGGCACACGGAAAGGCCGTAGATGAAGCCCGTGCAGGCAGCGGAAATGTCAAAGGCCATGACATGGCCAGCGCCCAGGTTTCCGGCAATAATGCAGGAAAGGGAAGGGCTTAGGTGATCGGGCGTGCCCGTAGCCACAATAATGTGGGTGAGCTCGCTGGCCTTGACGCCGGCTTCGGCCAGGGCTTCCCTGCCTGCCATGGTGCCGAGATCGGAGGCGTTTTCGCCCTCGGCAGCCACATGGCGGAAGCTGATGCCGGTGCGCGTGCGTATCCACTCGTCGCTTGTGTCCACAACACGGCTCAGGTCGTCGTTGGAGAGGATCTTCTCGGGGGAGTGCAGGGCAAAGGAGTGGATGTAGAGATTTGTCGTGACGGTCCGATTCTGAACTGCCTTGTACGCAGGGTACAGGTTTTCACGGGAGCGCGCTCCCATTTGCTGTGCATGGCCTGCTGTTTCCGGGCCAGGGACACCATCCCCTGGTCCCTGCCCCTTCTTCCGCCCCTAGAGGGCGCGGGAGAAGCGGGTCAGCTCCTCGTTGGCAAGGATGGGTTCGCCCAG
>CALVGM010000035.1 GCA_944327095.1 uncultured Desulfovibrio sp. | reverse complement strand
CTTGTTGGCGCGGTCATAGGTGGTCTTGCCCTTCCAGGTCTTGTAGACCTGCTTCAGGATGGCCTTGGTCTCGTCGGAGAAGCGGACTTCGCCGAGGGAGGACAGGGCGAGCTTTTCGGAATCGAGGTCGTCCTTGATCCAGTTGCACTGCCACTCGGGGTAGGCATAGATCATGGCCATGCCGCCGGCCAGGCTGCCGACAATGGGGTTGCCGTCAAGGTAGATCTTCTTGTTGGTGAGCACCTTCTCGAACAGGCGCGCGCGGGTGAGGAATACGCTCTCGCCCTTGCATTCGTCGTAGGTCTCGGCAAGGTACTTCAGGCGCTCGGGGTCCATCTTCTGATCGGTGTCCAGAAGGGCTGTCTTCAGGGCGCTGATGCGGTCGTCCAGGGTATCCCAGTTGATTGCGTAGGCCATATTGATCTCCATATAATGTAGTATAGGTATGTTGCTATGCTGCGATTGAGTGCCATTGTGGACGTATGGCAGTTTGTCTTGTCCTGAATGCTGCAAGAAGCTTGCCAATCTCGATACTTCCCAATAACTAATTGGAAATAAGTACTATTTACGAAAAAAGAGAATTTTGCACACGTTTTGCCTAGCAAAGAAGCCTTTTTTGAGAAACAAAATGTGTCAGATCAGACAAAGTGTGCTGATTTGGTGACAGTGTTGAACAGACGCTTTCTGCAGGGATAGTCGGTCAAGATGTTGAAAATACGAGAAGGAGTTTTGTGCTTGTGTGATAATTGTGAAATTATTCACAAATGGCGTTCTGCCCTTGCGGACACTTTTCCTGCCTGCGCCACAGTCAGGCATCTGCCTTTTGTACGCAGTCTGCCCCCTGTTGGCGCGCAAGGTGGCAGTACCGGCCCTGCAAATCGGCAAAAAAACTGTCCCCCCTGTGGGCAGGGCTTTCGCATTGCCACCCCCTGCAGGAGGGATGACGCCTGCTCTCCTGATCCTCATCATTGATCCTCGACAGATTCTCTGGCCCTTTGCGTTGCAAGCCTGTGAGCCCTGACCTGGTACCCTGGGCAGGTACGCAAATTGCATGAAATGGGAAAGAAGGCGGCAGGTCCGCCACCCCGGCACACCAGGGTAGAATTTCAGACAAGGAGGAAGGCGCCTTTTCTCCTGCACGAGCAGGGGCCTTGCGCCTGTATTTGTGATGAAAGGTATCGTTTACAACATCCAGCGTATGTCCACCAAGGATGGCCCGGGGCTGCGCACCACTGTTTTTCTCAAGGGCTGCCCCCTGCACTGCCCCTGGTGCAGCAATCCCGAGTCCCAGAGCTTCAAGCCCCAGCTCATGGTGTTCACCAATCTGTGCGTCGCCTGTGGCGCCTGTGCCGCGGTCTGTCCCAATGACGCGGTAGAGCAGGACGAAAACGGCAAGTACAACAGGGATCTGGCAAAGTGCACCAACTGCGGCGAGTGTGCCAGGGTGTGTCCCTCCAAGGCGCGCGAGATGTCCGGCGAGTACATGACCGTGGAAGAGGTCATGAAGGTCGTCGACTCCGACAGTCTGTTCTACAGCAATTCCGATGGCGGCGTGACCTTTGGCGGTGGCGAGCCCACCGCGGCCGGGGACTTTCTGCTGGAGCTCATGGATGCCTCCATCAGGCGCGGCTACCATATCTGCCTGGATACCTGCGGGGTCTGCTCCCATGAAATGTTCGCCAGGGTACTGCCCAGGGTGGACATGTTCCTCTTTGACTGCAAGCACATGGATCCCGAGGAGCACAAGCGTCTGACCGGGCGGGACAACAGGATTATTCTGGAAAATCTTGCAACTGCCCTGGACTCGAAAAAGGACGTGCACATCAGGATTCCCCTTATGCCGGGCATCAACGATACGGAGAAAAACATTGCCGCCATGGCGGAATTTCTGCATGCCCATGGCAAGCACGAGGTGGATGTGCTGCCCTGTCATACCTTCGGATTGAGCAAGTACGGGGCGCTCAAGCTGCCTGCGCCCACCATGGTTCCCTACAAGCCCGAAGAGCTTGCCGTGGCCCTTGAGCGCTTTGCCAAACACAATCTCAAGGTGGAGATCATAAAGTAGGGAAGAGCGAAACAGACAGTTCATGGCCGGGAAGACTCCTCACCCGCAGGCCGCCTTTCGGATGCGAAAGCCATGTTTCGCATCCGGGAGGCGGCCATGGTCGCCCCCGGCATGAAGGAGGTACCATGCTGTTCATAGAGGACAACAAACTCGTGCTGCGCGAGGAGAATGTCGCCATTCCGGATCACTTTGCCACTGTGCTGCATGGCAGGGCGGAAAAAATGTACAGGTCCGGCAGGTTCCGCTGTGCGGAGGCTGTGGTGCGCGCCTTTGTGGATGTGACGGATCAGAGGCAGCTGCGTCCCCTGGTGGCCCTGGCCTCGGGCTTTGGCGAGGGCAGGGGCAATGGCCTGTGTGGCGCTTTGGCCGGGGGTATCCTTGTACTGGGCATGCTGTTCGGACGGGACAAGCCCGGAGACGCGAGGGTCGAGCGCTGCCAGAATCTGGCCGGGGAACTGTGCGACGCCTTTGCCAAAAAGTATGGCACTACAGTCTGCGGTACCCTTGTGGAAGGATTGGCAGAGGGAAGCATGGAGCGTGAGGAGCGTTGCGCCCTGTGTTGCGCGGACGCTTCCGCCATGCTCGCAACCATAGTCGAGCGCGAATGGTTTTCCGGCGCCTGCTGCCAGATAGGAGGCCATTAGAAAGCGAACCCTTCGGGGGCATGCAAAGGGAGGGGCGCGCCTGGCTGCAGAGCCATGTGCGCCAGAATGTCAATGAAATCAAAAAAGTATCTTTTTTTTGCTGGTTGTGCCGCCCTGCTTGTGGCAGGCATGTTATGCCTTGCTTCGGGCACGTCCTGTGCAGCCTCTGATCCTGCACAGGAGAAAACCTGGAATCTGCGTGTGGGGCAGATGGGCACGAACCTGAAGCCGTCCATGGTGCTTTTGGCCTGGAAACTCGGCTACTACCGGGATGAGGGGCTGAACGTCACCCTTGAGCAGTTTTCCGGCTTCAACGACGCCATGGTAGCCCTGACCCTGCGCAAGATGGACATCCTGCCCAATGGCGTAATCCCCACCTGCAGCTTAGTTGCCCAGGGCGCGAAGCGCACCATTTTTGGCGGCACAATTTCCGAGGGAAGCGCCTGCGTGACGCTTCCGCAGCGGGCTGGGGAATTTTCCACCCTGGAGGCCTTCAGGGGCAAGACCATAGCCGTTGTGCGTGCAGAGACAGGGCACATGTTCCTGAAGCGCGAGCTGCGCAAGGTGGGCATCCCGCTTTCCGAAGTGCGTTTTGTGGAACTGCCCTATTTCCAGTCCGTGCTTGAGGCCGTGCACAAGAAGCAGGCCGACGCGGGCATCACCAACACGGGCTTTGAGCTCAACGCAAGGCTCCAGGGCCTGGCCGTTCCCTTTGCCATTGCCCAGTATGTGCCCAATTTCCCCTGCTGCAGGCAGACCTGCGCCACGGAAGCCCTGGAAAGGGATCGCGAGCCCTATGTCCGCTTCCAGCTGGCAAATTTGCGGGCCATGAAGACCATGTACGACGATCCAGAGCTGACAGTGAAGACGCTTGCGGAGTTTTCCGGACAGAGCCCTGAGTACGTGCGCTACTTTGTCTACGACAGTCTCATGCGCATCACCATGGATCCTGGCAGGGAGAAGGTCCTGGAATTCTACCAGGTCATGAAGGACAATGGCGACATCGATCCGAACACGCCCTTCAGGATGGAAGACGCAATCGACACCTCCATCTACCGCGATGCCCTGAACCGCGCCCTTGAGCGCTGGCCAGAGGATCAGAACCTGCAGCGCATGAAGGCCGAATTCAGGGAGTAGGGCGTATCTCTCCCGGGGTTCGCGCGGCCGACTATTGGCGCAACGCTCATAACAGAGCGCATCCAGTAGCCGGCGTGGGTAGTCGGCGTGGGCAGCCCGGGGCTGCAGGCTGTCGCCTTGCGTATTGGCAAACAGGGGTCGGATCCGCGCAAGGTCCGCCCCTTTCCCGGGTTGAGGGGAGAGGAGGAAGCAATGGGATGCGTTGAGGTCAGGCATGTCAGCTTTGCCTACGGGGGCGCAAGTCCCCTGCTTTGCGATCTGGACTTTTGTGTGCCGGACGGGGCCTTCTTCTCCATCCTGGGGCCGTCCGGCGGAGGGAAGACCACGCTTTTGCGGCTGCTGGCCGGCTTGCTGCGGCCTGCAGCAGGCAGCATAGTCTGCGCTGGCAGGGAAGTCCTTGCTCCCGGCAGGGACAGGGCCATAGTCTTCCAGCAGGGAGGCCTGTTTCCCTGGCTCACGGCCCTCGGGAATGTGGCCTTTGCCGCGTCCAAGACGCATCCGGGCATGTCCAGGAAGGAGTGCCGAAGCCTTGCCTCGTCCATGCTCGAGCGGGTAGGTCTTTCCCTGGACATGAACAAGTGGCCGGCACAGCTTTCCGGAGGCATGCGCCAGCGCGTTTCCATTGCCAGGGCCCTGGCAATGGAAACGCGGGTACTGCTCATGGACGAACCCTTTTCTGCCCTGGACTACAAAAACCGCTGTCTTTTGCAGGATCTTCTGAGCGAGCTGTGGCTCGCAAGCCACAAGACCGTGATATTTGTGACCCATGACATCGACGAGGCCTTGCTCTTGTCGGACAGCATTTTTTTTCTGGACGGCACAAGAAACATGCCGGCCATGGCAGTGCCCCATCCCCAGCCGCGCGCACGCTCGCTGCTCACCACCACAGCCTTTTGCGAGCTGCGCAGGCACTTTATTGCGCTTTTCAACAGGGAGCACAGCCCCCTGGGCATATCCGCGGAACAGCTGCTTTCTCTGCGTGATCAGGCTTTGGGCCCGGGAATACCGGCAAGCGGGGGAAAATGACGATGAAACGCCATATTGCTGTCCACGTGCTGTTTGTCCTGCTGCTGGCCCTGACGATCTGCTCCAATCTCCAGGCCCTCCAGGGCGTGCGAGTTGCCGTGAGCGGTCTTGCCGCGGCCAGTCCAGGGGGCGCCATGCTGACATCAAGGCACCCGGGCATGTTTTTGGGCGTGACTGTCCTTCTGGAACTGATTGTGTGCCCGCGCCTGCGCGGCAGGGGGGATCGACAGTCCGCAGCGGACATAGGCTGCCTGCTTTTTTTCGCGCTTCTTGTCTGGGAGCTGGTCGCCACAACACTGCGTGCCGGTCACCCCATTCTCTGCCCGCCCCCGGAGGCCGTCTTTGATGTCTTCCGCAGCCAATGGAAACTCATGCTGCGGGGAATGGGCTCCTCCCTGCAGCTTCTTGGCACAGGTTTTGCCATTGCCTTGCCCTTAAGCCTTGTGCTGGGGGCCCTGGCCGGATGGAACAGGCGCTTTCGGGGCGTGACAGTTCCTGTCGCCCGGGTCATGGCCCCAGTGCCAGCCATTATCTACGCGCCCTATATCATTGCCATTATGCCTACCTTTCGTTCTGCCGCGGCCATGGTCATCGTGCTGGGAATCTTCTGGCCGGCCTTTTTGCAGACCGTGAACCGCGTGCAGGCCATGGACAGGGAAATTCTCGACAGCGCCCGCATGCTGTCGCTCTCCAGCGTGGAAATGATCTTTCAGGTTCTCATTCCCTGGATGTTGCCGGGGGTTGTGGCCGGGCTGAGGATCACGCTGTCCACCTCCTTCATGCTGCTCATTCTGGCGGAAATGATGGGAGCCACAAGCGGGCTTGGCTACTTCATCAAGAACTTCGCAGACTATGCCAACTACACCAATGTCCTGGCAGGCATTATTCTCGTGGGGTGCGTGGTCAACGTGCTGAACCTCATCCCCACGCTGCTCGAGCGCTACATGATACGCTGGCGCTGAAGCGAGCCTCTCGCCTGATCCCGAAAAAGGGAAAAGCCTCCGTCTGGAGAACAGACGGAGGCAGTGTCTTTGGGAAACCGGGAGCTATCCCGGAGGTATCAGGGGATTTGTGTCGACTAGAGCAGTTTCCATTTGATATTTTTTTTCTAGTTTCCTGCTATATATTCCTAAGACCGTAGAGGGGGGGAGCTCCTCCCCTCCCCAGCAAAATAGCCCCACGTCTTGGAGAGCAGCATGAAACATGGTTGTGATGATATTCGTAAAATGGTCATTGATGGATATAAGAATGGTAAATTTACTCAAACAG
>CALVGM010000034.1 GCA_944327095.1 uncultured Desulfovibrio sp. | reverse complement strand
GGCTACGACTGGTGGTTCTGCCACAAGCCTGTCTAGACACAAACGATACTTTCCGGGCAGCACAGGCCCTGTCCCGTGCTGCCCGTTTTCTTACAGTTCTGCACCATACCCGCTTTCAAGGAGAGAGAACCATGGCAGATCCTCATGACATGTGGCGTTGTCCTGTTGCCAACTGCGGTTATGTCTACGACCCGGATCGGGGCGATCGTCGCCGCAAGATCCCCAAGGGAACAAAGTTCGAAGACCTGCCCGACGACTGGACCTGTCCTGTCTGCGGGGCAAGCAAGAAGAATTTCCGCAGGCTTTCCGACGAGGTTTGATTCGGCAGCAGGAGAAATCAAGGGAGAGACAGCCGCAAAGGCCGCCTCTCCCTCTTTTTGTGCCCTACGGAAGGCTAGTTCTCTTCCTCGTCCTTCGAGCTTCTGAAGGCCCACTCCTCGTAGAGCGCGTCCGTGTCCGCGTCCCAGGGCGGGTCATCGGGCATGGGAGGCATATCCTCGATATTGGCAAAATCGTCCGGGAAGTCGGGCAAGACCTCCGCGTCTGTCTCGGGCATGGGCATGTCGGACCGGTCCTGCGCTTGCGGCATGGCCCTGCGCGGCCCGCTCTCCCTGTCGGGGCTTGGCTGGCCGCTTCCCTGCAGGGCCGAAAGGTCCGCTGAAAAGCGGCAGTGCGGGTAGCCGCTGCATCCCCAAAAAGGACCGCGCGAGCCATTGCGTCGCACAAGGGGCTTTCCGCAGCGCGGACAAAGGGGGGCAGCCTCTGCCTGCTCCCCTGGAGCCATCGTACGCGCATCCATTCCCTTGTGCTGTGTGTCCTTGCGGGATGCCGAGCTCGGCGCAGGCCCGGATCCACGCTCGGCTCCGGCCGCTGCTCCAGTCAAGCGCCCCTGCTGCAGAGCACTCGCATCTGCCTGCCGGCCAGCGTCTTCCGTGTAGCGACACTGGGGGTAGCCACTGCATCCCCAAAAGGGCCCGCGAAAGCTGTTGCGCAGCACAAGCGGCTTTCCACAGCGCGGGCAGAGGCGCTGCTCCTGAACCTCTTCCCCAGAACCAGGGGAAGGAATTTTTGCGCCGGAGGCAGGAGAAGGCGCAGGGGATCCCCCGCGCTGCCCCCCAAGGACAGGCGCTCCATTGCTGTCGTCTGTTGTAAAGCGGCATGCAGGAAAGGCCGAGCATCCCCAGAAGGCGCCCCTGGATCCCTTGCGCAGCACAAGATGTGCTCCGCATCTGGGGCAGACAGGCTCATCCCCCTGACCGGAGCCTGCCCTGGCTGCGCTGGCTGTGTCCCCGGACCTTTCCGTGCGCACAGGGGCTGCGCCGCCCCTTCCCTCAAGGACAGGCTCGCCATTGCTGTCGTCTGTTGAGAAGCGGCACTCGGGAAAGGCTGAGCATCCCCAGAAGGCGCCTCTTGGCCCGTTGCGCAGCACAAGGTGTGCCCCACACCTGGGACAGACAGGCCCATCCCCCTGACCGGAGCGCCCCTTGGAGCTGCCCCCTGACCGACTTTCCGACCTGCTTTCGGAACTGCCCAGGCCGGACTTTTTGGAGCGTGAGGTGCTACGGCTTCCTGACCGGGCCTCCCCTGGCGTGTAGGAGGCCTGGGTTGCAAAGATTTCCTCTATGACGGTCGGCAATGTGGCTGCGTAGGAGGCCACATAGTCCGCGCACGCCCTCCTGCCTTCCTGGATTTCGGAAAGCGCCCGCTCCATGTCCGCGGTCATGAGGGGATCGCGTATGACTGCCGGGCTGTTGGCGATGACGTCCCTGCCAAGCTGGGTGGACAGGAGGGACTTGCCCTGTTTTTTGATGTAGCTGCGGAGAAAGAGAGTCTCGATGATGCCTGCCCTGGTGGCGACAGTGCCAAGACCCTCGGTCTTCCTGAGGATCTTCTCGTCCTCCGCGCTGGCACCCTTGATGTAGCGCTGGATGTTCTCCATGGCGTCCACCAGGGTACCTTCCGTAAAGCGCGCCGGCGGCGTGGTCATGGCCTCTTCCACTGCCACGTCCCCGGCAAGGACCTTCTCGTCCCTTTGCACCTGGGGCAGGATCACGTCCTTCGCCTGGGCGTCCTCCCTGGTCCTCTTGGCAGCCAGGGCAGGCCCTGCGTCCCTGAAGGCCGTCCAGCCGGCGCTCTCCTCCACCCTGCCGTTTGCCCGCCACAAAAAGCCCTCGCAGCTCACGTCCACCCTGGTCCGCGTGAAAATGTGGGGCTGCAGAAACTGCCAGGCGTAGCGCCTGCAGATGAGTGTGTAGACCTTTGTCTCGCGCTCGCTCAGGCCCTTGGCAGGCTCGCGGGTGGGTATGATGGCGTGGTGGGCGCTGACCCTGGCGGTGTTCCAGGCCTGGGAGCGGCGCGTAGTGTCGCAGGCAGCCACCATGTCCTGCATGCCCTCGAAGCTGCCCACTGCCTCAAGCACAACGGGAGCGTCCGCAAACTGCTCCACAGGCAGGTACTGGCAGTCCGTGCGCGGGTAGGAGATGAACTTGGCCTCGTACATGCGCTGGCAGGCCTGCAGGGTGGCCTGGGCCCCGATGCCGTACCTGGCCGAGGCCTCCTTCTGCAGCTCAGTGAGGTTGTAGGGCAGCGGCGCCTGTTCCTGCACCCGCTTGCTCTCGACCAGGGTCACAAGACCGGGCTTGCCGCTCACAAGGGCCTGTATGCGCAGAGCCTCCTCCCTGTCCACCAGCCGCTTTTCGCTGTCCGCGCCCTTCATGTCCGCGTCCACAACAAGCCTGGTGGGCAGGATGCCGGCCTCGGCCGCAAAGGGGCAGGTCAGCTTGTAGAAGGGCTTGGGCACAAAATTCTCGATTTCGAGATCCCGCGCGACCACCAGGGCCAGGGTCGGGGTCTGCACGCGGCCAAGGGAGAGGACAGTGTCCGCGCCACGGCTTCGGCCGTGTATGGTCATGGCCCTGGTCAGGTTGATGCCGGCCAGCCAGTCGAGCTGGGAGCGGGCGCGGGCAGCCTCGCGCATGCCGCAAAATTTCTCGTTGTCCTGCATGCGGGACAGCTCGCGCCTGAGGCTTGTGACGTCCAGGGCCCTGGTTTGCAGGCGCAGAACCCTGCCCTGGTAGTGGGCAAGCTCGAGCACCTCGTCTACCAGAAGCTGGCCCTCCCTGTCGAAGTCCGCTGCGTTGACAGCCGAAGGACAGACGCCAAGAAGCGTGCGTATGACCTCAAGCTGCTCGGCAGCGCCGCGCTCGGAACGCGGCAGAAGTTCGAACCGTTGGGGGATGATGGGCAGCGTGGCCCTGGACCAGGACTTGAAGCGGGGATCGTAGGCCTCGGGCGGAGCCTGCTCCAGCAGATGCCCGGAAAGCCAGGTGATGATCACATCCCCGCAGCGGATGCAGGCGCCAAGGTTCTCCCTGCGTCCAGGCAGGGCGTCCGCCAGGGCCAGGGCAATGCTGTGCTTCTCGGCCAGATAGACCGTAGCCCCCCTGGCCTCCTCGGCAAGACGCCGCAGGTCCGTCCTGGGATACGTTCTCCCGGCCCCACGCGCAGACTTTCCCCTGCCTGATGATCCTGCAGCGGTTCTTGTGCCTGTTTTTGTGCCGGCCCTTGCGCCGGCTGTGCCTGCGCGGGCAGACCCTGCGCCCGCGCCCTTTGCTGTGTTCCGAGGCAATGTGCTCCTCCGTCTCCTTGGTAATGGCCGCAAGTCTAGTCTCTGCAGGCCTGGCGCGCAAGGCTACAGGGCTGCGCGCGCCATGGCAAGGACATAGACAAGTATTTGAAACAAAAAGGAAAAATTCCTTGTGGTTGCGGGCATTTTTGCCGTGCCCGCAGTCCCCGAGGGACCTGTCGGCAATCTTGCCCCTGGCAGGGCAAAGGGGTAGTGTCATTTGCTGCCAGGAATCAAACCAAGGATGCCTATGATCCCGAAACTCTCCTGCGCACTCGCGTGCGCACTCATGACAACAGTCCCCCTTGTCCAGTTGCCTGCCAGTGCCCTGGCAGACACCACAAAGCCCCAGGCCGCTGCGACGCGCACGGCAACGGCAAAGGTCTCGCAGCACTTCCCCTGGACCTGCAGGGCAAAGACCATGCAGGCGCAGAAGACCAGCCCGGAAAAGGGCCTGCAGGGCTTGTGGATCTCCTCGCACGATCCCGCGCGCGTGCTCGACATCAGGGAGGATCGCTTTTCCCTGCAGGGCACAGGCCGCAACCTGAAGGGCAGCGTGGCCCAGGAGGGACCGGAGCTGGTCTTCACCCTGGAGGACAAGACGTCCTGCCGCGTCATGTGGCAGCTGCTCGGAGACGGACGACTTGCCGTCAACTCCGGCCAGGACCTCATGCACAGGCAGGGGGAGCCGGCCATTCCGGCCACCACGGTGCGCACGTTCGGCAACAGCGAATGCCGCTTTACCGTGGCCATTCCCAGTGTCCTGCCCATGGAGGAGACCGAGGACGGCGTGCGCATCATGAGTGTTGAGCGCGACGCAGCCATGCAGATACTCTCGGGCACAACGGACAAGAGCTGCCGCGACTTTGCCAGGGCCATAGCCACGGCCCTCGGCAGCACGGATCTGAAGGCCGTGGACAACGAAACCAATGCCTACACCTTCACGGCCACTGTGCGGGGCATCCCGGTCATGCAGTACATAGCCATGGAAGGCAGGCAGTACCTGCACATTTCCCTCATGGGACAGTACAACAAGCTTGTGGCCTACCTGAAGAACGTGAAAATCGCGGACAGCACAGGGGCCGACCAGGGGGACAGGCAATGACCGAGTTCGAGAAGATGCGTGCCGGCCTGCTCTACAACTGCCGGGACCCGGAGGTGAGCGCAGGCTACTGGCGGGCGCTTGCCCTGTGCGAAAGGCTGCGCGGGGCAAAGGACGCAGGGGAGCGGGAAAGAATTGTGCGCGAGCTCATCCCCCGCATGTCCGCCACAGCGCGCGTGGAAACACCCTTTTTCTGTGATACGGGCACAGGCACGGAACTTGAGGAGAACGTGCACGTGGGGCCGGGGTGCGTCTTCAACGACACAGGCGTGATCCACATAGGGGCAAACACAAACATAGGGGCAAACACAAACATAGGGCCAAACTGCCAGCTGTGCACCCCGCACCACCCCCTGGACGCAGAGCTGCGCAAACAGCCTGTGCAGTACGCCTTTCCCATACGCATAGGCGCAAACTGCCTCCTTGGCGCCAATGTCATTGTCTGCCCGGGCGTCAGCATAGGAGAATCCTGCCTCATAGCACCTGGTTCCGTGGTCATCAGGGACATCCCGCCCCACTCCCTGGCAGCTGGCTGCCCGGCCAGGGTCGTGGCCACCCTCTCGGGAACGGCAAGCGAGCGCTCCTGCACGGGCGACACGCGCAAGGGACGCGCACGCGAGCTGTGCGCGCGCCTGGAAACGCTGTCCCCGGACGAGGAAGAGTTCACAAGGGTCCTGCATGAGCTTCTGCCGGGAATGCAGACCCATGCCCAGGCCATGCCGCCCCTTGTCTGCGCCAGGGGGGACAACGTACTTCTTGGGGAAAGGGTCTTTGCCAACTACAACGCGACGTTCTGGGACGAGAACAGGATACAAATTGGCAGCCATACCCTGCTCGGGCCCTGCTGCCAGCTTGCGGCAGGCCCGCTTTCCTTCCAGCCCGACAAAAGGGCCTGCGACATCAGCATAGGCGACGACTGCTGGCTCGGAGGCGGGGTCACAGTGTGGCCAGGAACACACATAGGCGATCGCTGCATCATAGCCGCAGGCTCCGTTGTCTGCGAAGACATTCCTCCGGACAGCCTCGCAGCCGGAAGCCCGGCCGTAGTCAAGAGACGGCTTGCGCAGGGCGAGGAAAGAGCCTGCGCACAGGGGCAAGAGCCATCGCGCATGAGCGAGGTCCAGAAAATGCGCAGTGGCCTGCTCTACGACTTTGCGGATCCCGAGATCGTGCGCAGCAACGTCAGGGCCCGCAGACTGTGCGCAAGACTGGAAAAAGCCAGGCGCAGCGAGCAGGCAGCCATCCTGCGGGAACTTGTGCCCAATATTCCGGACTCTGTGCACATTACCCCTCCCTTCCACTGCGATCACGGCCACGGCCTTGTGCTTGGCGAGCACGTGTACTTCAACGCGGACTGCGTGGCCCTAGACTCGGCCCTCATAACCATAGGGGACCACACCCTCCTTGGCCCCAAATGCCAGCTCTACACGCCGCAGCATCCCATGGACTACAAAGGGCGGCGCGAAACGAAGGAGTCGGCCTACCCCATCACCATTGGCAGCAACTGCTGGTTTGGCGCCGGCTGCATAGTCTGCCCTGGCGTTACCATTGGCAACAACTGTGTCATTGCGGCAGGCAGCGTCGTGTGCCACGATCTGCCGGACAACGTGCTGTGCGCAGGCAGGCCGGCAAGGATCAAGCGCAGGCTTGCCTGAGAGCGCCCTTGTGAAAAATAGTGCTTGCACAATGTTCGCGTCCTGGACTACTGTTTCACTGTTCCCCCCATGAAACCTTTTGCACTGGCAAAGGAGCTTCACTATGCAAAGACGCTACTTTCTGAGCCTTATTGGCGGCCTGCTCGGCGCGACCACTCTCCTGAGTGCGTGCAACGGCCGTCATCGTCCCCCGCCGCCTCCACCGTCTCGCCGCGACCGCGACCACAGGCCTCCGCCGCCTCCACCCAGACATCGTTAGCAATCAACAAGGGCTCGCCCCTTTTTTCAGGCCCCCATTGCCTCAGGCAGTGGGGGCCTTTTGACTTCCTCGCCACAAACACAACAGGGCATCATCGGCCTTGCACGGGCTGCGACAGGATTTTTGCAGATGAATTTCCTTTTCCTCTGGTGTTTTTGTTGCAATTGCCTTTCAAATTCAAGTTATATCCTGCTTTTTTCAAAATATGTGTTGCCATATTCCATCAGAGTTGCTATATATTGCGCAAATATACATGAACGATACAGACACAATATCTATAAATCGAATTCCGTTTTCATAAAAATCCCGCAAGATACAGTTCTCTTTCATTTGCGTTACAACTGTGTCACGCGGGCATGCTCACGGCACACAAACTCTGCGCAGATTTTGTGCAGGATCTGGAGGACAATATGGCCACATCACAAATGGACGACATCATCGCCGCATCCGAACACGCAGAAAAGAAGGCGTCCAGGATCTCGCTTGGCATGTACCTGATCTACTTCCTGCTTCTGGCTGCTGTCGCACTTGCCTTGCGCTAGGACACTGGCGCAAGGCCAACACAGGGGCGTGCGTCAAGGCCCCGTGCGTCAGAGGAACACGCGGGACACAAGACACCCTGGCAGGCGCAGGGACCTTTTGTTCCGGCTAGTCCTGGGGAGCCGGCCCGTACTCGTTTTCGCCCTCCTGGCCGCGCTTTACGGCCCAGTAGAGACAGATGATGTGCAGCACGGGCACACAAAAGACCAGGGCGCGCCAGGCCGAGGCACTAATGTCGTGCATGCGGCGCACAAAGACGCTGAAGAGGGGGATGGCCAGGGCCATGAAGACCAGGCTCTGCATGATGGGGCCATAGCGCTCCGGCAGGGCCAGGGAAACAAGGTACACCATGGCGCTCACAAGCAGGATGAAGAGCGCGAAGTACCAGAACTCGGAACGGGACGATCTGCCCTGCAGGCTGGCGTACTGCACAAGGGCCGAAGCCACGGCGTCTTTGAAGGTCATGGGCAGTTTACGGTGCCTCTCGCACCGCCTCCTTGGAAGTATCCTGTGCCCCCGAGGGCGAAGGGGCTGTCCGGTCCATGCAGGCGCGGGTCTTGTGCCCGTCTTCTGCCCTGTGGTCCGGCTTCATGTTCCCTTTCTGCTCAAGGCTGCGCATGCGTTCCACGATCTCCCTGAAACGCCTGACCACCTCGGGATAGTTTTCCCTGCGGTGGGGAAAGAGACAGCCTGTGCAGTCCTTGATACCCTTTGGGGTGTAGCGAAAGTTGCCCCCGCACTCGCGGCCCAGGGCGTAGAGCGGACAGTAGCAGAACAGGCAGTTGAAATTGTCCGGATCCTCTGTCCTGTGGCAGGGAAAGTACTCGCACTGCCTGTTGCAGTAGAAGGAATAGTGGGCATCCTGCCACGAGGGCCTGTCCATGAAAAGCTCCCAGATACGGATTGCGGGCGTAAGGAATGTTCACAAGGCTTCTAGCAGAAAACGCCTGCGCTGCAAACACCGGCTTGCCCTGCCCCTTCCTGTCTTCGCCATGCCCTGTTGTCCTGCCTGTCGCCAAGACACAGTCGCCTGATGTTCGGCACGCGCCCAGTGACGTTTTTGCAAGGGATCCCGGGGAACTGGATTTCTGCAGAAAAATTTTTCAGCTCCTTGTCTTGTCACTCTTTTTGCAGTATTGGTGAACAAACATTGTCGGGTTTTTCACAGGCACGCTCTCAGGCCTGGCTGTACCACCCGCATACTACGCTCAAGGAGACTGGAAATGAAAAAGATTTTTCTCCTGCTGGCAGCCCTGGCCCTTTGCATGGCAGCGACCGCGCAGCCCTCGAACGCGGCTTCGGCCAAGGAGACCGCAGTGGACCCGGTCCGTGAAATTGGCAAGCGCATGAACGATCCCATTGTCCTCAAGTCCAGCGTCTCGCCTCTGCTCAACGTGACCTTCAACCACAACACGCACAGAAGCGTGCCCTGTCGCACCTGTCACCACGAGGAAGGGAGCAACGGCTACTATGTCTCCTGCAGCGAGTGCCACCAGAACACCGAGCCCCGCAGCCAGGATGTGGACAGCACCTTCCAGGCCTTCCACGCCAAGGACAGCGACAGATCCTGTTACGGCTGTCACACAAAAATGGCTGAAGCCCGTCCGGCCGACTTCCCCCACTTCACCAACTGCCGTCCCTGCCACATGTCGAACGAGGCCAGGGCCGCAGCAAGAGCAGAGGCCCGCAAGTAGGCGCACAATTTCTCTGCACAGCAAGTCCATCCCCGTGCCAGCGCACGGGGATTTTTTTTTGCCCTGCCGACCCCCGGGAGCAGGTTCCCTGTCCTCCGAGAGAGCACAGGGGGCCAGGCCCGGAGCATGCCCTGGCCTAGGGCTGTGACACCCATGCCCCCGCAACGGCAGCCCTTTCCCTCCTTTTTTCGTTCTGCCCTGTTTTCGCCCATGGACTTCACACGCTCATTGGGCCTAATGTGGCATGGCCATCGGGCCTTCCTCCAGTGCCGCCGTGTGCGGCCATTCCCCCATTCCCCCATTCCCCCATTCCCCCAAAACAAAGCACGGAGGCGGCGCCACAAGTCCAGCGCCGAGTACAAGATGACACAAGACAGCACGACCCCAAGGGCAGCCATCACCACCCCCCACTACCTTGCCAGCGAGGCCGGCCGCCGCGTCCTTGACAGGGGCGGCAACGCCCTGGAAGCCATAGTGGCCGCAGGCGCGGTCCTGGCCGTGGTCTACCCCCAGATGTGCACCCTGGGAGGAGACGCCTTCTATCTCATCCACAATGCCGCCACAGGCGAACTCACAGGGATCAACGCCAGCGGCAAATCCGGCGAGAAGGCAAGCCGCGCTCTCTACAGGGACAAAAAACTCTCTGCCATACCAAGCCGCGGTGCACTGGCCGCCATCACCGTGCCCGGCATTGTGTCGGGCTGGGATCTCGCCCTTGCCTACTCGTCCTCGGCCATGGAGGGCAAACTCTCCCTGGCGAGCCTGCTTGAGGACGCGCGCAGGTACGCGGAAGAGGGCTTTCCCATCACGCCCAGCCTGGCCAACTGGATTGTCGAGGACACACAGACAGACAACACAGGCCGCCACAACCTGCAGCGCTTTGCGGGCTTTGCGAAGATCTTCCTGCCAGACGGCGCTCCCCTCAAGCCCATGGACATCCTGCGCCAGCCCGATCTCGCAAGGACCCTCGAGATCCTTGCCAGCGCAGGGTCGCGCGCCTTCTACGAGGGAGAAATTGCCCGGGCTCTTGTGCGGGGCCTTGCCAGGGAAGGCGGCATCCTGACGGAAAAGGACCTTGCCAGCCAGAAGGCCTTTTTCGTGCAGCCCCTGCAAACACCCTACAGGGAGTACACGGCCTGCAACCTGCCCCCCAACTGCCAGGGTCTGTCTTCCCTGCAAATCCTTGGCATGCTTAACTGTTTTGACGCACAGGCTCTGGGCGAGGGCACGGCGGCCTTCTACCACGTGCTGACCGAGGCCGTGAAAAGGGCCTTTGCGGATCGCGAGCGCTACGTCACGGATCCGGACTTTTCCAAGGTAGACTACGCTGCCCTGCTTGCCCCGGACTACCTGGCCTCCATGGCCCGCGAGCTTCCCATGGATGGAGTGGGCAGCTACCTTCTGCCCTCGCTTTCCCCCAAGGGAGACACGGTCTGGCTCGGCTGCGTGGATGCGCAGGGCAACGCTGTCTCCTACATACAGAGCATCTACCACGACTTCGGCTCTGGCATTGTCCCGGAAGGCACGGGCATCCTCCTGCAAAACCGCGGCTCCTTCTTCTCGCTGGACGAGCGCCACGCCAACACCCTCGAGCCCTGCAAGCGCACCATGCACACCCTCAACCCGCCCATGCTCCTGAAGGACGGCAAGCCCTATCTTGTGTACGGCACCATGGGCGGTGACGGGCAGCCTCAGACCCAGGCTGTCATAGCCTCGCGCATCGTGGACTTCGGCATGTCCGCGGAAGATGCCGTGGCAGCCCCCCGCTTCCTCTACGGCAGAACCTGGGGCGACGAATCCGGTTCCCTCAAGCTCGAGGGCCGCATCAGGGCGGACGTGGGCGCAAGACTTGCCGAACTTGGCCACAGCGTGGAGTACGTGGAAAACTTCAGCCAGTCCATGGGCCACGCAGGCGCCATACTTGTCCATGGGGACGGCAGCGTCGAGGCAGCCACAGACCCGCGCAGCGACGGCCTGGCCATAAGCCTGTAGCCCCCAAAAAAGACTGCCGGGGCAAGGGGTATGCCCCTGTCCCGGCAAAACTGTTGCCCCTTGGGTTGCCGAAGGGGCCTTTTTTCGCGATCAGGATCTGTCCTGCCCAGTCTCCCTTCCCTTGCGTACCAGGGGCAGGAGGATGTTCACAATGGTGTAGGGCAGCTACAGGCTCAAGAGGACGCTCAGGGCAAGGAGCGCCAGGAAGGTGGCCCGAAAGCGCACCAGAGTCAGCCCGTGGACCCAGACGCTGCTTGCCGGAACAGCCAGCAGGAAAAGCCCCAGGGCTGCCGTGACAAGGTGGAGGAGAAAGAGCGTGGCCATGCGGGTCAAAAGCTCCTCGCAGGCCTTCTGCCCTTCCGCGTCATCTGCCCTGCGGGAGCCTGCACAGGCTGCGGCAACGGCCAAAATATCCACCAGTATCAGCACAGGCACAAGGCACATGGAACCTATGCCAAGCATGGTCCAGTCGATGGCATGGGCGTAGACCATGCCCAGGGCAGCCACCATGCCGGACACTGCCAGGGCAAAAAGGAAGAAGAGAGCGCGCAGGAATCTGGGGATCAGGCGCTGTTCGAAACGCGACGCTGCCATGGTTCTTTCCTAGCCCGCAGGCTGCGCGCCCAGGGCGTACCACAGCCTGGCTACCACCACCCAGGCAGGCGAGGCCATGGTGGCGGCAAAGAACAGCAGGACAGCGTAGAGGATGGACGGCCAGCGCACATACCAGTAGAGGCACAGCGCAAGGGTGAACACAGCCCCTATGCACAGGCTTGCGCTGTAGTCGAAGAGCTGGACAAGGCTGTGGGGCCAGGCAAGGGCTATGGCCACAGGGTTCCAGAGCAGATCGTCCCCGGACAGGAAAAGGTTGCCGAGCCACACGGGCACAAAGACAAGGGCCACTGGCCACAGAAGAAGGAGCAGACGTCTTGGCATGCTTGTATTCCCAAAAGTGATGATGGCGCCAAAGGGGGCGCAAAGGCCCTCTCGTGCCTGTTTTTCTGCCCCCTTTCATACGGGTTCACGGCCCCCTTTGGCAAGACGGGAAAAAGAGACAAAAAGGCAGGGAAAAGACTTGGACCCGGTTCCGGACAGAGCCGAGGATTTTGCCCGCATTTTCCACACCTTGAGCACCTTGGGACTGCAAAAAAATCTTTCGTGTATGAGAATAATCCTTTTGTTTTCTGGTATGAATCCGCAATTTTTGTGCACTGCAGGAAGCCATGCTGCTTGTGTATTGCAAAAAATTTCGTTTTTTGCCCTTTCAAAGGAGATGGGCAGGGAATTATCCTCGTGTTGCAGCCTCTGCGTTCCCCGAAAACCCGCTTGCAAATTTCGCGCCACTTCTTGACAAGCCCGCCCCTGCCGACTACAAGAAACGATCAAGTTTTTTCTCCCCTACCTCTAACCTCTCGAGAGGCAAGCATGTTTAGCAATCGTGGCAAAGCCCTGACATTTGATGATATTCTTCTTGTGCCCAGCTATTCGGAAGTGACCCCCGACATGGTGGACGTCTCCACCTGGCTCACCCCCGAAATCCAGCTGAAATCCCCCCTGCTCTCTGCTGCCATGGACACGGTGACGGAGTCCGCCATGGCCATCTCCATGGCCCGCATGGGCGGCATTGGCGTTATCCACAAGAACATGAGCATCGCGCAGCAGCGCCTTGAGGTGGAAAAGGTCAAGAAGAGCGAGAGCGGCATGATTCTCGATCCCGTGACCATCTCTTCCTCGTGCACTGTGCAGGAAGCCCTGGATCTCATGCACGACTTCAGCATTTCCGGTCTGCCCGTTGTGGACGACGGCTGTCTGAAGGGCATTCTGACCAACAGGGACGTGCGCTTTGTGGAGGACGGCACCAAGGTTTTGGTGCGCGAGGTGATGACCAGCGAGAACCTCATTACCGTTCCCATGGGCACATCCCTTGAGGAAGCCAAGCGCCACCTGCACGAGCACCGCATCGAAAAGCTCCTGGTTGTGGACGAGGACAAGCATCTGCGCGGCCTCATCACCATCAAGGACATCGACAACGTGCAGAAGTACCCCAACTCCTGCAAGGACGATCGCGGCCGCCTGCGCGTGGCCGCGGCCATTGGCGTCACTGCCGACACCCTTGAGCGCACCGAGCAGCTTTTGGCTGCGGACGTGGACGCCCTGGTGCTCGACTCCGCCCATGGCCACTCCGCAAACATTCTGCGCACCATCCGCGCCGTGAAGTCCGCCTTCCCCCACTGCCAGCTCATAGCCGGCAACGTGGCCACCTACGAAGGCGCCAAGGCCATCCTCGAGGCCGGAGCCGACTGCGTGAAGATTGGCATAGGACCAGGCTCCATCTGCACCACCCGCATTGTGGCCGGCGTGGGCGTGCCCCAGGTCACGGCTATTGCCGACGCCAGCAAGGCTGCCAGGGAAATGGATCGCTGCTGCATAGCGGACGGCGGCATCAAGTTCTCGGGCGACATAGTCAAGGCCCTTACTGTGGGCGCGCACAGCATCATGATCGGCTCCCTCTTCGCCGGCACAGAGGAAAGCCCGGGCGAGACCGTTCTCTACCAGGGCCGCACCTACAAGGTGTACCGCGGCATGGGCTCCATCGACGCCATGAAGGAAGGCAGCTCGGACCGCTACTTCCAGCAGCGCAGCAAGAAGTTCGTGCCCGAGGGCATTGTGGGCCGCGTTCCCTACAGGGGCTCCGTGAAGGACGTCATCTACCAGCTCATTGGCGGCCTCAAGTCCGGCATGGGCTACCTTGGCGCTGCCAACATTCCCCAGCTCTTCGCCACGGGCTGCTTCTGCGAGATCTCGCCCGCAGGCCTGCGCGAAAGCCACGTGCACGACATTGTGATCACCAAGGAAGCACCCAACTACCGCCTCGACAACAACTAGGCCAGGCAGTCGGACAAACAAACTACCGAAGTTCGGACCCGAAGGAGTGGGGACATGCCCAACAAGGTCATCATCATAGATTACGGCTCCCAGGTCACCCAGCTTATCGCGCGCAGGATACGCGAGGCAGGCGTGTACTCGGAAATCCATGCCTGCACGGTCACTGCAGACGAAGTGCGGGCCATGAATCCCCAGGCCATAGTGCTTTCCGGCGGCCCGGCCTCGGTAGGCGAGAAGGACGCCCCCAAGCTTGACATGGGACTTCTCGAGCTTGGCGTGCCCGTGCTCGGCATCTGCTACGGCATGCAGCTGCTCACAAGCCCGCTTGGCGGCGGGCTGGCCCAGTCCACCACCAGGGAATACGGCCCGGCCGAGCT
>CALVGM010000033.1 GCA_944327095.1 uncultured Desulfovibrio sp. | reverse complement strand
GGTGAACACCAAAACCCTGGCCCGTGCCCTGCACGACGTGATTCTCTTCGCATAGCGCCCAGGCCACAGGGTGCCCCTTGTGGCTATCCCCGCAGCCGGGAAATAGCATGGGAAAAAAACGGGACAGACCCTGGGTCTGTCCCGTTTTTTGCCGGTCAGTCGAACTATTTCCCCTTCTTCTTTGCCCTGGCAATCCTTTCCAGTATCCTGTCCAGGTAGGCGTCTTCATCGACGTGCAGGGCAATGCTTTTTCCCGTGCGCAGTTTGGCGTGCAGGACCAGGGCCTCGAGCCTGCGCATGCCGCTGACCCTTGTGTGCTCGTCGCAGCCCTTTTCGAGTATGTCCGCGAGGTTGGAAATTTCCTTGCGCTCCTGCACTTCCCTGGGGACCATGCCCGCGTTCTTGAGCACATGGTAGGCCATGCGCAGCTCCTCGGGAATGCCGCTTTCGTCTTCGAGGTGCAGGGGAGCCCCCTTGCCGGGCAGATCGTCAAAGGCTCCGTTGAGCTGGGCTTCGCGAATGCGTTCCTCTGCTATGCTCTGTACGATGGAGAAGGCGTTGGGGCTGTACTCTTTTGGCATGGACCCTGTCCCTTGTCTGTGCGCTGCTCCGGGACGGGCAGGGATACTCCCGGCAGTCCCGGAGCAGCGCGCCAAATCTGCAAAAGGCTTCTGCAAGGCTCGGCCTGCAGGAGAAGGTGAAGTGGCTTTTCGATTTAGCACAGGTCATTGCGCCAGCGCAAATGCCCTCACTCTCCTTTTTGCCTGTATCTATCCGGGAACACGATTTTTTCGGGCTTTTGACGGACTGTGGCCTTTTGCGCGCGATTGTGGAAAAATGCCCTGGCTTGCGAGGGTCAGGCGTGATCTGCCCTGGGGCAGGCACTGGCATCCTCGCTTGGGAGCGCACATGAAAGCAAGCAAACTGGCCGGCCTGGCTCTGACACTGACCCTTCTTGCCGCCTGTCCGGCGCAAGCCCTGACCCTGCACGACAGGGAGATCCCCGTTCCTTCCACTGTCAGCCCGCAGATGCGCGAAAATGTCGCAAGAGCCTATCCGCCAGACTGGCTTGTGAAACCCCTGTCCCTGCAGGAGTACGCAAGGCTCAACCATGAGGCGACCAGGGACAGCGACGCCAAAATCCTGGCTCTGGCAAAGAGCGCCGGCGTGACCATACAGGAAGGCAGTCTGGCGGGAGTGAGGATCTTCACGGTCACGCCACAGGTCATACTCCCCCAAAACCGCGATCGCCTGCTCATACACGTGCACGGCGGCGGCTATGTCTTCTTTCCCGGCCTTGTCGGGGCAGGGGAGGCCATCTACATGGCGCACTACGGCGGCATCAGGTGCGTGTCCATTGACTATCGCCTGGCACCTGGCTTTCCCTATCCCGCAGCCCTGGACGACTGCATGGCCGTGTACAGGGAGATTCTCAAGACTGTTCCTGCCCAAAGGGTAGGGGTGTTCGGCACTTCTGCTGGAGGAAGCCTGGTGCTCTCCATGGTGCTGCGGGCCAGGATGGAGAACCTGCCCCTGCCAGGCGCGATTTGTCCGGCCACGCCCTGGTCGGACCTGAGCAAGACCGGCGACAGCTACTTTGCCAACGCGGGCGTGGACAACGCGCTTGTGAGCTACGAGGGCTGGGTTGCGGGAGCAGTGCAGGCCTACGCCCCGGGCAGGGATCTGAAGGATCCCCTGCTTTCGCCTGTCTACGGGAACTTTGCCGGCTTTCCGCCCACCTTGCTTGTCTCGGGCACGCGCGACCTCTTTTTGAGCAATACCGTGCGCGTGCACGCAAAGATGCTCGAACAGGGCGTAGACGCTCGGCTCATAGTTCACGAGGCTCTCTCGCACGCCCAGTACCTGGAGTCCTTCTCGGCTCCGGAAACGCGCTTCCACTTCACGCAGCTCAAGGCCTTTTTCGAGCAGAACCTGCACTAGCGCATCTGCCACATACAAGTGCCCCCGAGTCGGGACCTGCAAGAGGCCCTGGCTCGGGGGCTTTTCGCAATTGGGGATCAGGCCTGCGACAGTGGTTCCTGCCCTGTCTCCTCTTCCCTGCCCGGGCTGTCCTTCCCGGCGTCTTCGGGCATGCCCCAGATGCGCTTCCACTCGCTCACGAGCTTGAGCGCTGCCATGGGCGAAAGGCTGTCCGGGTCAAGATCCCGCAATATGCTCACAAGAGGGTGCGTGTCTGTGTGCTGGCTGCCCTGGACAGCGGGATCCGCAAGCTTCTTGCCTGCCGGCTCGGTGTTTCCAGCATCGGCCTTCTCCTGCGCCAGACCAGGCAGGCAGCCTGGCAAAAGCCCCGGGCCCAGCACCTGGGAGACGGCCTTTTGCCCTGCCTCGCGCAGGGTTTCCAAGCGCTCGAGCAAGTCCCTGGCCCTGCTCACAACGGAATGGGGCACACCGGCCAGTCTGGCCACCTCCACGCCGTAGCTCTTGTCTGTCGGGCCTGGCAGGAGCTTGTGCAGGAAGATGATGTTCTTGTTGAACTCGCGTATGGCCACGTTCATGGTGAACACGCCAGGGATCTGCCCCTCCAGGCGGGTGAGTTCGTGGTAGTGGGTGGCAAAGAGGGTGCGCAGGGAGCCCCCGAAGCGCTGGGCCAGATCCTCGGCCACGGCCCAGGCCAGGGCCAGGCCGTCAAAGGTGCTCGTGCCCCTGCCGATCTCGTCGAGAATGATGAGGCTGTGGCGCGTGGCCTGGCGCAGAATGCGGGCTGTCTCCATCATTTCCACCATGAAGGTGCTCTGGCCCTGGGCCAGGTTGTCGGAAGCGCCCACGCGGGAAAAGAGCCTGTCCACAATGCCCAGGGTGGCGGACTGGGCAGGCACGGGGGAGCCCATCTGGGCCATGAGGCAGATAAGGGCCACCTGACGCAGGATGGTGGACTTGCCGGCCATGTTCGGGCCTGTGAGCAGGCACAGCCTGCGCCTTTGGTCCAGCACAAGGCTGTTGGGCACAAAGTTTGCCTGGCCTACCATCTCCTCGATGACAGGATGGCGCCCCTCCTGGATGCGCAGGATGGGTTCCTCGCACAGGGTGGGGCGGACCCAGGAGTGTTCGCGGGCTTTGGTCGCCAGGCTCTGCCAGTAGTCCACCCTGGCCAGGGTAGCGGACACGGCAAAGAGCCTTGGCCTTTGGTCTGCCACCTTGGCGCGCAGCTCCTGGAAAAGCCTGTACTCGAGGGCGCTGCGCCGCTCCGCAGCCTGCACGATGTTCTCTTCCAGGGTCTTGAGCTTTTCGGTGGTAAAGCGCTCCGCGTTGGCCAGGGTCTGCCTGCGCTCGAAGTCCGGCGGCAGTTCCCCCCGCGCCTGGAGGCGGGAAATCTCGTAGTAGTAGCCAAAGACGCGGTTGTTGCCGAGTTTCAGGCGGATCTGGCCGACCCGCGCCTGATCTTCCTCAAGCTGCCTTTGCAGGAGCTGCTCGCCGTGCTCGCAGTACTCGAGGACCTCGTCGAGTTCGCTGTCGTAGCCCTTGCGGAAGATGCCACCCTCGGTGATGACCGTGGGCATGGTGTCCGCAAGAGCCTTTTCGAGTACCGAGGCGCAGTCGGACATGTCGTCGAAGGAAGAGAGCACGCTGGCAAGGAGAGGCGGCGTGTCCGGGCAGTCCCTGGCCAGGGACTGCAGGGCCGCGTGTATTTCGGGCAGGCAGAGCAGGGTGTTCTTGAGGCTTGCAAAGTCCCTGGGAAAGGCGCGGTTCAGGCAGATGCGCGTGGTGAGGCGCTCGAGATCGTGCACATTGTCCAGTGCCCTGCGCAGATCTGCAAGCGCGCCCGGAGCGTGCATCATGGCCTCGACGCAGTCCTGAATGTCGCCGATGCGTGTCCTGTCGCGCAGGGGATTCTTGAGCATGTCCTCCAGCATGCGCCCGCCCATGGGCGTGATGGTGGCGTCCATGACCTGGCGCAGGGTGCCCTTGCCGCGCGTGCCGTTGAGGCAGGTGAAGATTTCGAGGTTGCGCTCCGTGACCTCGTCCACAATGAGGTACTTGCCCATGTCCATGGGGCGGAAGGGCAGGAGATGGTCCGGATTGCGCTTTTGCGTCTGCTCAAGGTAGGCCAGAAGAGCCCCGGCTGCCCTGGGCAGGAGGGAGCCCTCGCGCATGCCCAGGCTTGCCAGATCGCCGACCTTCTGGCAGCGCAGCACCCTTTGCTCGCACTGCCTTGCGTCAAAGGCGCTCCTGCCTCGGCGCACAAGGCGCATGGAGGCCTGCAGGTCCGCTGTCTCTGGCGGAAGCTCCAGGTTGTCCTGCACTATGAGCTCGCGCGGGGCGTACTTGCCCACGTACTGCCAGATGGTGGCAAGGCTCTGCTCAAGGCCGCTCCACTGGCCTGTGGAAATGTCCGCCCACACAAAGGCCGCCCTGTCCCTGTCCGCGACCAGGCAGCCAAGGTAGTTGTGCAGCTTGGCGTTTAGCTGCTCGTCCTCGATGACTGTGCCGGGAGTGAGGATACGGGTCACTTCGCGACGCACCAGCCCCTTTGCCTCCTTGGGATCCTCGACCTGATCGCAGATCACGATGTTGTAGCCCTTGTCGAGAAGCTGGCTTGTGTAGGCCTCCACAGCGTGCCAGGGAACGCCGCACATGGGAACCGAGTTGGGAGAGTTCTTGTTGCGGCAGGTAAGGGCCAGCTGCAGCTCGCGGGCAGCAATGGGCGCGTCCTCGAAGAAGAGCTCGTAGAAGTCGCCCATGCGGTAGAAGAGAAGGGCGTCCGGGTAGTCGGCCTTGATGGCAAGGTACTGCTCGAACATGGGGGTGATGCGGTAGCCGTCACCCCGTTCGCCGGAGGCTTTCCTGTCCCTGCATGAGCTGTTGTCGTTTTGGGTGGTCTGGTGTTCCGTGCTTTCGGGCATGGGGTCTTCCTGGTTGTAGGGGCTTTGAGGGAAATGGACAGGGGCTGGCGTGTCAGGCCCGGGCCAAAGAAACAAGCAAGGCGGCGGAGAGTCCTCCGCCGCCGCAAAATGTGTGGGCCTTTCCGGTCAGCTTGCCCTGGCTGGCCGGATCAATCAGGCGTTGGCCTTCTGGGCAGGAGTGGTTGCCTGCGCAGCGTCCATTTCGTCCGGAGTCGTTTCGGTGAAGAACTCGTTGACCTCGGGCTTGTCCTTGGGGGCCGTGGCCTGTTCGCTCTGCTTTTCGGCCTTGGGAGCCTCGGCTGCGGGCTTTTCCTCCTCGGCCTTCCTGTCGCGCTTGAAGAAGAGCTTCAGGCGGCCTTCCCTGGGCTGTTCGGCAAGCTTTTCCATCTGGGCCACAAGCTCGCGTTCCTCGTTCTGCATGGCCTGGACGCGGAAATTGGCGCGCACGATCCTGGCGGAAAGGCGCATCCTGTCCCAGAGCAGGGTGAGCAGGCAGAGAAGTGCACCAAGCAGGAAGGCTGCCAGAAGAACGAAGTAGAAGGGCAGTTCAATGCTTGTCATGGCAGGCATGAACAGAAGGTCAAGCCTGAAGGACAGGGTCAGTGAGAGCGAGGCCTGGTTCTGGAACAGAAAGATCATCGCGACAAAGAAGATGAGAACCAGCACAAGCGCCTTGATATACCG
>CALVGM010000032.1 GCA_944327095.1 uncultured Desulfovibrio sp. | reverse complement strand
TTGTAAAAATAGAGGGGTTAATCTAATTTATCTTCCTCCCTATAGCCCAGACTTAAATCCAATCGAAAAATTGTGGAGTAAGGTGAAATCTTTCCTCCGAGGTATCAAGGCAAGGACTACAGATGCCTTGGAGTCGGCTATCAACAAGGCCCTTGATGCGGTGACCCTATCCGACATCAGAGGCTGGTACCGTGAGGCTGGATATGCCGTCTAGAATGAAAGTTTTCATTCAGAAACCGCTCTAGAGCGCGCAAAGCTGAAAGTGCGCACAAACACTGACAGATCCCCGAACCTGTCCTCCATTTTCCGGGAAATCTTGGCGAACTTCTTGACAAGACGCACTTTTGCGGCTAGTCAAATACAGCAAAATGAACAGTCTACGGGAAATTTTTCCTTCTGGAAAAAATTCGCGTGACCTCCACGCCGCCCGCACTGTCCCTGTCAGGCTTAGCCTTGCAGCATGGAATTCTTCCCCTGCGCGAGGCCTTCATTTCACCCTTAAGGAAGAGGAGGGGCGCAGGTGCGCTCGGGATCCTTGCGATCCCAGGTGCAGACAGGCTTGCGCCAAGTATTGATGAACAAGAGTGACTTGTATCTTCTGCTGTCCAAAGAATACGACCTTTCGCTGACCCATTCCATCAGCATCGTCGATACCTTTTTCAATTCCATCGCCGACTCCCTCACCAGGGGGGACAGGGTGGAAATCCGCGGACTGTGCTCCTGGCAGCCCAAGGAATACGAAGGGTACTCCGGGCGCAACCCCCATACTGGCGAAAAGATAGAGGTTCCAAGCAAGCGTCTGGCCACCTTCAAGCCCGGCAAGGACCTCCTTGACCTCCTCAATTCCTGACAGACATTTTCCGGGCCTGCCTCCCGGATAGCCCTTGCTGCAGCCTGCGGTTGCACGCCGCCCACTCCGCTTTTCTGGTTTTCGGGGTGGGCTTTTTGTTTGGGGCGCCAGGCCCTGCTGCCTCTTGCATGGTCCAGGACATGGAAAGCTCCGGGTCCTTGGGGCCCCCGGGAGCTTTGCCCTGTTGCCCAGGCTCTCCCGGTCCTGCTATTATTGGCAAGGAGAGGGCCTTGGCAATGCCCTCTCATCTCGTTTGGCGGAGGAATATTCCTTGAAAGCGCTTTCTATCAGGCAGCCCTGGGCCTCGCTTGTGGCCGCCGGCCACAAGACAGTCGAGTGCCGCAGCTGGAAGACAAAGTATCGTGGGCCCCTGCTCATCTGTTCGAGCAAGGGAGACTTCGAGATCAACGACGGCCTGATTGCCCCTGGGGGCATGGCCCTTGGCGTGGTCGAGCTGGTCGATGTGCGGCAGATGACCAGGGCCGATTTGGAGCAGTCCTTTTTGCCCAGTGCCTGGTACGAAGACGCGCTCTCGGGCTACGCCTGGCACATGAAAAAGCTCTACGAGATCAAGCCCTTTCCCATCAGGGGCAGGCTCAACATCTACAACGTGGACATTGAGGAAAAGGATCTGGAAAGGCTGCCACAGGAATATCTGGACCACTGCGTGTACCTGGACAGCCTGAAAAGGGGCTAGCGCAGGAATTTTCCTGAAAGCGCTCTCCCTCAGGCAGCCCTGGGCCTCGCTTGTGGTTGCCGGCTGCAAGCGAGGGAGTGTCGCAGCCGAAAGACCAGCTACCCGGGACCCTCTCTTGTCTGCTGTAGGCAGGAGACTGGGAAGATCTGAACGACAGGGGCGAAACGCTTGTCGTGCCCGGCGGGCATGGGCCCTGGCGTGGTGCAACTTCTGGGCATGCGTCCCATGACACGGGACGATCTTGCAAGGGCCGTGCTTTTTCGCCCACCTGCGCGAAAACGCGCTTTTGGGCTACGCCTGGCAGGAGAGAAGGCTCTACAAGATCAGGCCCTTTCCCATCAGGGGCAGGCTCAGTCTCTTCAACAAGGACCTGGAAGAACGCCTGCCTGAGTGCTTGCCTTAAGGGTACGCAAACCACGCCGAGTACTGCACGCAGGACGTTCTGAAGCTGCGCCAGGCCTCGGCAAGAGGGCTTTCGCGGTACGCCCGGGTACAAATCCGTGACTCTTTTCCAGGCCGTGGATCCTCCTTGTATGCCCCCTCTTGCTGTGCTACCTTCTCGCTGCCACATTTCACACATCCCGGGAGTCATTTCCATGATCATCGAGTCCATGAAGCCTTCTTCCGACCAGTTGCAGAAGAAAAACGTCTATGTCGTGAAAATGGAGACTACCGGGCTTGAACCCGACGACGAGATCCTGGAGCTGTGCGTCATAGACGCCCGCAATCCCTACAAGCAGACCCCGTCGGGCAGGGAAGTGGTGCCCCTCTTTCACTCCCGCTTCCGGCCCGAGTACAAGAGCGAGTGGCCCAATGCCCAGAGGCGGCACGGCATAAGCCCGGAGATGGTGGCAAGGGCCAGGTTCCTCTCCGACTACCAGAACCAACTCGTGCCCCTGTTCATGCACTGCGACTGCCTGGTCTGCTTCAACGCGGACTTTGACTTCTCTGTGCTGCGCAGGTTCTTCATGTTCCGCACCCCGCTCATGACCATAGACCTCATGCGTGACTGGACGGACATCATCAGCAAGCCCGGTGACCCGGGCGAGCCCAGGGTCAACATCCCCTTCCAGTCCCAGCGCGATCTCTTCGCCCACTTCAACTGGCCCCAGGGCAAGGGCCTGCTCTCGGACTGCGTGGGCCTCAGGCACTGCTTTTTGCAGCTCATTCCCACAGGCGGCCTGCACATCCGCCGCCCGCTTCTCGAGCGCCGCTTTGCCCGCTCCACCTCCATACAGCTCAAGGCCGTGGAGGACAATTTCGCAAGCGAGCTTCAGGGCATGCGCCTTGGGCCCACCCTGAAGATGGAAGAGAGCGAAAACGGGGAGCTGATCGTCAGGATAGGCATGAACGATCCCGAGCACGTGCTGCTGGACACGGACTTTCCAGAAATCGTCCTCACCCTGGATCCCACAGGCTCTGCCGGCGAGGTGCGCAAGCGCGTGGCCCAGGCCGTGCAGGAGCAGAAGACGCTCACCCTGGGCCTGCGCAAGTTCCTCACGGACATTGTTCTCGGTCTGCGTCCCAAAGAAGAGGAGGAAAGCGAGGACGCCCAGGGCAAGGCTGCTCTGGACACTGCCGCAGACGCTGCCAGGGAGGCAATGCGCAAGGCTGCGAAAAATGCCGCGCAGCCAAACGAGGGAAAGGACACGCGGGCAGACGCCAGAACAGCCCGGGCAGAGGCGAAAAACGCCCCTCAGGCGGATGCCGGGAGTGCTGCCCAGGCTGCCCAAGGGACTGTAGCCCAGCCGGACGCTGTCACTCGGGCCGCCCCAAAGGCTGCCGCGCAGGTCAGCGCAAGAACTGCTCCCCAGGCTGCCCCGGGGACCGCGGCGCGGGCAAACGCCCAACAGGCAGCCCGGACCGAGGCTTGCGCGAGCAACAGTGGCGTGGTCGCTGCCCGCGCTGGCGAGGCAGGCAGAGCCGGTCAGGCAGTCGGGACAGGTCAGCCCCGCTGGCAGGACGGTCCGCGCCCGGGTACCCAGCGCGGGCCCCAGGGGCCGCAGATTCATCGGATACCCCAGCCCGAGGAAGCCAGAGGCAGGCGCGACTGACAGCTCATGGTTTGGCCCGAACGAAAGTGTACAAAAGCCCCCGCGACCCTTCTGGGTCGCGGGGGCTTTGAGATGGTTGCAACAGGGCTAGCCCTTTTTACCCCTTGCGGAGCTCAGGATGCATTCAAGGCCGTCCTCGAGCACGTAGTTGCTTTCCATGGGCGCGATCCCGGCCTTCAGGGCCTTGCGTTCCTCTGCGGCCCTGGCCCTGTTCAGCTCGTCTGTGGTGGTGACAAGCACCTTGCGGATGCGTTCAAGGCAGGCCGCGGGATCCTTGCGGACCTTTTCCAGCACGTCCGGAGCGCCTGCCACAGGCTTGATGTCCACGATCCACTCTCGCCGCAGCACGCAATAGTTGATAAGGCGGCCCGGATTGGGGAAGCTCTTGCCAAAGAAGATGCCTGCTGCGTCGCGCATCACAATGCCGTGGCAGTTGGCGTGGCGCGGATCCCCGAAGAATCTCGCGAAGGCGTCCTTGTTCTCGATCAGGGAAGCAGGCAGGTTGCGCATCTGCTTGCTGGTCTTGATCCCCATCTTGAAGAGATCTTCCACCATCTCCAGGGCGTTGTTCTTGAGCAGGTAGTAGAGGTAGACCAGGTTGTGGTCAAAGGGGTTGGCCACCTGCTTCCACAGCCGAAATCCTGCCCGTACCGGGTAGACCACGGGCACAAAGAGCATCTGTATGTTGATGTTCCAGCCGCGCTTCATGGCGGCCTCGCGCATGGCGTTGAGAATGGGCTGGGCGGAGCGCGTGTCCTGCAGGGCAGTCACAAAGCCCGGCGCGGGAAATTCCCCGTCCCCGTTGCGCAGGGAACACACGTGGCTTGACAGGGTATTCCAGGTGTAGAAGCGCACAAAGTGTACCCTGCCTGCCGGGACAGTGCCCATGCCCTCGCCCCAGGGGTTGTCCTCGGGCTTGAGCGCATTCCCATCCGCAGCGACATCCTGGCTGTCCCCGGCCTCGGACTCGACCTCTTCCTCGTCTTCCATGTCTTCCATGTTTTCCTCTGCCTTGCCTGCAAGGCTCTGGGCCCTGGCCCGCGCTGCCCTTGCCAGGGCTGCCTTGACATCCTCTGTGCCGCTGTCGTAGGCCGCGTTTTCGGCCACAAGCCTGGCCGTGTCCGCCACCATGTCCGCGAAGGTTCCGTCTTCCTGCGTCTCTTCGTCTGCGGAAGAGAAGGCCTGTGCAGGCTCATGGCCCAAAACAGGTTCCTGCAGGGGCTCGTCGGCCTGCGCGTGAACGCTCCCGGAAAGGGATGCCATGGCCCATTGTGCCTGAGTCTGTGCCTGCCCGGCCCTTTCCATGGCCTCCATGGCCTGCATCTCGGGAGCCTGCGGCATTGTGGCCTGCGCCTGGGCAGCCTGAGCCTGGGCCATGGCCTGGGCTGCGGCTTCCCTTTCGGCTGCGCGCTGCAGGGGAGAGGGGAAGGCCAGCCCCGAGGGCGGCATCTTGGGCGCCGGGCGCGGTTCCGCTGGTGCCACCTTGGGCGAGGGGAAGACCATGCCTGCCCTGGCCCGCGTGAGCCCTCCGTCCGAAACGTTGTAGCGCGAACGCTCCGTCTGCTCCTGGGGACGGTGGTAGTGGCCTGTGTCGTTCCTTGGGGTCATGGAGCGCCTTTCCCGCTGCGGCGGGGTTGTGTTGCGGGGCCTGAACTCGCTCTGCGTGTCCTGCCTTTCCTGCCTGTTTCCTGTCCTGCCCTGTCCTGTCTTGCGCCTGCGCTGCGGCAGCTCGAAGGTCACCGCGCGCCTGCCCACTTCCTTGTTGGGCTGCGGGGGCTGCAGGCTTTCCCAGTAGCTTGCCTCGTCCTCGTCGCGCAGGGTGCGGAAGGAGACCACGACCTTGCTCAGGTCAACGGGCTTGTCCGCTGGTTCGGCAGGCTGCGGCTGCGGCTGTGGCGCTGCGGCCTGGACCTCTTCCTCCGCGTGCTTTCTGCGCACCTTGATGGCCGGAGGCTGCCTGTCCTTTTTGCGCGGCGGCAGGATAAAGGCCTCGTCAATTCCATCGGCGTTCAACTTGTAGGGACTTTTCCGGATCGCCATTCCCTCTTCCTCCCAGAATTCTCTCTTTTCTTGCCTTTTCTAGGCCTGCTGGTCCCCGCCTGCCTGCGGCTGCCAGGTCACATCCTCGTCTTCGTCCATGGGCACAGCGCCCGCCCTGATAAGGTTCACAAGCTCCAGGGGAGAGACCGTGGCCTCCATGGGCACGCCCCAGGGCACGGACTTGTCCACAAGCTCGCGGGTTCCCTTTCCTTCCCCGCGCGTGCCCTTGTTGCGCACCTTGCGGGGCGTCAGGCTCCAGGTCTTCTGGGCAAAGACCTCGCCAAGGTTTGCAAAGCCCCTGCACTTGGCCTCGTCGTTGGCCAGATCCAGGAAGTCCAGAAATCCGGCCCTGCCCCTGCGCTCGGTCATCATGCGCACAATCCAGGCCAGGCGCAGCACGTTGGCCGTAGGCTCGGTGCGCGATGTCTTGTACTGGCTTGTGGTCTGCACGCCAAGGCCAAGCAGGAGCACGCCCGAGAGCCTGTTGGCCACAACGCTTGCGAGCACGTCCTTTTTCCAGGCGTCCTCGCCCCTGAAGTTGCAGGGCCTGCCTTCCTTCATGAACTCGTTGGCCACCCAGACCACCAACCAGTCGAGCCAGCTCGCGAGGCAGGGCATCTGCGGCAGCTGCTGGGGAATGCGCCAGCCGGACACCAGGCGGGAGAGCAGGGGGATGGTCGGAGACTTGTACACGGTCTTGACCAGGGCGCGCAGGTTGAAGAGCCACTGCCAGTCCGTAAAGCCCCACAGCGACATGGTCTGGCGATCGTGCAGGGCAGTCATGTCCTCGTACACTATCTTGCCGGTTTCCTTGTCGTAGCTGCTCATGGAAGGCGGGGTCAGCTTCATGGCCAGCCCGGGGTCCTTCCACATGTGGAACATGGGGCCGTAGCCAAGGAAGACCCAGTCCAGGTTGTAGCCCATGTCCACGCCCAGCCAGTGCAGCAGCCAGAAGTCCATGGTGCCTGTGGAAAGGCAGCGCACAAGGTGCGCCACGCACTCGCCAAGGGAGCGCCTCCTGGTCTTGTACTCGTCTTCCTCGCCGTCCGCCGGGGCAGGCGCGGGACGCCTTGCCAGGTTGCGCACCTCGGCGCGCATCTCGGGGCCAAAGCGGCCCTGCAGCCAGTTCAGCTCCATCCTTTCCCTGGCCGTCTTCTCGTCCCAGGCAAAGGTGTACTCCCTGCGGGTGCCGTAGTTGGCAAGGTCCTGCACCACGGTAAAGAGACGCTCCTGCGTCTCGCGTATGGTGACGTCAAAAGGCGCCAGCACGGCGGAATCCGGAAGAATCTCGATAACGCCCTGGCGTATGCCGGCGTCAACGCTCAGCCTCTTCGCGAGGCCTTCTGCCACAAGACTGCGCAGGGATATTTTTCTTTCCATCAGCACCTGACTCTCTTTTGGGGACTGGGCTCAAGGGCCCGCGGCCCATGTTGGGATCCATGTTGTTGGGCAAACGGCCGCTTTTGGGGAAGGGCGCTGCCACGGGGATTGGGGTTGAAAAAATACTGTCTTGCCGTCCGGCGCCCAGGGTACGGGGCGCGAGGACGCGCAAATGCGGGGCAGGGAAGCTGGCCCCAATGGCCAGGGAAAGCAGGGAAGGGGATCGGGAGGGGCAAGCCCTGAAAGGGCCGGCCTCAAGCCTGGAACCGAACCGTACCCTGACGGCAAGGTCCTGTGGCTCATGGTCCGGGCGCACCTGGGCCCATTTCCCGTGTCCCGGCTTCCGCTCCCAGCCGAAACACATGTCTGCTATTTTCCTGTCAAAGCGATGTCATGTCAAGGCCACAACGGGGCTTTTTCGCGGTTTTTTTTGGGATTGAGACCGCATGCCGACACGGCCTGGGGCCCAAGGGGAGCCATGTCTTCTTCAAAAGAGCCCCAGGGGCAGGCAGCCTGTCCCTGGGGTCTTGCGGCAGGGCCGTATGGTACTGCTGCAGGGTGCGGCATTGGCCTTGCGGGGGATTGGCCAAGGCCATGCCTTGCCAAAATGCCGCTGGAAGGCAACGGAGGCATGCAGGCGGGCAGGGCCCCTGTCACAGGTTCTTGCCAAGTTCGTAGGCTTTTGCGGGCCAGGCCGTGCCCTTCACGGCACCGGCAGGCCACAGCCCCGGGCACATGAGGCGCCCCGCGTCCTGCCAGTTCAGATACTGGAGGAGCACCTCGTAGTGCAGCAGCATGGGCGCCTCCTCCCTGGGGGAGTTGTCCGCGTAGGTGGCTATGAGCACGGCCTTCCTGGGAGTGGCAAGCCTGCCGTTGATGGAGTAGAAGCGGTCCATGAGGGTCTTGAGCTGGGCAGAGAAGCCAAAGTAGTACATGGGCGTGCACAGGCAGATGAGCTCGGACTCGAGCAGATGGTCGCGCACAAGCTGAAAGTCGTCCTTCTGCACGCAGGGGCCGTCCATGTGACAGGCATTGCAGGCCCTGCAGGGCCCCACGTTGGCGTGGCCTGCGTCAAAGCGAAACACGGAGTGGCCCGCCTCCCTGGCGCCGCGGAGGAATTCCCCGGCCAGGTAGCCCGAGTTGCTGTTGGCCCTGGGGCTTCCGGTAAGAACTGTGATCTTCATGAATAACCTCTTGGTATTTTTGTGTCTTTGTGGCATAGGGGAAAGCGTCTTGCGCCTTGCCGGCTCCCCCTGTCCTGCGTCTTTTGCCATCCTACAGGCAAACAATTTTTTTGCCCAGTGGAACACTTTCATTTTCGCCATCCAAAAGATACGCAATTTCAAGGAGATATCAGGAGACAGACGC
>CALVGM010000031.1 GCA_944327095.1 uncultured Desulfovibrio sp. | reverse complement strand
GATCCTGATCCCGAAGTCATGATCAGCTGGTACAAGCGCTGCGCAGGACTTCCGCTTTTGCAGCGCTGTTTTGCGGACATCCTGCACGCTCTTCCAGGCTACGACAAGGACGGATCCTGGGCCAGGGACGATTCCTGCACGCTGTTCAACGTGACAGACCTTGTGCAGGACATGCCCGTGTGGCAGTATCGCCTTTCTGCCCTGGAAAAGATCGCTTCCGCGGACGCGCCCGAGGAGCGCAAGAAGCGTCTCTTCTGGGTGGTGGACTGCGACGACTGGATGGTCACTGCCAGGGAGCAGACCCTTGGTGTGCGGGGCTGGAGCAAGGGCAAGGAAATTTCCCTGAAGCGCCTGTCCGAACACTCGGGCGACTTGAGCCATCTCACGGACGCGGACTGGCGCATAGTGTCCTGCATCGAGCAGGAGCACAGCTGGTGGACCCCAAACTATGTCCTGCACCTTGGCAATTGCTGCGACGCGCTTTGCCAGAGCAACATGGTCTTTGAGGCAAGCGGCTCGGGCTACAAGCCCGTCCGGTTTGTGAAGGGCACACTGACCTTCAACCTGAAGGACAACGGCAGAGACTACTATTCCCTGACCCTTGGCAATAGCGACGCCTTCAAGAAGTACGAAAACCAGGACATTGTGGTCTCCCGCAAGGACGACGTGATCACTGTCTACAAGATGGGGACCATGGAAAAGCAGGTTGTCAATCTGCTTGCCAATGGCATGAGCTTCCCCAAGATAGAGCTTCCCAGGGTCCTGGGGCTTACGCGTTCCAAGCTCAACATAGAGGTCGAGACGGACGGCATCGAGGCAGAGGAAGTGCAGGAGGTGACAACCCCTGTCCTGCAGCTCGAGCAGACAGCCCAGGGATTTGAGGCTGTCACTGGCGTGCGTCCCTTTGGTCTGCCTGGCACAGCCTTTTTCCAGACAGCCTCCGGTGTCGAGACGCCTCTTGCCACAGTGCCCCTGGAAAGCCCGGCCGAGCCAGAACCGGCAAAGCCCGAGCCAGAGCCCGCCAGGGGCAAACGGGGCGCAAAGGGCAAGACTGCCTCCGCTGCAAAGCCCGAGGAGCATCTGCCTGCCGAGAATGTGCCCACCAGGACCGTACGTGTCGAGCGTGACTTCAAGGCCGAGCAAAACGCTTTGAACAAGCTTGTGGCTGCCTGTCCCACCCTTGCCCAGGGCATGGACAATGGCCACTGGTACAGCGGCAATCTGGAGGAGGTGCTGACCCTGCTTGAGGAATTGCGCGAGAGCGGGGTGGATCACAGCCTCGAGTGGCCCAAGGGCATGCGCCTGAAGCTCAGGGGCCAGCTGGACGCGACCAAGATCAAGGCAAGGATTGGCTGGACAGCCAACGACTGGTTTGGCCTCTCTGGGTCCGCCATGCTGGACGACAACGAGATGATCCCCCTCACTGGTCTGCTCAATTCCCTGAAGGGCAGCCGCTTCGTGTCCCTGGGGGATGGCGAGTACGTGGCTCTGACAGCGGATCTGCGCCGCAAGCTCTCCAGCCTCAAGCTCGTGACCTCCGAGACCAAGAAGGGCGAGTACCAGGTCAACTCCCTGGCCTCTGCCGCAGTCGAGCAGGCCCTGGAGGACATGGAAGTCGAGGTGGATCCCAAGTGGGAGAACAATGTGGAGCGCATGCACAAGGCCTTTGCCACAACGCCCGTGGTGCCCTCCCTTCTGCGTGCGGATTTGCGCGAGTACCAGCGCGAGGGCTACGAGTGGATGCAGCGTCTGGCCATCTGGGGCGTGGGTGCCTGCCTTGCAGACGACATGGGCCTTGGCAAGACAGTGCAGTCCATAGCGGTCCTGCTCAACCAGGCAGCCCACGGACCCTGCCTTGTGGTTGCGCCCACCTCGGTGTGCGGCAACTGGGATCTCGAGATCAACCGCTTTGCCCCCTCCCTCAATGTGGTGCGCTTTGGCCACACCGGCCGCGAGGCCACGGTGAAGGCCCTGGGTCCCAACGATGTGCTTGTCATGGGCTACGGACTTTTGCCCAATGTGCAGACCATTCTTGGCAAGGTTCAGTGGTCCATGGTCATCTTCGACGAGGCCCAGGCGCTCAAGAACGCGGCCACCAAGAGGGCCAAGGCAGGCAAGAAGATACAGGCGGACTTCCGCCTGGCGCTCACAGGCACGCCCATAGAAAACAGCATTGACGACCTCTGGAGCCTGTTCAACATCATCAACCCCGGCCTTCTGGGCTCCTGGGAGAACTTCACGCACCGCTACGGCCAGGCAGCCACGCCGGGCACGCCTGCCTCCAAGGCCCTGCGCGCAGTGGTCAGGCCCTTTTTGCTGCGCAGGCTCAAGAGCAGCGTTCTGGACGAGCTTCCGGAAAAAACCGAGCAGAACATTATCGTCGAGCCCAACGCCAAGGAGCTGGCCTTCTACGAAACCTTGCGCAGAAGGGCTGTGGAGAAGCTCAAGAGCTCGGAAAGCGGGGTTGGCGCCAAGCGCATCGAAATTCTGGCAGAGCTCACCAGGCTGCGCAGGGCCTGCTGCCATCCCGGGCTTGCGGATCCGGACATGATGAATCTGGAAAAGTACAGCTCCAAGACCCTGACCTTCCTGGAGACAGTGCAGGACCTCATACAGTCCGGCCACAAGGTGCTGGCCTTCAGCCAGTTCACAACCTACCTGACCCTCATCAGGCAGGCCCTGGAGGAAAAGGGCGTTTCCTACCAGTATCTGGATGGCCAGACGCCGGAGCTTGAGCGCAAGAAGCGCGTGGCTGCTTTCCAGAGCGGCCAGGGCGATGTCTTCCTCCTCTCCCTCAAGGCCGGTGGCACTGGTCTCAACCTGACAGCCGCAGACTACGTCATCCACCTCGATCCCTGGTGGAACCCGGCTGTGGAAGACCAGGCCTCGGACAGGGCGCACCGCATAGGCCAGAAGCGCCCGGTGACCATCTACCGCATGGTCCAGCAGGGCAGCGTGGAAGAAAAGATCCTGAGCCTTCACCAGAGCAAGCGCGAACTGGCCGCGGACTTCCTCGAAGGCACGGAAACCAGCGTCAAGTCCCTCACGGAAGAAGATCTGCTGCGCCTGCTGCAGTAGGGCAGCAGCTGTAGGGATCTGGTCGGAACGGCTCGCTACGGCCAGATTTGTGTTGTCGCAAAAACGCCAAACTTCGGGCGCATGCTGCAAGGGGTCAGACTGCTTGTCTGACCCCTTGCTGTCCCTTGTCTTCCTGGGTCCAGGCCGGGTCCCTTGACCCTCGAAAGTCTGCTTGGCATATCCTTTCTGCCCGGGGAAACCCGGGTTTTCGGCAAATCATAGCAAAACCGGACAAGATCCTGTCCGACAACAGGGTGTACCCCAAAATTTTCAGAGTATGGCCTATCTTGTTTCCATCCGGGAGCTCGGCAATATCGTGCGCCTGGGGCTCCCCATCCTTATTGCCCAGCTCTCGCAGATTGGCATGAACTTCGTGGACACCATCATGGCTGGCCGCTACTCCGCGCGCGACCTTGCGGGGGTGGCCATAGCCGGTTCCCTCTGGGCGCCCATAACCCTTTTTGCCGTTGGCTGCCTTCTGGCCCTGCCGGGCATGTCGGCCCAGCTTGTGGGCGCACGCAAGCCCGAAAAGGCAGCGCACCTTCTGCGTCAGGGTATCCTGCTCTCGATTTTCATGAGTACAGTGCTCATAGGCATATTGTACCTGATTTCGGAAAACCTGCATTTGCTTGGCATAGACGCGGAGCTTGCGCCGATAACCTCGGGCTACCTCAAGGCCATGCTCTTCGGTCTGCCGGGCTTTCTGCTTTTCATCAACGTGCGCTCCTTTTTCGAGGGCTTTGGCAGGACAAGGCCTGCCATGGTCATTGGCATTGTCTGCCTCTTTATCAACATTCCCTGCAACTACGTCTTTATCTACGGACATCTGGGCATGCCCGAGATGGGGGGTGTGGGCTGCGGCGTGGCCACTGCCATATGCTACTGGTGCATGTTCCTCTCCATCTTCTTCTTTCTGCACAGGGACAGATCCTTGCGCAAGTACTCCTTTTGGGGCAGGGGCAGGGTTCCCATCGAGGGCAGGAAGGTGGACCTGCCGCTCATAGCCTCCATCGTGCGCATAGGCTTTCCCAGTGCCGTGGCCCTGTGCATAGAGGTCTCGTCCTTTGCCCTCACTGCTCTTTTGCTGGCTCCCCTGGGCACGGTAGTCGTTGCCGGGCATCAGATCACAATCAACTACTCGGGCATTGTCTTTGCCGTGCCCCTTTCCATAGGCATGACAGCGACCATACGTACTGGCCAGCTTCTGGGTGCCGCAAAGTACGTGCACGCGCGCTCGGCAGCGCACACGGCTCTCTTGCTGGGCTTTGCCATAGCCCTTGTGAGCATGACCGTGACCATGTGCTTTCGCAACGAAATTGTTTCTCTCTACAATAACGATCCGCAGGTCCTTGGGCTTGCGTCCTCGCTCATGCTCCTGTGCGGAGCCTACCAGATTGTGGACACGCTGCAGAACATAAGCTGCGGCGTGCTGCGCGGCTACAACGACACGCGCATCATCTTTGTTGTCTGTCTTGTGGCCTATGGCCTGATCGCTCTTTGCGGGGGCTACGTGCTTGGCAGAACCGATCTCGTTGTTCCAGCCATGGGAGCAGCCGGCTTTTGGGTTGGCTATATAGTTGCGCTTTCCTTCTGCGCCATCTGCTACATGGCAAGGCTGCACTATCTGCACAGGCTGGCGCCAGAAGACATACGCCGCAAGCTGGCAAGATAGGACAGGGAGCTTCACGAGAGCATGTACGCCATGCGGTCATATCCCTGAAGATGGCTATCCTTTGACCAGATGTAGACGCGATGCCGTTTATAGAGCCTGCAAAGGCGATTCCAGTCCTCGATGATAGAAATATCACCAAGTCCTTGCTCTCTTGTTGCACCTTCGGGGAAAGCAGCAAGCCATTTCTGAACCTCTTCCTTTTGATGGAAAAGTATGGCTATAAAGGGAGACGTTTCTGCAAGTGCCATATTGACTTGAGAGACAAAAAAATCAGCTACACGTCTCCTTATTCCTCCTTCCCTAATGTGGGCAATATGGTTTCCGCATTCGAGAATTGTTGCCATGGGGAGAAAGAGAGAGACCCTATCTGTTATGTTTTGTTGCAATTCGTATATTGTCTCGGCATGACATTGAGATTTGTTGGGAATATTGAGAATTTCGACCAAAATCGATGTATCAATGAGGCAGATATCCATCCTTTGTTGCCTCTTGCAGTTCCTTGAGCCATGTCAGTGAAGACTCCAGGCGTTCTTTGTCAGAACGCTTGTCCTTGAGCAAGAAATCAAGCTTTCTCTTGGTGACGAGCCCTCCCAGGGAATCTTGCACCATGAGTTCCGGAAATCTTCTGATATCTGTAAGGCGAGTGATGCGACTGTCTCCCTTCTCGGGATCCCTGTAGCAGCAAATGACGTTTTCTAGGTCTGTATCGCGTATAGCGTCGAGCAGAGCCGGGTTGTGTGTAGAGATCAGGACCTGAAGCTTGCGCCTCAAGGCAATGGCGGATATCTGTTGCAAAAGTATTGCTACTCTGCTTGGATGGATGCCATTATCCACTTCTTCTATGAGAAGAAGGGATTTCTTGACTGCACCAAGCAAAAGGGCTCCAATACAGAGTACACGCAAGGTTCCGTCCGACAACAGGGGAGCATCAACTTCCTTTGTCTTTTTTCCAAAAGATTCAGATATGCGGAGCATGACATCGTCACGCTCTGTCCTGATAAAGGATATGTCCTTGATGTCCTGCTCTGGAACAGAGCGAACAAATTCCAGCAAAGCTTGTTTTGTGGTGTTGTCCTTGCAAAGAGATGAGATAACACTTGAAATATTGGAGCCATCTTCCTTGATGAGCCTGTCTCCAGACAGGGCATATCCTCGCATAGTATGCGGATTTGGCGAGAGAAAGAAAATATTGCGCAGATGTATGCGAAATGTTCTGCAAACAGCAACAATAACAAAGGTTGCATTGCTGTCACAAGGAAACTGTGAGGGTGATTCCAGCTGATAGAACACTGGTCTTTGATTGCTGCAAAGGATATGTGTTTTGGTCTCCTTGGCGTCAATATTGTTGCAGGAGACGCTGACCAGGTCTGGGTAGCTGTCAAAAGACCCTGCCTTCTGTTTTTTTTCTGTGCAGTAGAGCGAAGCTCCGCCATCAATACCAAGCTCTTCCCTTTCAAAACAAAGTCTGCCTTCCCTGTACCCTATGTTCAGTGTCAGGGTATTCCAGTCAGGCTCTTCCGACTGCGCAAGACGGCAGACAAAGGTGATGGGCTTTGCGGGATCCTTGAAAAGATCGCGGATAGTTCCCCGGATATGCGAGTCATCCTTCTTGATGGCCTGCTCGATATCTTCCAGTCTCATGCCTACGGCAAGCCAGTTCAGCAGACGTATGGCCTCCAGGGCGTTGCTCTTGCCCGAGGCGTTTGCGCCTACAAAAAAAGTCAGAGGAGTGAAGTACAGCGTTGCATCGTCGTAGCTCTTGAAGTTTTTTATTTGCAGTGATGCAAGCATGGCCAACTCCTGTACGGCCGTCGGTTACACGTCCCGGGCCAATGGATCGCAGGCAGCCAGAAGCTGCATGCAGTTTTCTTCTGTCCAGATGGAAAAGCCTTCCTTGAGCAGCATTTCGGCAAAAAACCCGTTTCCGTAGACAAGCCTGTGCGAGAAGGTGCCATCGTAGATGCTGCCATAGCCACAGGAAGGGGATCTGCTCTTCAAGATGGCCAGGCGCAGGCCGTTTTTCATGGCCAGATAGAGTGCCTTTCTTGCCCCAAGCCTGAAGGCATGGCTTACGTCTGTGCCGTCTTTCGTGATGACCCGTGCCCCCTGTCGTTCGCTTGGGGTACGCGGAGTGGGGAGTTCTCCCAGCACTTCCGGGCAGACAGGAAGGCACAGGCCCTGTTCCTTCAGGGCCACAATGGCCTGCACGGCATTGTCTCTGCCGTCGTAGCGGCATTTTTCGCCAGCCAGACAGGCAGAGACAAGGAGCAGGGGCCTTTGCCGTGCTCTGTGACGCATCACTCTCCCTGCTTCCAGGCGCCTACAAGGGGCAGATGGGCTGAATCCGGCACAAGGGCCGCTTCCCACATTTCCTGGTAGTACATGCTGGTGCCGGGGTTCCAGGCAGTGGCTGCGCGATCGTCCCAGGCCACTTGAATGGGCCAGTCCGTATGTCTCTTGAGCACTTCCTCGAAGGAGTCCGCTTCCTCTATGGCCTCGTGGTAGAGGCGCAGCGTCATGTTGGGTCCCTTGAGAAAACGCACGTGGTACTTGGGCATTCTTCCTCCAGAGGGGGCTTGTGTGCATACCCCCTTGCTGCAAAGGGCTCTTCCACATGTCGCGGAAGAGCCCTTACAAAACCACGGCTAGCCGTGGTCAACTACATTCGGCCTAGTGCTCGATCAAGCGGCTCACGAAGAAGAGCACGACAAGAAGGCCAACACCAAGGCCCCAGCTCCAGTGGATGAGCTTCATCTCGATGGGATCGAGAGGCTCGTATTCCATGTTCTGGATTTCTTCATGGAATTTCGCTTCTTGGCTCTGATTTTCTGCCATAGTTTTTCTCCTATATTCCTACATGCCCGCGGCTGCAGCAGCGGCCTCGACAACCGGCGGATGCATGCCGTGGAAGAACAGCCAAGAGATAAACAGGCCGACCCAGATGATGAAGCCGAAGAGGCAGACAACATACACAATGGCGAGGCGGCCAATGCCTTCTTCAAGCAGCTTCTTGAAGTTGGAGATCAAGCCGATGGAGAAGAAGGTGAGCAGGAAGAACAGGGTGCGCATGCCGTTCAGGGAGCTGGAGACGGTCTTGGCAACCTTGTGGGTGCTCTCGTCGCCAATGCAGAGGAACAGCATGATGAGGAAGGTGCACACGTAACCAAGAACGAAGCGGGGGAATCTATCCCACACGTCGCCCCAGGTCATCTTCTTGCCGGCCTTGGCGTCGGCGTCAAAGTACTTGGTCCAGAGGTAGGCAAGGATGAAGGCCCACACGCCAATGAACATGTCGATGAAGACCTTGACGGTGGTGGTCACCATGGTGATCCAGCCGGAGGCCCACACGGTGCCTTCGCCGGCAGCCTTGGCGAGGATCAGGGATTCGGTGATGGCACCGGAAGCGATGGCGCCACCGTCAGACTTGACGGCCAGGCCCATCCAGCCACCGGCCACCATGGGTTCGGTGTGCAGGAAAGCAGCAGCCACGAAGGGCAGGAGCAGCATTTCGATGCAGGTGAAGACAACGACCAGGGAGGAGACCATGATCGGGACCACCGGCCGGGCGCGAATGGCACCACCAGTGGCGATTGCGGCGGACACGCCGCAGATGGAAATACCGGAGGCCAGAGGAGCCGCCCATTCCTTGTTGAACTTGAAGTACTTGCGTGCCACGAAGTACACCACTGCCCAGTAGAGCAGGTAGGCTTCGACGATGGCGCACAGGCCTCGGAAGATGACCACGCCGGCGAAGGCGGCAGCGTCAGCAGCCTTCACGCCGAGTTCGCAACCGAGGACAACGATGGCGATCTTCACGAAGAGCTCGGGACGGCAGGCGTCATGGAGCTTTTCGACAAAGCCAGGGGCCACGTTGCCGATGATGATACCCACAACCAGGGCCACGATGTAACCGGCTTCAGTGGAGAGGCCGAGTGCCCACGGAATGCCCTGCTTGGCAAGCTGGGTGGGGTTGGCGGCGATGTAGGCGTTGGCGCCAACAACGTAGCAGGCAATGGCGATGAAGAAAATGAGGGTGAAGGAAGCAATGAATTTGGCAACATTGCCCTTCATCAGTTTGGTGCCAATGGAGAGACCAAGGGTAACAAGAACATAGGTGGCAAGCAGTGCCTGCCAGCCTTCCATCATGCCTTTGCTGGCAGCCCTGAAGCAGTCAAGGGGGTTGTCCACCCACATGCCCATCTTCACGATCCAGCCAAC
>CALVGM010000030.1 GCA_944327095.1 uncultured Desulfovibrio sp. | reverse complement strand
AGCGCGCAGATGGCAGGGCGCGTGGTAGAGAATGGGCTTCTCGGGCTTTCTGGCAAGCTCAATCTCGAGCCTGCCCTCGCGGGCTCTCTGCAGGAGAAATTCCTGGGCGTCCTGAATGTGAGGCATGTCCCTGCCTGCGACGTCCGGGAAGAAGGTCGGTATTTCCTCCCTGAACATGAGCTCGCAGGAGGGGCAGGCTGTCAGGACATCAATGCCCTGCTGTGCGTACTCGCGCATGACAGCCACGTTGCTTTGGGCCTTCTTGTGCGCGTCCTCCATGAAGCCGCTGGCCACCATGGGCACGCCGCAGCAGGCAAAGCGATCGTCGCTTGTCACCTCGTAGCCTGCCCGATTCAGAGCCCAGACCAAATCCAGACCTGCCTGCGGCTCGTAGAGATCCAGGTAGCAGCCTGGGAAAAGGACAACCTTTCTGTCGCATTTGGGCTGCTCAAGCCGTGCAAGCTGCGTGCGAAAACGCCTTGCCGCGTAGGCCGGCATGGCAGCGTCCCTTGCAAGGCCAATTGCATCCAGCGCCAGACGCACCAGGGGATTGCGCATGGACCAGTTCTTTATGGGTGCCGGCACAGGACCAATGAGGTGGGCCAGAAGTTCCTGATGGGCCACAATCCAGTCGCGCAGGTAGTGCGGGTGATCGTGTTGGCACTGCCTGGCCCTGGCCACCATGTTGATGGCCGCGATAGGCACGCCCTGGGGGCAGGATATCTCGCAGTTCTTGCAGTTTGTGCAGTAGCTCAGGCTTTTGTCCTCCCCAAGGCCGCTCAGGCGAAAGCGTTCCCAGGCAGGACCGATCATCTTGGGGCCCACAAATTCTCCTGTCACGTCCGCCACAGGGCAGAAGACCGTGCAGGTCGTACAGGCAATGCAGGAGTCCGGGTTCACATGGACACTGTGCACAGACGAGCTCTTTGTCTTTTCCATCACTAATCCCCCAAGAGCAGAAGCCCGTTTGCGGCTGCGTGGGCAGTGGAGATAGCCACGCCGTTTCCGCTGCGCTCAAAGGCCGGATCCTGGCCTGCCAGGCTGCGGCCAGCGTAGCGCACATTGGCAGCAAAGGGCGTTTGCCCATCCAGGGTCGGGGCAAGGTTTTCAAGCACCTGCATGCCAAGCTGCGCGTAGGGCTGGGGTGCAAAGGGATTGGCGCAGGTCATATTTGCGCTCTCCTCAGGCAGGGCATACTCGAAGCCCAGCACCCTGTCCTCTGCCTTGCCTGGGGCCAGCTCCAGGCCACCGCTCACAATGCCGCCAGTGGCAATGACAAAGCTGTGGGCCACATAGCGCCGCTCGCCGTCCTCGTGGCTTGTGCGCAGGGCAATGACCCTGCCTGCCGTGTCGCGCTCGCACCCGCGCACTGTGGTGTTCTCCAGAATGGCCACCCTTTCCCTTCGCAGGGCTGCGAGCAAAAGCCTGCCAAGGCGCATGCCCGTGACGCCTGGCGGAAGCCCGGTCATTTCCACCACAGGGCAGCCTGCTGCCTGCACAAGCCTTGCGTAGACCTGGTTGTCCGGCCTTGTCCCGGCTATGGCAGGAATGAGCACGCAGTCAGCCCCCCTGGCTGCCCGGGCAAGGGCTGTGTAGAAGGGTGCGCAGTCCGCACGCTCCAGGGCGCGGGCCACATCCAGGGCAGTCTCCACGCGGTACCCCCCGCTCCAGGGGGTGGGAAGCCAGGCTGTGGAAAAGTTCTTGTCCGCGAACTCGCCAAGCCGTTCCAGGTTGGCCCTGGCCATGCCCGGCATGCAGTCGCGCAAGCCCTCCACGCCCAGGATAACAACGCGCCGCGCCTTTTCCAGGGGAGCAGGATCAAGGCTCTGCGGAAAGAGGCAGGAGGTCTTCAGTGTGCCAATGGCTGTGGGCAAAAGACTGTTTTCCACAGCCTCCGCTTCCTGCAGCACACCGTCCACAACGCCCCGGCCCGCCAGGGGATAGTCATGCTTGCGGCACAGGGCAGCAAAGTCCGAGAGCGCTGCGTGCACTCTTTTCTCCCCGAGAATGGCATAGGGGTGCGTGGCGGGAAGCTCCTTCATGGCCTCGTAGGGACGTCGGACCGGACCCTTTGCCCCCATGCCCAGCACATCCACTGTGGCCGAGCTGATGTGGATGGAACCTGCTCCGCTGGCAAGCACAGTGACCTTGAGACCCCTCCTTGCCAGAGTGTAGGCTGCGTAGAGCCCGGCAAGACCAGCTCCTACCACCACTGCGTCCGAGCTCATGCCGTGGCGCGCAGGTCCAAGGGATCCTCTGACCACTGGTACAGGACGCGGGGGGCGTGCTTCGGGCTGCTCTTCTCCAGGCTGCGTGCCCAGCGTCCCCGAGTACAGGTTGCGGGAAAATTCCATTTCCCGTGCGAGCTGCCCCCAGAACACGGGGCGCGTTCCCTTCCAGCGCTCCTGGACAAACTTGCGCATGTCGTCCAAAGGATCGTCCGCGTAGGATATGCCCTGCTCCACCAGCACAGAGGCTGCCCTCAGGGCGCAGAAGGTGCCCTGGCAGGTGCCCATGCCAAGGCGCGTGCGCAGCCTCAAGTCGTGCAGCGAGTGGGTGGAAGGCAGTTTTGCCACGTGGACAAGCTCTGCCATGGACACCATCTCGCACTCGCAGACAAGAGGATTTGCCGCAACGGCATTGTGCGCGTTCCCGCTCCTGTCGGCCAGAAATCTGCTGCTTGCCTTCACGCAGGGCGCGTACTCGTCGCCCAGTCTGTCCGCCACAAGGCGCAGGGCAGGTCCGAGAAAGATCTTGCCAGCCTTCTCGTCTGTCTCCCTGTCCGGGGTCTGCACCAGGGGCTCTTCTGCAGTGCGACAGGGGGCAGAAACATGAAGACGCTCGGCAACCATGTCGCAGATCCGTTCCGCCATGAGCCTGTAGGTGGTGAGCTTGCCGCCAAAGATGGTCAGAAAACCCTCCAGACCCTCGCTTGCGTGATCGCTGATGTGGAAGCCGCGCGAAGCCTGCCGTCCTGCAGCTCCCCCGGGTGTGTAGAGGGGCCTTGTGCCGGCAAAGACGCGCAAAATACGGAAGGAGTCGATTTTGGGAAACAGGGGCCGGCCAAGGTCCAGAAGGCGCAGGGCCTCTTCCGTGGAGGAACTTGTGTCCGCGGGATTTTCCACTGTCTGGCTGGTGGTGCCCAGTATGGTCACGGAACCGTTGGGCACAAAGATGTCGCCGTCCGAGCTCTTGTGCAGCCTGTTCACCACATGGTTTGTGCAGCGGTGGTTGAAGACAATGAGCGTCCCCTTGTCCGGGGTGAGGGGCACGTGCAGGCCTGCCAGGGCAGCCACCCTGCCGGACCAGGAGCCTGCCGCGTTCACGACCATGTCGCAGGCTACGTGGAACCGTTCCCCTGTCCTCTTGTTCAGCACGTCCACGCCGGTCACGCGTCCGCCTGCCTGGCGTATGCCAAGCACCTCGTGGTAGGTGTGGAATTTGCCGCCGTAGCGCTCTGCGCTCATGGCGTTGTGCAGAACTAGGCGAAAGCCGTCCACAGCTGCGTCCGGGACCTGGAAAACGCGACGCAGGTTGGGATTGAGGCCTGGCTCAAGGCGCAGGGCCTCGTCCCTTTCCAGCTCTCGTGCCTCTATGCCTGCTGCCTTGCAGCCAGCAACCCATTTGTCCACGTAGGCAGGATCGTCTTCGTCCGTGAGCACGAAAAAGCCTTCGGTCTCGTCAACGCACTGTCTGCCAATGCGCCGCAGAATGGCGTTTTCGCGCACGCACTCGGCAGCAGCTTCCCTGTCACTGACTGCGTAGCGACCACCACTGTGCAAAAGGCCATGGAAGCGCGAGCTTGTGCCATGGCACAAGCCTCCCTGTTCGAAAAGCACAGCCTGTATGCCGCGCATGGACAAGTCGCGCAGTATGCCTGTGCCGGTTGCGCCCCCACCTATGACAACCACTGTTGTCCTGTCCGATTTTGTCTGTTCCATATCTCCGCCCTCCGGGAGGGCCGCTTTTGCATGCAAGAAGCAGACCGTCTGGAGAAGTTGTAACACAAATATAACACAACTCTATCGCTCCCCTTGGAAGGCGTCAATTGGAGACACAAGCCCAATGGTGCGAGACACTATGCTGCCAGATCCTTGTCACGAATATGCTGCGGGCCTTTGGGCACAGTCTCCAGGCACAGGCCAGAGTCGGCCTTCCAGGTTGTCATGCGGAACAGATTCACAGGGCCTCGGACAGAAAGCGGTCCGCCCTTGCCGGTTTTCCCCGGAAAAGGCGGACCGCTTCCCCAAAAAAACATTCACGTTTTTCTACAAGGTCAGAGCCAGGCCGTCGCTGCGCGGATCCGTGCCAGCCTCCACGCTCCTGTCCTCCTTCACAAGTATGGCTCCTGCGTGGCCCATGGTCTCGGTGAAGTTTGCCAGGTACTCGACACTGTGTCCGAGTTCGGCAAGGCGCTTGCCCACCTCGGGCCTGATGCGGCCCTCAAGCTTCAGGGTGGTGGAATTGTCTCCCCAGGTCCTGCCGTAGAGGAAACGCGGGGCCGCAACTGCGTCTTTCGGAGTCATGCCGAAGTCCACCACGCGCGAGGCCACCACAGCCTGCGTCTGGGGCTGGCCATCTCCGCCCATGGTGCCGTAGACAAGATGGGGCTTGCCATTCTTGAGGAACATGGGCGGATTCAGGGTGTGCATGGTGCGCTTGAGAGGCTCCAGAACATTGGCGTGCTTTTTGTCCAGAGAGAAGAAGGAGCCGCGGTTTTGCAGGATGATACCCGTGCCTGCGGGAATGATGCCAGAACCAAAGTCGTGGTAGATGCTCTGTATGTAGGAGACAGCGTTGCCCTTGGCGTCCACGCAGCCGAGCCAGACCGTGTCGCCCTGGGGAGAGAGCGAGGGCAGAAGGTAGTTGGCAACTCCCTTCATGGGAAGCTCGCGGGCCATGGACACCAGGTAGCCCGGGGCCAGCAGGGACGCGTAGTCCGTGTGGGAAAATTCCGGGTCCGTGACGTAGCGCTCGCGATCCACAAAGGCCCTTTTCACTGCCTCTGTGAGCACGTGGTAGAAGGCAGCCGTGCCTTCGCCCATGGCCTTTGCGTCGAAGCAGTTGAAGATGCCCAGGATTTGCAGGGAAGAAAGGCCCTGGCAGTTGGGAGGCAGGTTGCAGGCCACGCAATCCCTGTACTTCGTGCGCAGGGGCTCCACGAAAAAGGCTCTCTGGCTGGCAAAATCCCGGTCGGTCAAAAGTCCGCCCACATCGGCAAGCCCCTTGACAAGGGCCCTGGCAAGGGCTCCCTCGTAGAAGGCGCGCGGCCCCTCGTCGGCAAGAGTGGCAAGGGATTTGGCAAGATCCGGCTGGCGCAGCATGGTCATGGGCTGCAGAGGCTTGCCGCCAGGATAGAAGATATTGGCAAAGCCTTCGTACTGCTGCAGGTTATGACGCCCAGTGTTGTCTATCCTGGTATCCTCGACAATCCAGTCCGAGAGGCTCTTGGTGATGGGAAAGCCTTCCTCGGCATACTTTTGCGCGTCCTCGAGCAGACGTGCCAGGGAAAACGCTCCCCCCATTGCCAGGGAAGAGTACTCGAGTGCCAGATCCCAGCCGGACACTATGCCGGGCACAGTGATGGCAGACAGGGGACCACGGCTTGGTATGGCGGACAGATGTCTGTCCTCGTAGACCGCGCGATCCACCTTCTCGCCGGACCTGCCACTGGCGTTGATGCCCTTGAGCTCGCCTGTCTGGGCATTGTAGATGAGGTAGAATGCGTCACCCCCAAGGGTGCACATCTGGGGATAGACCACTACCAGTACGGAGGCTGCTGCCACAATGGCCTCAAGGGCATTGCCGCCCCTTTCGAGAATGCGATAGCCAGCCTCGCTGGCCAGATAGTGCGGGGTGGTGATGGCGGCCCTGGGCGCTGCCTTGCTCTCGCTGGCCTGAAGTGCATGGGGTGCGCAAAGGCTTGCCCCGGTCGCAGCAAGTGCTGCAGATTTCAAAAAGGAACGCCTGTTCATCATGCTCTCCTAAAATGGGCTCTCGAATGGGCCCCTGGCAGTTTCCAGGGGCCCCTTTGGGAACACGCTGTCTTCCGGCACAAAAGAACAGACCCGCCGTGTCCGAAACTTCCCGGATTTTCCCGGACACAAGCGGGTCTGCCCTCATTCCCTGGGAACCAGGGGATTTGCTACACGGCCTCGTCGCCCCGTTCTCCAGTACGGATGCGCAGGGCCTCGCACACATCGGAGACAAAGATCTTGCCGTCACCCACATTGCCCGTGCGGGCAGCCGTGACTATGGCCTCGATGATCTGCTCCACATTGTCGTCCGAGCACACAATCTCGATGCGCACCTTGGGCAGAAAGTCCACCTTCTTCACAGCGGCCCTGTACACTTCCGTGTGCCCGCCCTGGCGTCCGAAACCGCGTATCTCCATGTAGTTCATGCCGTGCACCCCAATCCCGGTCAGGGCCTTCTTGACCTTGTCAAAGACACTGGGGCGAATAAGCGCTTCTATCTTCTTCATGATAACTCCTGCACAGGCTAGAAGTTGTAGCCACGTTCGTTGTGTTCGTTGAGGTCGAGTCCGGAAATTTCCTCGTCCGGGGTGACTCTCAGGCCGACCAGAGCATTGACTATTGCCAGCAGAATGCGGCTCACCACATAGACAAACACCCAGGTAGCGACAACAGACACAGCCTGATAGCCAAGCTGGGCCGGATTGCCGGCCAGAAGGCCATCCACATTGTTGAACTGGGCATTGGCGAAGACACCCGTCAGCAGGGCGCCAACTGTTCCGCCAACACCATGTATGCCAACCACGTCCAGAGCGTCGTCATAGCCAAAGCGAGTCTTGAGCATGATGCCGCCGTAGCAGCAGACGCCGCCGATAAAGCCGATGATGGCTGCGGAGCCCACGGAAACGAAGCCGGCTGCAGGAGTAATTGCCACAAGGCCAGCCAGAGCGCCAGAGGCAGCGCCCAGGGAGGTGGGCTTGCCGGTGCGTATCCATTCAACGACTATCCACCCGCAGATGCCGAAGGCTGTGGCCACATGGGTGGTGGTGAAGGCATGGGCTGCCAGGCCGTTGGCCGCAAGGGCGGAACCGGCGTTGAAGCCGAACCAGCCAAGCCACAGAAGACCGCAGCCAATAAGGGTCATGGGCAGGTTGTGGGGACCTTCGCTGGAAAGACCGGAGTCAAGCCGTGGTCCAAGGGCATGGGCGCAGGCCAGGGCCGCAGCGGCCGAAGCCATGTGCACGACTGCGCCGCCTGCGAAGTCGATGGCTCCCATCTTGGCCATCCAGCCGCCACCCCAGACCCAGTGGGCCATGGGCGCGTAGGCAAAGATGAGCCACAGGGCGGAAAAGAGCAGCATGCCCCTGAAGCGAATGCGTTCAGCGTAGGCACCGGAAATGAGTGCCATGGTCAGGCAGGCAAACATGCACTGGAACATGGCAAAGGTTTCGTGGGGAAGATTGCTCGCTGCAGGCGCAGCCACGCCCTCGACGCCCTCGACGCCCTTGAAGAGGACATAGGAGAAATCGCCTATAAGACCGCCCTGATCGGGTCCGAAGGCCAGGCTGTAGCCCACGAAGAACCACAGAACCGTGCCTACTGCCAGACAGGCGTAACTGTGCATGGTGGTGGAAAGCACATTGCGCGAACGCACAAGGCCACCGTAGAAAAGAGCCAGGGCAGGTGTCATCACGAAGACCAGCCCTGCGCAAATGAGAATGAAAGCGTTGTCTGCCGCGTTCATGGAATACTTCCTTGCTTGTATCTTGGTGTCGAAAAGACGATCCGTAACAGATCGCAGCCCGGTAACGGGATGGCATAAGCATAGAGCGTGCCAAAACGCGTCATCTTTTTCAGTCTGTTTGTATAAATGCACTTATTTCAATAAGATACAATATATAGCCACAAGTCTTGTCCAGCGTGCCCCATTCGAACAGCTCATTGCGGTACAGGGATTTGTGGACATTTTTGTAATTTCACTCCTCTTTGTCAAAAATGACTCATACATTTTTGTAACAAATACCTGATTGCGTATTCAACCAGATTCCCTGTCGGCTGTGCTTGTGCGTGAAAACCTACCATTATGTTCTTTTTGGACCACAAGCCCTGTCAGCCATTTTGTCCTGTTTTTGCCAATGGCCCCTGCTCTGGCAAAAAGGCCCTGGGCATGGCATACTTGGAACAGAACACTGCAAAGGAGGAGACGCCACAAGGCGCAAAAAAAGTATGAGCACTCTGGACTGGTCAAAAAAACGCTGTATTGTCCTTGACATGGATGGAACCATCTACCTTGGCAACACCCCCATTCAGCCGGCAGTGGCGGGCATTGTGCGCAACTGGGAACGCTTCGACTTCAGGTTCCTGAGCAACAATACCTCGCACTCGCCCATAAGCTACGTCAAAAAGCTCAACGGCATGGGCATTGCCGCACGCCTTGATCAGTTCCTCACACCTACGGAACCCCTGGCGCACCATCTTGCGCGCAGCGGCATAGAGCGCGCCTACATTGTGGGCAACGACGACTTCAAGGCCCATTTGCACGAGCTTGCTCCCAACCTTGCCATGACGGACAAGGACGCCCAGTGCGTCATCCTGGCCTACGACACGGACCTTACCTACGAAAAGCTCGCCAAATCCGCACTTCTTCTGCAGGACCCCAATGTCCACTTCCTTGCCACCCATCCGGACCTGGTCTGCCCTTCACCCGAGGGGCCCCTGCCCGATGTGGGGAGCTTCCTTGCCCTGTACAGGACAGCCACTGGTCGCAGCCCGGAAAAAATCTTCGGCAAGCCCGATCCACGCATTCTCGAGCCTGTACTTGCAAAATACGACCTTTCGGAAGTGGTCATGTGCGGGGACAGGCTCTCCACAGACAAGGCTCTGGCGGAAAACGCGGGCATTGACTTTATCCTGGTGCTGAGCGGCGAGGCCACTGCCGATGACGCGGCACGGGAAAGGCGCGCCCCTACCCTCATGGTGGAAAACCTGGGCATCGCCCTGCCCTAGGATTGGGCGGGCACCAGGGGCAGCCCAAATCTCTCGGGATAGACGATCACACTTTCCCTGCATGGCAAGCAATTGGCGCTTTTGTGTCGCTGTGCCAGTAGCCATCGCAGGGGAAGAATTTGTCGAATTCCGGCACTATTGTCTCGTCCCGCCAGACCCCGGGCAACGAGGTCTGGAAATAGGTGTCTGAAAAAAACAAAGAAACCTTGCCCGTGACAAGGACCAAGGTGTTAGGCGCGGCTCTTTCCAACCTTCTTCCAGCATCTGCAACCATGTGAGGGCCGAGAAAGAAACCGGGCGTGAGCACCACCCTGAGCCCTTTGCCATAGGCTTACACTGTCGTTTTCTGGCAGACTTTTGCTGTCGCCTTCACCTGTCTTTTTGGAAAAAGAGCTGATATCTTTTGATTCGAGGTATCAAGGAAACCTTCCCGGCACAGGGGCAGGCATCGTACGCTACTCCTCTGCCTGGGCGAAGGACCAGGCATCCATTAGAGTACCTCTTCCTCTCCGCACCACCCTGGTTCAGTATTCTTTCACCAACCGCCAACCATCAGGGAGATTAGAACATGCCATGGGTTCGTGTCGATAGAGAAAAACTGGAGGCAAGGCTCGGGTTAAGAACAAGCGCTACTATCGCCTGCGCATAGATGTGCTGTGTGGTTGCGCCCAAGAATTCGAGGGTATCTACAGGGTCATTGATGTCCTCTCCAACGTAACGCTGGATGAGCTGCACGCAATCATCTTCGAGCTGTTTGAGCGCTTCGACGGTCATGCCTGGAAGTTCTGTTTTGGCACGGACAGCCCCTACTCGACTGAAGGCAGACACTATGTACCACGCTATATAATGGATAGCGAGACTGGCGATGTCCATGCTGCCGAGGAGACCACTCTGGACAGTCTGGATCTCAAGGACGGTACGACTTTCCTCTATCTTTTCGATTTTGGAGACGACTGGCTTCACCGGATCACAGTGCTTTCCAGCGCCGAAGCAAGCCCCAGAGCCAGAAAGCCCTGGAAGCTTGTGGAGAAAAGGGGAAAAGTCCTGCGCAGTACCCTGATGAGGAGGAGTACGAGGACGATGACGAGTAGACGCAACACGAATCTGCACGGATAGCCTCGACTTCTGGAAGTAGCCTGCTACAGGCTTTGTCCCGGAGACCCAAGATTTCAAGAGCCGGCTTCCCCCCAAAGGGAAGCCGGCTCTCTGTTATTGTCTGGCTGTCAGATTCTGCCTGTGCGGCAGGAACCTTTCAGGTTCCGGCCTACTTGGGCAGGATGTTTTCGGCCATGAGCTCGGAGAGGTGCGTCACCTTGATACCGGCGTTGGCCTTTTCGGCATGACCGCGGATCTGCAGCACGCAGCCGGGGCAGTCCATGACCACGCGATCGGCCTTGGTGTCCACAATGTTCTTGACCTTCCTGGAAATGATCTCTGCGGAGATTTCCGGGAACTTGACGGAGTAGGTGCCGCCAAAGCCGCAGCACACTTCCTCTTCGTTGCAGGCCACGTAGTCCGCTGCGCTGCCGATGAGCTCGCGGGACTTGCCGGCTGCCTTGAGGGCGCGGCACTGGTGGCAGGAACCGTGGAAGGTGACCTTTTCGTGGGTATTGGTGAAGTCCTCGGGCTTGAGGTCGAGCACGTCACGGCAGAAGGTGCTGAAGTCCGTAATCTTGTTCACGAAGCGGTCGAGCACACCGGAGGTGATGTCGCTGTCGTTGGCAAGGTAGGTGGGGTACTGGAACTTCAGGGTGGAACCGCAGCTTGCGCACAGGGTGATGATGTAGTCGTAGTTGCCGTCCACAAAGGCGCGGACGTTCTGGCGAGCCACATCCTGCACGCCCTTGCGCTGGCCCATCATGCTGAGGGGCAGGCCGCAGCAGGTCTGAGCCATGGGGAAGTCAACGGCCACGTTGCGGGCTGCAAGAACCTTCACAGCAGCAATGAGCTGCTCGGGATAGATGAAGTCCTGGGCGCAGCCGGCGAAGATGGCCACGCGGGCAACGGGGTTGCTGACCTTGGGGGCAATGTTGGGCCACAGGTCGCGGAAGGCCTTTTCGGCAATGGCGGGCAGAGCCCTGAAGTCATGTCTCTTCATGAACATCATGGGCAGATGGCGCTGGAACTGGGTACCACCGGTAACGGGCTTCTGGGCCTTGCTTGCGAAGCGCAGCAGGGAGTGGAAGAGCTTGCGGTTGGTCATGACCATCTTCATGAGCGAGCCCATCATGTCGCCGTTGCCGTCGTCCACGAGGCGGTTGCGCACTTCGCGGATGAGCTTGGGCAGGTCGATGCCGCCGGCGCAGACATTGTGACAGGCTTCGCAGCCAACGCAGTTCTGGCACAGGTACTTGGCCTTGTCCTCTCCATGGTAGAGGTAGGTGAGAATGAGGCCGATGGCGCCCATGTAGATGTAGCCCATCTTGTGGCCACCGATGAGGGTGAACACAGGGCACACGTTGGTGCAGGCGCCGCAGCGCACGCAGCGGAACACTTCCTTGAAGATCGGGTCCTTCACGTACTTGGTACGGCCGTTGTCAAGGAAGACAATGTGCATGCTCTTCTGGCCCTCGGGGGAGCCGAGCCACTTGGTGGGGCCGGCAACCCAGGACACGTAGGAGGTGATGCGCTGGGCCGTGGCGTTGCGGGGCAGGATCTGCAGGGCGATCATGGCCTCGTCGATGGTGGGGGTCAGCTTGTCCAGACCCACGAGCACGGTGTGCACGCGGGGCATGGTTTCCACCATGCGAGCATTGCCCTCGTTGGTGACAGTGGTGATGGCGCCGCACTCGGCAATGGCGAAGTTGCAGCCGGAAATGCCCATGTCGCCGGCAATGAACTTGCGGCGCAGCTGCACGCGGGCAACCTTCACAAGGCGGTCGATGTCGGGATCCTGCTTGACATGGGTCACCTTGGAGAAGTCCTCGGCGATCTGGTAGCGGCTCAGGTGAATGGCCGGCATGACCATATGGGAAGGAGTCTCGTGGCGCAGCTGGATGATCCACTCGCCAAGGTCCGTCTCGTCCACGATGTAGCCGTCGGCCTCGAGCTTGTGGTTGAGGAGGGTTTCCTCGCTCGTCATGGACTTGGACTTGATGATGCGCTTCACGCCTTCGCGCTTGGCAATGTCGGAAATGATCTGGTTGGCTTCATCGGCCGTTTTGGCGAGATACACATGGGCGCCGCGCTTCTCGGCCTCTTCCTTGAACTGCTTGTAGAGCTCCTCCATGTGGGCAGCCGCCTCGTCCTTGAAGTCGGCAATGGCCCTGATGAGGCCCTTCTCGTCCACATCGCGCATCACGTTCGCGCGATTGGTACGGTAGTTCACGGCATAGGTGCCAAGAGTCTTGCGAAGCTGCTCGTCGTTGAGAGCCTCGTCAATCTCCTTGTGGTAGGCGCTGTAGCTCTTGGGTGCTGTCTGCATTATTTAGTCCTCCAGGAGAAGAATGTGCATAGCAAGGGGGCCATGGACGCCGACAGCACTGACGCATTCGATGTCGGCAGTACGGCTGGGGCCGGTGATGAGGGTGGTAAAGGACGCACCCTGGCCAATGGCCTCGCGCATGATGTGGGCCACGGAAGGCAGGTCGGGATAGATGGTCGACTTCTTCAGCATGATCACGCTGATTTCGCTGATCATGCCGGCCAGACGCACATTCTCGTCCGTGGTGGGGCAAAGACAGGTGCCGCTCGCGGCCACGCCGGCCACGGCCTCGTTGAGACCGAGGTCAATGCCGGCAGCGTACTTGCGGACATTGTCGCGCAGGCAGAGGATGCCCTTTTCCTGGCACAGCTTGTCCAGTTCGGCAAAGGCCTCGTCATCGAGAGAGGGAGCGGCGATCACTCTCTGTACGCGGGTAGGAACGCGGTTGGGACCGAGCGGGCCCTTTTCGGTATCCGGCTCGTCGGCCAAAAGCTCACAGGGATCCTTGGAGAGGGTCAAATCGACTATGTACTTGAAGGCCTCTTCCCTGCTGGGAACTTCTGCCACAGTGGCAGCCACAGCTTTCGCCATTGCGGTAAATTTTTCGACAAGTTCGGGGTTGGTATTGGACATGTAGATCTCCTGTGTCCTTGCGACTGTCAAGGCAAACGGATTTGGGTGAGAACAGCCAAAATGTTGCCTGCACCACATGGAGGTCCCCAAAACGCCCGGCAAACACATGCCAGGCCGCGGGCCAGCTTCCATGCTGAACCGAAAGCCGCCCTGGAAGGCAGGATACACCCTGACGCACGACAATGGCGGACGACTCCGGACTCTGTGGGGTACAAGACTTGTGGAAAGCGGGGAACATCTTGTCATTGCTCCCCAATTTGGGGCAAGGCTCGTACGGCCACCAAACAGGCATCTATCTCTTGGCTGTTACATTGCTTTTTGCATAATGTCAAGCGATTTCCTGCATTTTTCCCAATGGGCAAGCCTGTGTCTCATGGAAAAACATTTTTATGTGAATATTTCTGTTCTACAATCCTTTTTAAATCGTTCTTCTCTTTTCAAATGACAATGGATTCTCTCGCAATTTTGGGATACATTTTTTCTCTTCAAAGGAATATTTGCCATATTCTGCAAAAATTGCAGTGTCCCATTTCCCGAATTTTTGGCTGAAACATGCTGCCCCTGCGGGGCAAAGACAAGCAAAACAGTGTGTTTTACCAAATGACAAGGGCCGCTCTTGCCAGGGCAAGAAAAAGGCACAGGAGAAAGCCCTTGGGTTTTCTCCTGTGCCACGTCTATTGGGGGGATGACTGTTCTACATGTCCTCGGTGAGGTGCATGCCGCGGGCAGCCTCTGTCTCGTCCATGCGGGTCACTGGCAGACCGTGTGGGGCAGCTGCCAGTTCCTCGGGATGCTCCCTGCCCTTGGCCACTATGTCGGCAAGGGCGTCGCAGAAGGCGTCCAGTGTCTGCTTGCTTTCCGTTTCCGTAGGCTCGGGCATGAGGCATTCGTGCACGAGCAGGGGGAAGTAGATGGTCGGCGCGTGGAAGCCGCGCTCAAGCAGACCCTTGGCCAGATCCAGGGCGCGCAGTCCATGGGGCGCGGAGGCCACGAACTCGTGCATGCACAGGCGATCGTAGGGGATATCGAGCACATCCTTCAGCTTCACGCGCATGTAGTTGGCGTTGAGCACCGCGTATTCGGCAACGCGCTCCAGACCCTCGCCGCCAAGGCGCCAGATATAGGCCATGGCGCGCAAGAGCACGCCGAAGCTGCCGTAGAAGGGGCCGATCTTGCCAATGCTCTGCGGCGCGTCCGTGAGGAACTCGTAGCTTCCGTCCGCCTTGCGGGTAATGCGCGGCGAGGGCAGGAAGGGAATGAGGCGCTCGCACACGCCCACAGGTCCTGCACCAGGGCCGCCACCGCCATGGGGCGTGGCAAAGGTCTTGTGCAGGTTGAGATGCACCACGTCAAAGCCCGCGTCTCCCACGCGCATCTTGCCAAGGATGGCGTTCATGTTGGCGCCGTCGTAGTACACAAGTGCGTCAATGCCGTGCAGAAGCTCGACAATTTCCTTCACGTGCACTTCCATGAGGCCCAGGGTGTTGGGGCAGGTCATCATGAGGCCGGCAATGCTGTCGCCGTACTTCTCGATGGCGGCCCTGATGGCCTCGGGATCGATCATGCCGTCCTTCGAGGGCAGCTCCACCACGGTGAAGCCGGCCATGGCCGCCGAGGCAGGATTGGTGCCGTGGGCAGCGTCCGGAATGAGCATGATGCGGCGATCGCGACCAAGGGACTTGTGGTAGGCTGCGATGATGGCCACGCCCGTGAACTCGCCGTTGGCGCCTGCCATGGGCTGCAGGGTGAAGGCCTCCATGCCGGTTATGGCGCACAGGCTTCTTTCCAGGGTGTAGAGCACGTGCATGGCACCCTGGCAGCCCTGGCCGTTGGCAAGCTGCGCCAGCATGGGGTGCAGGGAGGTAAAGCCCGTGAGACCTGCGGCCACCTCGTTGATCTTGGGATCGTACTTCATGGTGCACGAGCCAAGAGGATAGAAGTTGCCGTCCACGCTGAAGTTCTTGCTGGCCAGCTGGGTAAAGTGGCGCACCACATCCAGCTCCGAGCACTCGGGAAGGCCTGGCAGGCCCTTGCGCAGGCAGCCCTCGGGCAGGAAGGCGGCTGCGCCCTCCTTAACGGGATCGGGGGCAAGGCCGGTTGTGCGACGACCGGGTACGGATTTCGAATAGATGGTCTCCATGTCTTACCCCCTGGCCTGGCAAAGCTCGTCCTGCCCGATCCAGGCAATGACGTCGCGAATGGCGTCCAGCAGTATGCCCACCTGGCCTTCGGTGTTCTTTTCCGTACAGGCCACAATCAGCACATTCTCCATGCCCTCGAAGTCCCTGCCAGCCGGGTAGCCGGGCACGCACTTGTGGCGCACAAGGCAGCGCTGGACAAGAACGTCCGCAGGCACAGGCAGCCGTATGGCCACCTCGTTGCCAAAGGGCGCGTCGTTGAGAAGGCTCGCACCCTCTATCCCGTTCACGATTTCCCTGGCCGCAAGATGGGCATTGGCGATGCTGTTTTCCGCCACATCCCTCAGTCCCTGCGGTCCCATGAGGGACAGGTAGACCAGGGCACGCAGCGCGCAGAGGTTCTGGTTGGAGCAGATGTTGGAGGTCGCCTTGGAGCGGCGGATGTGCTGTTCCCTGGCCTGCAGGGTCAGAACGTAGCCTGTGCGACCCTCGGTATCGTGGGTGCGGCCCACAAGACGGCCGGGCATCTGGCGCACCAGGGCCTTTTTGCAGGCCATGAGGCCCAGGTAGGGGCCGCCAAAGTCGAGTGGCTGCCCAAGGGGCTGACCTTCGCCCACGGCAATGTCTGCGCCCATGGCCCCGGGGGTCTTGAGCACGGAGAGCAGCACAGGGTTCACGGAGATGACGCTCAGGGCCTTTTTGTCCCTGGCGGCTGCAAACACGTCGCTGTAGTCGTCCACAACGCCGAAGAAATTCGGGTTCTGCACAGCTACGCCAGCCGTCTCGTCGTCAATGGCAGCCTTCAGAGCCTCCTTGTCGGAGACGCCGTTCTTCAGGGGCACCAGCACAAAATCCACAGGCAGGTTGCGGGCGTAGGTTGCCAGCATCCTGCGCCAGATGGGGTTGATACCCTCGTCCAGCACAATCTTTGTGCGCTTTTTGGCAGAGCGCACGCACATGGTGCAGGCCTCGAACAGGGCCGTGCCACCGTCGTAGAGGGAGGCGTTGGCGCAGTCGAGTTCCGTGAGGCGGGCTATGGCTGTCTGGAACTCGTAGATGGCCTGCAGCGTGCCCTGGGAGCACTCGGCCTGATAGGGCGTGTAGGCTGTCACAAAGGCGCTCTGGCCCGCCAGGGCGTCCACGGCAGCGGGAATGTAGTGATCGTAGAAGCCCGCGCCAAGAAAGGAGAGCACGCGCGTGTTGCGCGCGGCAAGCTCCTCGCACAGGGTGCGCACTTCCTGCTCCGGAAGACCTGCGCTTGCCAGAAAGCTTTTCGGGCGCAAGTCCTGCGCTATGTCGACAAAGAGGTCGTCAAGGCTCGCCACGCCCACGGTCTTGAGCATGGCGTCGCGCTCGGCCTCTGTATGGGGAATGTAGGGCATCGCTCCTCCGGCCTAGTGGCCTTCCTGCTCGCAAAAGGCGTCGTAGGCTGCAGCGTCCATCAGATCGCCGGACAGTTCGGACACCTTGACCCTGAAGATCCAGCCCTCGCCGTAGGGATCCTTGTTGATGACCTCGGGCGCGCTCTCAAGAGCCTCGTTCACGGCCACAACAGTGCCGGACACGGGGGAGACGAGATCGGAGGCAGCCTTCACGGACTCGATGGAGCCGCACTCTCCCTCTGCGCTCACCGTGTCGTCAACTGCCGGGGCTTCCACATAGGTGATGTCGCCAAGGGAATCCTGGGCAAAGGCCGTAATGCCGACTGTAGCCTCATCGCCTTCGACGCGGACCCACTCGTGGCTCTTGGAATATTTCAGATCTGCTGGATTGGACATGGGGCACCTCCTTAAAGGGCGCAATGCAAGATGATGTGCTGATTGTGCGAAAAGGCGCCTGCGCAGAAGCGAACATCCCTGCGCAGGGCCCTTGCGGCTACTTTGCGGGATTGAGCTTTGTCCTCGCCGTGCCCTTCTTGTAGAAGGGCAGCGTGGTCACGTGGGCAGCGAGCTTGGCTCTGGGCGTCACGATGGTGAAGGCAGTCTCCTCAGCCTTGTCGGCCCTGACCCAGGCAAAGGCTATGGCCTTGCCCAAGGAGGGAGCAAAGGTGCCGGAGGTGATCCTGCCTACTTCCTCGCCGTTCAGGGCAAGCTTGTCGCCGTGTCTGGGTGCCCTTCTGCCCTCCACTTCCAGGGGAAGAAGCCTTTCGCGCACTGTGGCAAGGCCTGCCTTGCCCACATAGTCGGCCTGGCTCTTCATCATGACGCCAAGACCGGCCTCCACGGGAGTGTGTTCGGTGTCGAGCTCGTGGCCGTAGAGGCAAAGGCCGGCTTCCATGCGCAGGGTATCCCGTGCGCCAAGACCCGCGGGCTTCACGCGCTCGTCCTTCAGAAGGCCTTCCCACAGATCCAGGGCACTGGCGCTGTCTATGTAGAGCTCGTAGCCAAGCTCGCCTGTGTAGCCTGTGCGGCTCACCTTCAGGGGCTTGCCCTGCCAGGTTGTGTCGCGGAAGGCAAAGTAGGGCAGATCGTGCAGGTTCTCGCCCAGAAAGGCTTCCATGATCTCCACGGACTTCGGGCCCTGCAGGTCTATCTTGGCAGTCTGCGCGGAAATGTCCTCGCAGGAAAAGCCCGCAAGGCGCGAGCTCAGGGTCTTGAAGTCAATGTCTGCGCAGGCAGCGTTCACGACCACCATGTAGCTGTCGTTGTCAAGATTGTAGATGATGCAGTCGTCGATGACACCGCCGTGCTCGTTGAGAATGAAGCCGTAGCGGCAGCGACCGGGAGCCAGTTCCGCCAGGGAGTGGCTGACGGCCTTCATGAGTGCTTCCTTCACGCCCGGGCCGCTGATGATGAACTCGCCCATGTGGCAAATGTCGAAAACAGAGGCACTCTCGCGGGTGTGCTTGTGTTCAGCCAGGATGCCCTCGTACTGTATGGGCATGTTCCAGCCCGCAAAGGGCGCCATCTTGGCCCCGTGACTTTCATGCCAGGCAGTAAGAGGGGTATTCAGGATGTCTGCCATCGTATCCTCCAGCTGTGCCAGGGAGCCTGTCCAGGCCCCTGGCAGATAGATATGCGTGGCTCGGGCAAGGAGCCGGGACTTCCTTGCGCTTGGCCGGACGTTTCGTATTGTGACAGGCCGCAAAGGGCGTGCCCCAAATGACGCAAAAAACAGGGCAGGCCCCAAGCGGATCCAGACTGCAAACATACTGTATTCCGACGATAAGTCAATGAATTCCGCTTGTGAAGCCAGTCTCTTTTCCATTGCAATTTCCCCTCTTCTCTTGTGAAAAAAGGTGCAACTACAGACGAACAAAGACATGGCTCCTGCAACTCAAGGATCTGTCGGCATTACAGGACACAGGCTGCCCAAAGCGCGTCTTCCTTGAGAAGAGCTCAGAAGAGCGAGAGCAGAAAGTCGCGCAACTCGTCCTCGTCGCAGCCGCAAAACCAGCGCTTCAGGCTGCCAAGCGAGGCCAGCCTTTGCCCTAGGCTCGTACGCTGCGCCCTGCAGCCGCAAAGGCCCTTCTCAAGTTCGGCAATGTCCTCCACCGCAAAAAAATCGCCAAACACACGGCACTCGGTTATGACGCCGCGCGCGACCACCACGCGCATTTCCACGCTGCCCCAGGGAAAATGGCGGGAAATCCTGGTTGTGAACCTGGGATTTTGCCCCATGTTCCACTGCCAGTTGCCGTACTTTGCACGCGCTATCTCCCCAGCCTTCAGCAGCACATGGTCCGGCACCGACCAGGGCCTGCCCCCAGCTTCCTCGCACAATACCCGGCACAATGCTTCCATGTCCGACCCCTCTTTCCAGAACTCGGCTATGTTGGCCACCCTGGCGCGCACAGAGGCCACGCCGTGGGAGAGATACTTTTCCGGGGTCGGATTGAGGGCCCTGGTCATGTCCTCGAAGTTTGCCGACACAAGCAGGGTGCCATGGTGCAGGACGCGTCCCCTTGCAAGACGCTGGGCAGAGCCCGAGATCTTGCGGCCCCCCACTTCCAGATCGTTTCTGCCGGACAGGCTGGCCCTGACCCCCAGGCGGGCCAGCCCGCGCACAATGGGTGCAAGATAGCGGGCAAAGTCCATGCCGCCGGAACCTGCACGGCACTCGAGAAAGGAAAAGTTCAGATTTCCTAGGTCGTGGTAGACAGCCCCGCCGCCAGTGCTGCGCCGCACAACAAAAAGATGCCTGCGCTCCACTTCGGCTGCGTTGATCTCCTCCCAGGCGTTCTGATGCCTGCCTATGATGATGGAGGGGGCGTTTTGCCAGAGCATGAAGATGCCCTCGCCCTCAAGGGTCGAAAAAAGCGCTTCCTCAAGGGCCAGATTGCGGGCCGGGTCGGTGTCTTGTACGCGCAGGTATCTCATGGGAAGGCACGATGCTCCTTGATGAAGCGCCTGTTGGGCATTCCCAAAAAACGGGAGTGCGAACAAAAGGCACAAAAAGGGCGAACCAGGGACATGTCCCCGATCCGCCAGGCGCAAATGGTATGGAAAAACAGGCCTTTCCTAGTGGCAGCGTATGCCAGTGAGGATGTGGCCCATCTTGTTCTTCTTCACCTCAAGGTAGTGGGCGTTGTCCGGGCAGGCTTCCATCTCGATGGGCACGCGCTCCACAACTTCCAGGCCGTAGCCGGACAGGCCTACGATCTTCTTGGGGTTGTTGGTCAGAAGGCGCAGCTTGTGTATGCCAAGATCCACAAGGATCTGGGCGCCAGTGCCGTATTCGCGCAGATCCGGCGGAAAGCCCAGCTTCATGTTGGCTTCCACGGTATCGTAGCCCTGATCCTGCAGGGCATAGGCGCGGATCTTGTTGGCAAGGCCTATGCCTCGGCCTTCCTGGCGCATGTAGATGAGGCAGCCCCTGCCCTCCTTCTCGATCTGGGTAAGGGCAGCGCCGAGCTGGCCGCCGCAGTCACAGCGAAGTGATCCCAAGGCGTCGCCTGTGAGGCACTCGCTGTGCACGCGCACAAGCACAGGCTCTGGTCCGGAGACGTCGCCCTTCACCAGGGCCAGGTGGGTGCGCTGCCCAATGCCGCCCTCGCTGGAACTTTCGTAGGCATGGACAGTGAAGTCTCCGTACTTGGTGGGCAAATGAGCCTTGGCAACGCAGCGCACGCTCACTTCGCCGTGATCCAGGCGGTAACGGATGATGTCGTGCACGGAGGCAATCTTGAGGCCGTACTTTTCCGCGAAGATCTCGAGATCGGGCATCCTGGCCATGGTGCCGTCTTCCTTCATGATCTCGCAGATGACACCTGCGGGCTTGAGGCCGGCAAGACGGGCAAGATCCACGGAGCCCTCGGTCTGGCCCGTGCGCTCGAGCACGCCACCGGGACGGGCGCGCAGAGGGAAGATGTGACCGGGGGTCACAATGCTTTCGGGGCGGGCGTCGTCTGCCACTGCGGCAAGAATGGTTGTGGCGCGGTCCGCTGCGGAAATGCCCGTGGTCACGCCCTCCCTGGCCTCGATGGACACTGTGAAGTTGGTGTGGAAGAGCGAGGTATTGCGCTCGGTCATGGGCGGCAGGGCCAGCTTGTCGCACAATTCGGGAGAAAGGGTGAGGCAAATGAGACCACAGCAGTGGTGGGCCATGAAGTTGATGGCTTCGGGCGTGACGAACTCGGCAGCAATGGTGAGGTCTCCCTCGTTCTCCCTGTCCTCGTCATCCACCAGGATAATCATTTTGCCCTGCTTGAGATCGGCAAGGGCTTCCTCGATACTGCACAATGGCATGGCAATACTCCTTAAGAATATGACATCCGCCCGAAAAAGGACCTAGAATCTAGGAACCTTCCGCCCCGGACTGCGGTCTGTTGGGCTGCCTGCTTTTCGCACAGAAAAAGCCTCTGGGTCAATAAGTAAGCTCTTTTTTTCCCAAGGCTAGCCCCAAAGCCCGGAATTGCTTCCCAAAAGCGGCAGAACAGGGCCTCTCCTCATGTCAGGACCACTCCTCTCCGTCCAGGGTGCCGCTGGAAGAAAGGGCAAGGTAGAGCACAATGCCGCAGCTTGTGGAGAGATTGAGACAGCGGCCGTGCTCCTTCAGCATGGGAATGCGCACGTGATGGGGAGAAAGGGCCTTGACCTCTTCCGGGAGTCCCGCGGTCTCCTTGCCGAAGACAAGGATGTCGTCCCTTCTGTAGGCAAATCTGTGGGCTGGGGTACCCCCCTTTTTCGAAGAGGTGATCACAAGCCTGGCCGAGGGCCTTGTGACATGCCAGTCCCTGCAAAAGTGTTCCATGTCCGGCCAGACGGAAAGCTGCACATGGGGCCAGTAGTCGAGGCCAGCCCTTTTCAGGTACCTGTCCTCCAGCCTGAATCCCAGGGGCTCTATGAGATGCAGCCTTGTGCCAGTCACAGCGCACAGCCTTGCGATATTGCCCGTATTTGGGGGAATTTCCGGCTCGAAGAGAACAACTTCCATGACACAACTTCCTTGTTATTCCGGGGGAAAGCGGGCTTGCCTGCGACATGCGTCCTGGTATCGAGGGTGCGTATCAGGCCCGGACCAGGTGCGTGGCAAGGCCCGGTACAACCTGGGCTGTGACGCGCATGTCCCTGGCGCTTGCGCCGTTGTCGGAGAGCACGGCAAAGAGCTCCGAATGCGTGACCTGCATGGGGTAGTTCATGATGCCGTTGCGCGCAAGGCTGTCCTTCAGAAGGGCCAGGGCCCTTTCCTCCACGTAGGGCAGGCCTGCATGGGCCGGTAGTGCTTCGGTCACGTCGAGCTCGGGCACAATGAGATTCCTCTTGCCTGTGTGGGCAAAGACCTGGATGAGCGCAGAGGGTCTGGTCAGGGCAGCGCCCACAGCGTTGGCCACGTCCGCCATGGGCAGAGTCTCCACCTCGAGCCCAAGGGCGCGGGCAAGACGGTTTTGCACGCAGGCCGAGGGGCCGCCCACAAGGCAGACACGCTCTGGCCGCACGTCCGAGTACTCCTTGAGCTCCCGCAGGGTATAGACCGGGCGGGCATTGATATCGGCAGTCATGCCGGCAACGGCAGCGCGTATCTTGGCCATGGCATTGTCCACAGCCATGGTCGCGGCTGTGCAGCTGTCCGTTCCAAGCGACTCGGCAAGCCTGGCAAGCCCCTCCTGCGAGGCTGCGACATTGCCTGCGCACTGATCCAGATCTTCCCTGGCGTTGAGCACGTTGAGAGCATCGAGCAGGGTTGCCTTCTCGCCCCCGAAGGCCAGGGCCCTGCCCTCGCGCACGGGACCGGTCTCAAGGACCCGTCCCGCGGCTCCCTCTTCCACGTGCAGGAGAGAGTCCCCGCCAATGCCTATGGAGCGGGTAGCCAGGGAGCGGATGAGCGTCCTTCTGCCCTCCACCTTCATGCCGTCCCTGTCGAGCACTGGGGAGCCGGCCACAAAGAAGGCCAGATCCGTAGTCGTGCCCCCCATGTCGAGCAAGAGCGTGGTTCTGCCTCCCAGGTGATCGTCCAGGGCAAGAGCCCCCATGACGCTGGCTGCAGGCCCCGAGAGCATGCTCTGCACAGGGCATGGCCTTGCAACAGACAGGGGAATGGCCCCGCCGTCCGCCTTGAGCAGGTAGATGTCCGCCCCGCAGCCTCTTTGCGCCAAAACCTCGCTCACTGCGTTCAGAAAATCCCTGTGCAGCCTGAAAGTCGCGCTGTTGTAGTAGGCAGTGGCCATGCGGCGGGGAAAGTTGAGCTCGCCCCCAAGGCGGTGCCCCAGGGTGAGGAAGGCTGAAGGAGCCACTTTTTTGACAACCTCGCCCATGCGTTCCTCGTGAAGCGGATTTCTGGGGGAAAACTTGCCCACGCAGGCAAAGGCGGAAATCCCCAGCTCCGTCATGCGGGCCACATCCTTCTCAAGGCCGGCAGTGTCCAGGGGGCTTACCTCAACGCCCCTGTGGTCCAGCCCTCCCGGCACGATACATACGTGCTCCCCCAAGGCAAAGCGCCTGGGATCAAGCCCTGGCCCGGCACTCAGGATCAGGCCTACGGGATCGAGCCTGCCCTGCACCGCTGCGTTGACGAGCAGGGTTGTGCCAAGGGTGATGCGCTGCACCCGAGAAAGAGCACCCTCTCCCAGCTGGGCCGAGATTTCGTCCAGAACACCGGAAATGGAAAGCGGCAGATTGTCGTGCCGCGTGGCTACCTTGGCCTGGGCTTCCACCCTGCCTGCCCGCACGCACACAGCGTCCGTATGGGTTCCGCCACAGTCTATGCTCAGTACCGTGTCCCTGCTTGTCATGGCATGCCCGGCAGGCACAATTGGCTCCTGCCGCCTCCTTTGGCTTGTATTGGGGAAATGGGGTTGCAAAGGCCGCTCCTGCTCCCTTGCGGGAGCTTGCGACGCCCAAAAGCTATATTTTTGGCCTGCTCTTGGCAACAAAAGTCCCTCTCCAGGGAAAGACCCATGGATTCACTCTGCCCCTGCTGTTGCGCCAGCGTTCTGCTTGGGGACGCGTCCTCTTGTCCTCTTCTCGGGGATTGCCAAGCGGGCATGGATTTCCTAGTATTTGGAATTGCAAGGATTTTGTATCCTTCCATGCGTTGCCGAACAAGACTAGGGAATACAGGCCGGCCAATGCGGGCTTTTGGCAGACGAGGTTGCATCATGAGCTTCAAGATGTCGAATGGTGTTTCGAACTTTCCCCAGATTTGCGCCGAAAAGTCCTACTATGTGGACAAGACAGGTTTCCTGGAAACGTTTCTGCAAAACCACTTTCAGGTCTCCCTCTTTCTCAGGCCCCGCCGTTTCGGAAAGAGTCTGCACATGAGCATGCTCGACAGCTTTTTCGATTGCACACGCCATGATGGAGAAAAGCTTTTTGCGCCATACAAGATATTTCAGAACAAGGAATTGTGTTCACAATGGATGAACAAATATCCCGTACTCTTTCTTAATCTGAAGCTTATCAATGACAATACTTTTGAATCAACAATTACTCGTCTTGGCTGGGAAATTCGCAACATGCTGCTGACAAGATATGCCTATCTTGTCACAAGTGAACATGTTCACACTACAGACAAAAAGCTCTTTGAAGAAATTCTTGAAGGAAGATATAGGCGTGATGTACTTGAAAATATTTTAAGAATACTATGTAATGCTCTGTATGCCCATCATAGGGAAAAGGTTATTATTCTAATAGATGAATATGATGTGCCATTGTCAAAGGCAACCTCAAAAAACTTCTACAAGAACATGGCATCATTCATAAGTTTCATGTTTTCATCTGTACTCAAAGATAATACCTATCTGCAATTTGCCATCCTTACAGGCTGCCTACGCCTTGCCAGATCGAGCATGTTTACGGATCTGAACAATTTCAAAAGTTACGACATTTCTGATACCATCTACAATACGGCATTCGGTTTTACTCCGACCGAGGTTCAGGAGATCTGTCGCCTTGCGCATGCGAACAGCAAATACGATCTGATTAGACTGTGGTACGATGGCTACCGTTTTGGCAATGGACAAAGCATCTACAATCCATGGGACATCTGCAACTTCATCAACGATCTGGACATCAATCCTTCAGCAAGTCCCCAAATGTACTGGGACGAAAGCGGGAGCACAGACTTTGTGCGGGAATTTCTCGAAGAAGCCGACTCGGACAACAGGACTGTGCTTTCGCATCTTGTTTGCGGCGGCAGCATAATTGTCAATATGAACGAAAGCCTGAACTATGCAAACTACAGGGACAAGGTGGAGAATGTCTGGACCCTGCTCTACCATACCGGGTATCTGACCAGAGCAGACGTTCAGGAAAGCGGAGAGGATGTGGCCACGCTGACCATACCCAACAGAGAAGTCAGAAAGATTTTCCAGCGCAGAATCGAGGACTGGCTTGGCAGCGCAGCCCAAGGGACAGCCGCGGACGAACGCAGACAAATGCTCGACGCCCTTGTGCACAAGGAGCCGGAGCGTTTTGCCTCCCTTCTCTCCAAATGTATGATGGAAAGCATAAGCTACCACAATTACAACGAAATTTTCTATCAGGCCTACCTTGCCGGCCTCATTCGCTTTCCACAGTATATGGTTTGCCTGGAACGCGAGGCTGGAGAAGGTCGTCTGGACATTTTGGTGAAAAGCACGTTCGACAAGTCCCTGGCCATGGTGCTTGAGATCAAGAAGGCGCACAAGACAGGCAAGCTTGCGGAAGCCGTGGAACAGGCCCTGGGACAGATAGAGCAAAACAGCTACGATTTCGGGCTCCGCGCAGAAGGGTACAAGCGCATAGTACACTGGGGCATTGCCTTTTGTGGCAAGCACTGCCTGGCAGGAGTGCGCGAAAGCGCAGACTGACAGCTGCCCCCTGGACTGCGAGTTCCTGTGCCCTCTTGGAAACCCGGGAGTGACCCTCCCGAAAGGCTGGCAGTCCCTTTTTTCCCATTTCGGAGCATCTTGCGCAGGCTTGCAACTTACCATAGAATTTGCGCCCGGAATTCTTTTCCCTGCCCCTGCAAGCCAGAGGCAACAAAAGGGCAGCCCGGGGTCGGGCATATTCCCAAAGACCCTGCCTGTCCCAACGATCAGGCCTCTTGATCACACCCATGCCCCGCAGGCTTCAGGGCCGTGGGGCCACTCTTTCCCCCGTGAGTGCAGGTTTTTCAGAGGAAAATTTCTCTCAAGGATGTCTTTTTATGGAAACGACAGAATTCATCTGGTTTGACGGCAAACTCGTTCCCTGGCAGGACGCCAAGGTTCACGTGCTCACCCATGCTCTTCACTACGGCGACTCCGTGTTCGAGGGCATTCGCGCCTACGATTGCGGCGACAAGGGCTCTTCCGTATTTCGCCTGAAGGAGCATTCCCAGCGTCTGGTCAATTCCGCTAAGATTCTGCGCATGAAGATGCCCTACACGGCAGAGCAGATCTACAACGCCACCATCGAGACCCTGCGCGCCAACAAGCTCAAGGCCGCCTACGTCCGTCCCCTGGTCTTCGTGGGCTACGGCGAAATGGGCGTCAACCCCGGCCACAACCCCGTCAACATGATCATCGCCACCTGGCCCTGGGGCGCCTACCTCGGCGCCGAGGCTCTGGAAAAGGGCATCCGCATCCGCACCAGCTCCTTTACCCGCTTCCAGCCCAACACCCTCATGTCCAAGGCCAAGGCCGCAGGCAACTACGTGAACTCCATCCTGGCCAAGATCGAGGCCGTGGAAGACGGCTACGACGAAGCGGTCATGCTTGATCCCACAGGTCTTGTGTCCGAGGCCACAGGCGAGAACATCTTTGTGGTGATCGACGGCAAGCTCAAGACCCCGCAGCTGACCAACACCCTGGGCGGCATCACCCGCGCCTCCATCATCGAACTGGCCAGGGACCTCGGCTACCAGGTGGAAGAGTATCCCCTCTCCCGCGACGAGATCTACATTGCCGACGAGGCCTTCTTCTGCGGCACTGCTGCCGAAATCACCCCCATCCGCGAGATGGATCACCGCACTATCGGCGCAGGGCACGCCGGCCCAGTGACCAAGCACCTGCAGCAGGAATTCTTCAAGGCTGCCAGGGGCGACAATCCCAAGTACAAGGCCTGGCTTGCTCCCTACACCATCGACTAGTCAAGGCCCCATAGGACATTGGGGAGGCTTGCCGGCAACAGGCGAGCCTCCCGTCTCTGCCTTCCCCTCGCGCAGCAAAAGACATGAAACACGTATCCCTTGCCACACGCTACCGCCCGCAGCTCTTTTCCGAAGTCGCAGGGCAGGATCTCATCAAGACCGTGCTCTCCAGGGCAGCGGCCGAGGACCGCGTGGCGCCCGGGTACCTTTTCAGCGGCACGCGCGGTGTTGGCAAGACAACCCTGGCCCGCATCTTTGCCAGGGCCCTCAACTGCGAGCACGCTCCCTGCGCAGAACCCTGCAATACCTGCGAGCAGTGCCGCCGCATCACCGAGGGCACCCATCCGGACGTGGTCGAAATCGACGGTGCCTCCAACAACAAGGTGGACGACGCCAGAGCCTTGCGCGAGAACGTGGGCTTTGCGCCCATGGAAGGTCGCTACAAGATCTTCATCATAGACGAAGCGCACATGCTCACCCCCCAGGCCTTCAACGCCCTTCTGAAAACCCTGGAAGAGCCTCCGCCGCACGTTGTCTTCATTTTCGCGACCACCGAAATCCACAAATTTCTGCCTACCATCCTGAGCCGCTGCCAGGTCTTTTCCTTCAGGCACCTTACGGAAGAGACCATCACGGCCCATCTTGGCAAGATCCTGAACCTCGAGGGCATACCCTTCGAGGACAGTGCCCTGCACCTTATTGCCCGCAGGGCAGCGGGCTCGGCCCGCGACAGCATGTCCCTGCTCGACCAGGTGCTTTCCTACGGCAGCGAGAGCGTGAACAGCGACACTGTGCGCACTGTTCTCGGCCTGGCCGGCATGGACGCCCTGGCAACCCTTTTCGACGCGCTCGCCAGACACGACTGCGCTGCTGCGGCCATGTTCACCAGAGAGCTTGTGGCCAGGGAAGTGGACATAGGCTTTTTCCTGCGCGAGCTCGTGGACTATTTTCGCTCCCTCTTTCTGCTGCGCCAGTGCGGGCGCGAGTCCGTGGCCCAGCTCGGAGTCTCCAGCGTGGAGCTGGATTTTCTGGCAGGCTTTGCCAACCGCTTCACGCCCTCCTACCTGCACGCTGCCTGGCAGATGCTCATCAACGCGCACCGCAGCGTGACCACAAGCCCGGAGCCGGCCTCGGCACTGGATCTTCTGCTTGTGAACCTGGCTCTGCTGCCCCAGCTTCTGCCAGCGTCCCTGGTTGCGGACGCTGCCGGAGCTGCGCCGGCTGGCCAGATCCCTTCCGGTCCTGTCTCTGGCCCTGACCCTTCAGCTTACTCTGTGGCGCAGTCCAGGCCCCAACAGTCCACATTCGGCCAAACTGGCCAGGGCCTGCAGCAAGGACAGCCTGCAGCAGGAAGGCAGGCGTACGACAACAGCAAAAGCCAGCCTGCGCAAGGCCCTGCCGCAACGCCCTATGCCACACAGGCAGAAAGCGCCAGGCAACAGGCCAGCCAGGCACCTTCCGCGGGGCCGGCTGCCAATCCGGCTGCCAATCCTGATGGCAATCCGTCTGGCAGCGCGTCCAAAAGCCCTGCTGCAAGTCTGGCCCAGGACCAGACAAGGCGTCAGGACGCAGGTTCAGGCTCTTCCAGGATACCCGCTGGCGAAACACCTGCGCAATCCACAACAAGGCCTGTCAGGCAAGACGCGGCTCCCGCTGCCCAGGTTTCCCCAGCAACGCCTGTCCAAGGCTCGAACCATGCAGCACCAGATTCTCCAAAAAGCTCTCCTTCCGCTCCCGGGGAAGTACCTACTTTCGCCAAGAGGGAAGCGTCCACACCGTCTTCCATGGCCTCTTCCATGCCTCAGCCAGATGAGGATGAGGACGAAGACGAGGACAGCGACGAGGCGGACTACGAGAGCATGGGCAAGGATCTTGGCTCCCTTCTGCCGGACTGGGACGCCTTTACGGACTTTGCCCAGGGCGACAAGAATGGTGTGCCGCCCTATATTCTGAAATCCCTGCGCTGCGTGTCCATGCAGGGTGATGTCCTGACTCTTGAGTGCGACTCCGAGAGCCTCCTTGCCACTGTGAAGCGCAGCCGGGCCACTCTGGAGGCCAGTCTCTCGCGCTTTTTGGGACGCAACGTGCGCACCGAGGTTTTGCTCTCTGAGGACGGCCGCAACAGAAATCAGGCTCTGCACACACCCCCTGTTCTCGACAGGCCGGAGCTGCGTCACTGCTTCGAGATACTCAACGCCCATGTGGACAGAGTGCAGCAGCGCTGACACACAGACACCAACTGCCAAACACGAAAATGTCCCTATCAGTCCGGGGAGGGCTTGCATGGGACACAACATCCATAGAGAGGATTTTCATGCGCAACATGAATGAAATCTTGCGTCAGGCCCAGATCATGCAGAACAAGCTCGGCAAGCTCAAGGAAGAGGCCGAGTCCAAGACCTACGAGGCTTCCAGCGGCGGCGGCATGGTCAAGGTCGTTGTCAACGGCAACCAGGTTGTGCAGAGCGTGACCATCGATCCCGAGGCGGTCAAGAGCGGCGACGTGGAGATGCTGCAGGATCTGATCATCTCCGCTGTCAACGAGGCCAACCGCATTTCCAGGGAAAGCCTTGAGCGCGAAATGACCGTCCTGTCCAACGGCATCCGCCTGCCCGGGATGTTCTAGACCATGTCCTGCGAACTGCCCGAAGCCCTGCAGGACGTTGTCACGCGCCTGAGCCGCCTGCCGGGCATGGGACCCAAGTCCGCCCTGCGCGTCGCCATGACGCTCTTGAGCTGGCCCGAGGCTCTGACCAGGGAACTGGGCATGAGCATAGTCCAGCTGCGCGAGAAGCTGCATCTGTGCAACCGCTGCGGTGGCCTGTCCCAGACTGTTACCTGCCCCCTGTGCGCGGATCCCTCCCGCACCCAGGACACACTGTGCATTGTGACGGACTGGGACAGCGAGCTCACCATGGAACGCGGCGGCTTCTACCACGGACAGTACCTGGTCCTTGGGGGACTGATATCCCCTCTGGAAAACTCGAACGCGGACAAGCTGAACCTGGACCTTCTGGAAAAAAGACTGAACGAGGGGATCATACGCGAGGTCATCTTTGCCCTGGGGGCAACCCTGGAGGCGGAAAACACTGCCGCCTTCCTGCAGGGCCTTGTGACCTCCCGCTTTCCCGGTGTCCGTGTCACCCGTCTGGCCCAGGGCATTCCCCTGGGCAGCGAGGTGAAGAACATGGACATGGAAACCCTGCGCCAGTCCCTCAAGTACAGGCAGGACCTGCGCTGACAGTCCCGAACTTCGAAAAAAGCCGCTTTTAGCCAATTGGCTCAAGGCGGCTTTTTTCGATCCCCCGAACAGGGAGAGACTGCCGCTCCTTCAGCCAGACGGCAACATCAACATTCCCGAAGACATCGAGACCGCAACAATGTACATTTCCCAAGAAAACGCCAGCAAAATAGTCAAGGAGCTCAGTGACGTCATCGATCACAGCGTCAATTTCATGGACGAGCATGGGCAGATTATTGCCAGTACGGACTATGGACGAGTCGGAACTTTTCATGGAGGAGCAGCCCTGCTCATTGCCAACAGATTGCAGGAGCTGACTGTCTTTCGTGATGACGAGTTTCCGGGAGCCCGCAAGGGAATCAACCTGCCTCTGGAATGCGATGGCAAAATTGTAGGAGCCATAGGTGTGACCGGGGAATACAGCGAGGTAGTCAAATTCGGCCGTATCATCAAGAAAATGGCCGAAATCCTTATCCTTGAGTATTCCCGCAATGAACAGCGCAATCTGGACGAACGCATACAGGCCCGCTTTCTCGAAACCTGGCTTTTCACAAAGGTTCCCTATGCGCCACAGTTTGTGAAATGGGGGCAGGAACTGGATATTGATGTCACCACGAAAAGGAGAGCCATGGTGCTTGATTTGCACCATGTACAGCATGCGGACGCCTTTTCGAGAGAACAGGTGCAGGCCGAGATGGAAAAGGTCGAATCCGTAATGCAGCACATCACGGAGATGGAGCCAGAGCTTTTGTTCATGCAAACAGCAAACTCCCTCATCTGTCTGATCCCGGAGCAGGAGGAGGAAAAGATCCTCTCTCTGGCCAGGGGAATGCAGGCAAGGCTTGAGAAAAAATGTGCCCTGCAGGTACGCATGGGCATTTCCGACAGCGGTGCCGACATGCGCAAGGCCTACGCCGAGGCAAAACAGGCTCTCACAGCCTGCAATACGTCCTCCTCGAGCATACTGTTTTTCAAGGACATCACCATCGAGCTGTTCATCGATTATATACCGGCAGACGTAAAAATGAACTATATCAGGCGTATTTTCAAGGGGTTAAGTGACGACGAAGTCAAGTCCACCATCAAGATGCTCGACGTATACTTCTGCAACAATGGCTCTCTGGAAAAAACGGCCGAGGCGATCTTCACGCACAAAAACACCCTGCAGTACAGACTCAAAAAGATCGCTGAGCGTACCGGACATGACCCTCGGCACATGAAGGATGCTGCGCTCTTCATCTGCGCCATCGGCTTCGCCCGCAATATCCATCAGTGTCACTCCAGGTGCACGCAGTGTCAGGGCGCTGTGTTTTGAAAACTAAGTGTCTGATAATACATGTCAATTTCCAGACAAAAAACGGCATACCCGCCAGCACATGTGGCTTTACAGACAAAAACCGCAGAAAAGAATTGGTCTGCGTAACAAAGACAACGTACAAAAGACACGCTATTATCCAAATAATGGAGGGGAGTAGACTCCCGTCTCCTGCCCATCCAATATTTCGCATATTTCCCTGCCAGCATGCTCACGGAGAAGAGTATCGGCACTGCGTTTCATTGATGAGAGCATAATCATCCGACGTATTGGTGCTATATTTTCAGATAAGAAAATTAATTATAAAGAAAAATTCTTTTAGTATATTATATTATTATAGGGCTCATTATAAAACGAGTTTTTTAATTAGCGTACGGACTCTTTTTAAAAAATTCAAGTAACATAAAATTATTCTTTATTGAAACTATTCATGTGACTTTTATCACAGAGGCCTACATCAGGAAGATATATCCCTATCAACAAAAATATCGAGTGACAACCTTGGTATAACTGACTGTCGTTTCATAGACAGTAGACATATTTTTTTACAAGGGAAGAAAAAAAATATATAAATTTGTTTTCTTCCCACAAACATGTGGCTACCCCCACAAGGAACGTGCATGAAAAAATTAGCTACCTTGTTCATGATGGCGTTTATGCTTATATTTGCAGCGCCTTCTTTTGCCGCAGAGAGTATCTCACTTAGCAAGGCTGCCGTGTACAATAGTGATATAGAAGATAAGGCTTTGTCTTCCGTTATGCTTTTGTCATATTATGGCGAAGACTATTATCTTGTTCCCAATGACAAGGCAAAGGAACTCGAAAAACTCGTCGAACATACTATCAATGTGAAAGGAACTGTCAGCAAAGACGCTGAAGGGCGTAATGTTTTAACCGTTACGGAATACCAGGAAGCTTTCAACTAAGCTGGGCCTTTCGGAACCTGCTACCGCAACCCCGTGAAGTACCGTCTTCACAAGGAGAGAGGGATGAGCACCAATCGTCGCGATTTCATAAAGAATTCTCTTGTTACCGGCCTTTTCACAGCAGGTGTAGGCTTTGGTCCCCTGATCAAGAAGGGCTACGCCGCACCCGCAAAAAAGATCGAGTTCGGCACCTGCAAGTCCGTCAAGGTCACCTGTATTTCCGAAACTGCCTGGTTTGATCCAGCCATCATGCTGCACGACATTCAAAGCACCGGTGGCGCCATGGTTTCGAGCTATGCACACCCGTGGACGCAGAGCAATATCGGCGGATACGCTGCGCTCATCGAGGTCGAACAGCTCGACGGTACAATGCACAACATCCTCATGGATGCCTGTTGGACCCAGGATTGGGCCGACTACAGCTTCCACAAGGTTGGCGTTGACAAGATGCTCGAAGACAAGAAAATCGATATTCTGGTTATCACGCACGAGCATCATGACCACTACTGGGGCCTGAAGTCTGTTCTCAAGCGTTACGAGAACATTCCGATCATCTTCCCCAACACCTTCTATCCCGAAGGCAAGGCCCTGATGGATGGCAAGTACAAGAACGACATTGCCATGGTGGAAAACGACATTCCCGCCACAGGTGAACGCATTGAGCTTGGCCCGGATCAGCCCTACAAGCTTTTCGATGGCGTTCTGGTGAAAATGTACGATCTGCCTATCATGAACCGCGTGCGCGGCGAGCAGAACCTGTACTTCAACATCAAGGACAAGGGCATTCTTTGCGTCTCCGGCTGCTGCCACATGGGCATTCTCAACATGCTCAAGTGGGCCCAGCGCAACATTGAAGGCTTCAAGCCCTATGCCGCCTACGGCGGTTTGCATATCGCTGCCTTCGAAAACTGGGATCCCAAGTTTGTGGACATTATCCGCGGCGTGAAGCGCATGGGACTGGAAAAGCTGGCCTGCAACCACTGCGCAGGCTGGGTATGGGCCCAGAAGGCTCACGATATGGGACTGCCAATTGTGCTCGGCAGCGACAAGTACAAGGAATACAAGAGACTGCCTGTTACAGGCGAAGGCGCCAAGGAAAACGTCTTCATGCGCAATGGTGACGTACACCTGTTCTCTGCCTAAAACTTTTGGGAGAGTCATGACCGCGCACAATTGTGGTCATGACTCTTTTCTTGTCCGGCAATCACGGCATTTCTTGCGGGCATTGCACCTTGTGCAGATGTCTGAACATTGTACTGCAAACGTATCAATTGGAGTGGCTTTCTCATGTCTAGTTCACCTGAAACCACATGGCTGCAGGAAAGAAAACTTTCGTTTACAAAATTCGGGCAACCTCTGAACGGCCTGATCAACCTGATTCTGCTTTTTGTTGTAGGCGAAATTGTCTGGTATGTCCTTTTCTCGCCCAACGGTGTCTTTCAGCTGTACACGCCAAACGTCGGACAGGCTTTTGTCATCACCTGCCTGATGGTTGTCCACTGGCTGAACGATGTCTGCGACTTTTCCGTTGTCAGCCGCCCCTGGCTGCGCAACACTCCGGTCCTAGTGAAGGGAACCCTCCTGTCAGCCGGCATAATTGTGCTTGCCCTGGTTATCATGCTGGTGTTCTACAATCAGTTCATTGGCCGATTGGGCCCCATCTTCTTTAGTGGCGACGGCCTTATGAGCACCGAAGGACTTGGCCAGTACGCCCAGACTGCCCGCGAAAATGCCTACTATGCACAGATTATGATGAACACGTGCATCATTTTCTTCTGCATACTGCTCGTAACGGGCTGGGGACATGGTCTGTGGCAGGGATGTTCCAAGCTGACTGCTTCCCTTTCCATCATCATTCTCGGGACATTGCTGGCCATCATTGCCTTCTCCATACTGTATTATCCGCACATTGCCTATCAATTCTATCCTGCCCAGAGCTTCATGGCTGCCGAACCGTGGTGGATAGATGTCGCAATGACCCAGTCCAGTCTCTTCCATTTCGGCTGGATGGTCCCTGCACTCGTGCTTTTGTACTGGATCAACATGCTGTGGGAAGGCGCTCCATTCAACAAAATCGGCAATCTGTGGATACGTGGCCTTGTCACCATGGTCTTCGTTGTCGTGGCCGGCATAGCCATCGAATTCACGGCCAATCACATCATGGACTGGTACTGGGGCGTTGAGGCCTACGAAGGCGGCAATACCATTGAACAGCCAGCCTGGCGCTGGAACCACGTCTCCGAACTGGCCATGATGATGGCCTTCTGTGGTGCCATTCTCTTTCACTACTTCGACAACTGGCCAAGGGGGATCTCCAGTCTCACCTGCCGCGCTATCATAAGAACCGTCATTGCCGTGGTAGGCGGCCTGTTTGTTGCTGGTCTGTACTGGGAATACGGCCCTGTCTTCCTGGGTACCGTCTATGGTCTCGGACAGGAAAACGATACTTCCAACTGCTGGACAATCATGATGATTGTTTTGCTTAACCTGCATATGCTCTGCTTTGACGGCTATCCTCTGCGCAAGCTTGAGAAGTAGGAATCTCGCATAACACATCTCTTGCACAAGTACGGCAGCCCCTTGAAAGGCAGACACGGCCTCCAGGGAGCTGCCGCAAATATTTTCTGGGAAAGCCCATGCCCCATGAAACATCCTCGTTCCATGCCCTGCCCTCGTGCAGGGACCCTCTGGCAGAATTGCAGGGGGTGATTGCCAATCTGTTCATGATCCTCATGCCCAGTTCGCCAGCCAGAAAGAAAATGCGGCTTGCAGGAATTTCCCAACCCATTTTGCCCCAGGCAACCGTGTGGTATCTGTGGCGAGACGATTTTCCCGGAGTATTTGCGCTGGAGCTGGGAGAAGCGGACCTGCACCAGGCTTGCGAAAATTCACGCCCTGGCCCCCGTGGACGCTTCTGGGTCAAGTACTATCCGGCTATGGAACAGGATCCCCTTTTTGATGGCCTGTCCCTGCAGGAACAGGCCTTGCGGATAAGCCCCCTCTTTGACGAGACAGGCACCCCGAATCTGGATTCCTGGGAGGACATTCCAGAAGCTGCCTTTGTTGTCGGCTACATTGAAGTGGAATTTCAGGAAGACCTGGGATGGGTACGCGTAGAAGGTACGGCTCGAGACTTTTGGAAAGTACGCTCTCCTGCCCCTGTCGATGTACGCAGCGCTGACAAGACCGTACGGCTGCTTGAAGCGGGAGAACTCGATCGAGACATGCCCGGATGGCCTGTGCTGTGGGCAATGCTGGACAGCCTTGTGACCGCCCTTGGCCTTTTCTATGCTACGCCGCCCACAGGTTGCCTTTTGTGGCATGCGGATACGGGGGGTGAGAGTGCAAAAGACATCACCAGCGAAAGACACCTGGTCCTGCACCTGCCCTGCCCCCTGCCAAGAAAAGAACGTGCCTCGGTGCCCGAAGATATTTTCGCCCTGCTGGAACCTGATCTTGACGAGTGCGCACGACAGGGGGGCCATGAAGACTGGCTTCTGGTTCAACCTCCTTCCGAGCGTCTTCCCTGGATCAATCTTCTGTGGTGGCAAACCGCGACCGATCAGGACCTGAACGAAGCCGGTCTGTGTTGCCTTTTGGGTCAGCACGACGGCAATGGCAGCCCAAACACTGCCGATTCCGGCAGCGAACGAGATGAATCATGACAGACCTCTATGTATTAAGCGGTTTTCTTGGAGCTGGAAAAACAAGCCTCCTGCAACATGTGCTGAACAGTGGCGTAGACGCTGGCACAGTCGTTCTCGTCAATGAGTTCGGAGCATTGGGACTGGACGGGAAGTTGCTCGAAAGAGACGGACTTCCGCTCTACGAACTCAACAGTGGCTGTATTTGCTGCACAATAAACGACGAACTCGACAAGGTTCTGAAGGACATTCTGGAAAAATGCCGCCCACAGCGCATTCTGGTGGAAGCCAGTGGTGTCGCAGATCCTGCCAATATTGCACAGACCGTCAATCACTTTCCACCCGACATGCTCCGCCTTGCCAAGTGCGTTGTAGTTCTGGACTGCCGCATGTGGAAGCGAAGAGCCCTTCTTGGCCATCTTTTCGCAGATCAGCTCTCGGAAGCGGATCTTCTTGTCCTCAACAAGACCGATTTGCTTTCTTCAAAACAAACAGCTGCTATAGAAGACGATGTCCGCAGGGCCTTTCCCAATGCCATCACGGTGAAAGCCGTACACGGACAAATCGATCTCGATACTTTTTGGCCCATTTCCCCACGGCGTCTGGCTCACGGGCGCTTTCTCCTCTCCTGTTTCCATGAGAAGAGTGCACATGCATTCAAGCAACTTGTTTTCACCTCCAACCATCCGTTTGACCGCAAAAAACTGCTCTCGATCCTTTCTTCCCTGCCGAATTCCTTGTATAGAGCCAAGGGACAGATTCTGTTCAGTGACGAAACAACGTACATAGATATTGTTTCCGAGCAAATTTCATGGTCAAAACCGCCCAAGGGTCTGCAGGGAACTTGTCTTGTCTTCATAGGAGGTGACGACTTTGTTCCCGAGAGCATGAAAACAAGGCTGGAACAGGCACTACTGGAAACCGAACAGAACAAGTAGTTCCAGAGATGCCAGCGCATGACAACCAAGAGACATGCTTCAACGCAAGAGGCCCCTTCCACTGCCGGAAGAGGCCTCTTGCCATACTGTTCAGGAAAGTCCCGCTTCAGCGGGCAGAGAATCCGTTACTTCTTGTAGGAAGCGTTGAGAGCTGCCACACCGGCCTTGGCCACGTTGGTGTCCTCTGCCACGGAGCCACCGCTGCAGCCAATGGCGCCGATGATGACACCGTTGGCGTCACGAAGAAGTTCACCACCACCGAAGATGACGAGCCTGTCGTTGGTCACTTCAATGCCGTAGAGTTCGCCACCGGGCTGGGCTGCCTTGCCAAGGTCCGCGGAGGACATGTTGAACAGGCGAGCTGTCTCGGCCTTGCCGATGGAAACGTCGATGCTGCCCAAAAAGGCGCCATCCATGCGCATGAAGGCCTTGAGATTGCCGCCAGCGTCCACCACGGCAATGTTCATGGGCACGCCCTGGTCAACTGCCTTGGCAAGGGCACCCTTGAGGACGATTTCCGCCTGGGCCTGAGTCAGATCCCCGGGCAGCTGGCATTTGGCGAACTTGGCGTCAATGGCCGCCTGGGCAGGAAGGGCCAGAACGAGAGACAGCAGGACGGAAGCAAACAGGGTACGCATAGCACTTATCCTCCGATATGCCGAAAAAGTTTTTGTCCCCTGCCTGAGGCTTCGACAGAACGTTGCGTCGGCCATTAGGGGGGACAGACAGACGGTTCTTGTCCTTTGTTAAGACAGTACACAAATGGCACGCAAAAGCAAGATCCCCGCCCATTTCCGGCACGTTTCCAAGAATACGGATCCCTTCGAAATCAGAGACTTTTCCAGGGCTCATTGGCAAAGGGCAGGCAGAGGCAAAAGAAGCCTTTCGGGGAGCGGCAAGGGCCCTACCCTCTCCTGTTGCTCCTCTGCCAAGCCTGCGGGCCATGGCCACCACAGGATCTGCCTCGCCTGCGCGTATGCTGCGCGCAATGACCACAAGCTCGGGCATGGCGACATGGTTCACATTAAAAGCGCTTCAGTCCCATACGACAAGGCCCCGGACTCCCAAAATGAGGAGCCCGGGGCAGACACTACAAGACAAATGACAGCCTTGGGGAGGACTATGGATCAAACCCGTGGAGGCTTGGGCTTGCGTGGTGCACCCTGCCTGTTCCGGGTGCCGTGCCCTAGGCCTTTTGCAAGGGGCTTCCTATGGAGGGGAGGCTGGCCTCAAGGGCGCTTCCCATGCTCAGGATATCCGCCTCGGCAAAGGGCCTGCCTATGAGCTGCAGACCTATGGGCTCGCCGTTGTCGGACAGTGCGCAAGGCAGGGCAAGGCTTGGCAGGGCAGCCAGATTGATGGGGCATGTGTAGGCGTCCATGAGGATGATCTGCAGGGGATCCTCGATGTGCGAACCAATGGGCCAGGCCACCGAGGGCGCCACAGGCGCGAGCAGGCAGTCGCACTTGTCAAGAGCAGCCAGGAATTCGTCGCGCACGAGCCTGCGCACCTGGGCGGCCTTCTTGTAGTAGGCGTCGTAGTAGCCGGCAGAGAGCACGAAGGTGCCCAGCATGATGCGGCGCTTCACCTCGTCCCCAAAGCCTTCCATGCGGGAAAGGGTGTAGAGTTCCTGCAGATCCTTGGGATCCTTTGTCCTGTGGCCGTAGCGCACACCGTCGAAGCGGGCCAGGTTGGAGCTGGCCTCTGCCATGGCCACGATATAGTAGGTGGCAATGGCCGCGCTGGTGCTGGGCAGGCTCACCTCCATGGTCCTGGCGCCAAGGCTGTGCAGGGTGTCAATGGCCTTGTCTATGCCCTTGCGCACTGTATCCGAAAGACCTTCGCCAAAGTATTCCGCAGGAAGGCCTATGGTGCGTCCGGACAGGTCCGTGGCCCCGAGTCCCTGCAGATAGTCCGGCACAGCTTCCGGCGAGGAGGTCATGTCGCGAGCGTCGTGGCCGGCAATAACCGCGAGCATGCGGGCGCAGTCCTCGACGTTTCTGGCAAGGGGGCCTACCTGATCCAGGGAGGACGCGTAGGCAATGAGGCCGTAGCGCGACACCCTGCCGTAGGTGGGCTTCAGGCCCACACAGCCGCAGAAGGATGCTGGCTGGCGAATGGATCCGCCAGTGTCCGAGCCAAGGGAGGCAAAGCACTGTCCTGCGGCCACGCTGGCTGCGGATCCGCCCGAGGAGCCGCCTGGCACAAGGTCTGTGTTCCAGGGATTGCGGGTGACCTTGTAGGCGGAATTTTCCGTCGTGGACCCCATGGCAAACTCGTCCATGTTGTTCTTGCCAAGGATGATGGCTCCTGCCTCGCGCAGGCGTTCCACCACAAAGGCGTCGTACATGGGCTGAAATCCCTCGAGAATGCGCGAGGCCGCGGTAGTGGGCATGTCCCTTGTGACCAGGGCGTCCTTCACAGTGACAGGCACGCCCCAGAGGGGTTTTGCGGGATCCGGTCCCTCTGCGTCCATCTTCTCTGCCTGCTCAATGGCGCCCTCGGCGTCCACGTAGAGCAGGGCATTAATTTCGTCTTCGGTCTCCAGAATGCGCTCAAGGCAGGCGGCTGTGGCCTCTGTGGCACTGAGTTCGCCCTTTTTGAGGGCACTGGCCGCAGCGCTCAGGGAAAGGCTTGTGATGTCTTCCATTGTTCTTCTCTCCCCTACACAATTCTGGGCACTATGAAGTAGTTTTCGTCCCTTTCGGGCGCGTTGGCCAGGATCTGCTCGCGGGTGCGCACATGAACCGCCACGTCTTCCCTGTACTGAATCTTGTGCTGGACAGGGGAATACAGTGGCTTGACGCCACTGGTGTCAATGGTGTTGAGCACATCCATGTAGTCCACGATGGAGCTCAGCTGCCTGGAAAAACGCTCCACGTCCTCCTCGCTCAGGCGCAGACGGGCAAGCTGGGCAAGATGCTGCACGTCCTGGGCAGATATCTTGCTTGCGGACGCATGGTCCGCACAATTGTTGTCTTGGGGCATTGTCCTATCCTTTGTTCTGGCCCCTGTTCTTGTGGGCCAGTTTTTTTGTTTTGCGTTGCGGGCCCTGGCACGGCCCTTTGAGAAAAATATCCTAGCGCGCACCCGGCAGGCTCAGCTTGTGCGAGGAATGGGGGGTTGTCCGCATGATGGGGCCGGCAGGTCTTGTCTGCGCAGGCTGCTGCAGCGTGCCCGCTCCGGAGCCCAGGGGTGTTGTCTCAAGCTCCGCTGCGTGCGCCCTGCGCTCTTCTGCGCGCAGCACAGCCTCCTGCCTTGCGTTGCGCAGGGCTGTCGCATCCACAATGGTGGACCCGGCAACGCCGGGCTGCACCATGAAGAGGTTCTGCTTCGCCCTGCCCCTGGCGTCATAGGAGATGGGGGCCAGCACAAAGTTCATGAGCGCTGCCTGCCGCGCCATGGCGCTGACCTGATCCGATGCCGGACGTCCCTTGATGTTCATGCGGCTGGCAAAGCGCACAAAGTCGTAGCCAAGGGCTCCCCAGAAGGTGGCGTAGCTGCTCTTGGCAAGGGAGGCCGGTGCCCGCGAGCTCACATAGGCCGAGGGGTAGGTCACAAGAGCGTACTGGGAGGCGTTTTGCGTGCCGCGGTTGTTGTAGCCGCCCCACAGCATGGTGCCGAACATGATCAGCCTGTCCTCGCCATTGCTGGCAAAGGCCGTGTGCACCGAGGAAAGCCTGCGCCAGGAATCGGGCAAAAAGACTGCCTCGAAGGGCGTTGCCGGAATGAGCGCACCCGTGGCCTCGTCCGTGGTGGGGTTCACATAGGGCTTCACAAGGGCTCCCCATGTGTCCGGACTTCCGGTAGCCTGGATACGCTGCAGGATGACGTTCCTTGTAGCGAGCTTCTGCTCAAGCAGGGAGGTCGCCGCGTTGGCGTAGTTGTCGCTGGGTCCAAAGGAGGCCATGGTGTGTATGTCCAGCCTGTCCACAGCCAGCTCCACAATGGCGTCTATCTGATCGTCCATGCTGGGGAAGAAGCGCCAGGCCCTCGTGCCCTCGTCGCCAGCGTCGATCTGGGCCAGGAAGGCAAAGACCACCTTCTTGTCCAGGATGCCGGCCTGCTTCATCTGCCTGTAGGCTGTTTCGGTGAGAGGGCCGCCAATGACGGCATTGTCAGGCAGGGCAGCCAGGGTCTTCAGCCAGTTGCCCTCCATGCGCACCACCTGCACCTTCACGGGGGAAGAGGCCGGCTGTTCCTGCGCCGCCAGCCGTGCGCCGCCTGTCAGGCTGTTCACCACGCTGGCCATCTGGCCTGCCGGCACCACCAGAGCCACCGTGGTAGCCACAGGGGCCTTGGGCCTTGACGGCTCCTTCTTGCCCTGCTGCAAAAAGCCCGGCAGAGCACAGCCGGCAAGAAAAGCCACACTACATACGAGAACCAGAGCCAATACACTGCGAAAGAATGTTCTTGCCACGGCTGTCCATCCTAACAGGGGGCCGCTTTGCAACCCGGGGATGCACCCCAGGGGAAAAGCAGGTTTTTGTCCTCAAGGGACATGAAAAAGGGACACAAAAAAAAGGGCACAGCCTTCCATTACGGAGAGCCATGCCCTTTTTAGTATACACATTGCCGACACGCAAGGAGGCAGAGCGATGCCGGAACAAGGTGTTGCACTGTCCCTGAAAAAAATTGTGGCAACGAGCCCCTTCCTGCTGTCCGCGCCCCTCATGCAGGGACGCTGCCCGAAAGCCGGCTTTCGGGCAGCGGGATGTTCCCTGGGGTATTAGTTTTTCACTTCTGTGAAGTCGGCGTCCACCACGTCGTCGTTGCCCTTGCCTGCCTGGCCGCCCTGGGGGCCGGCGGCACCCTGGGGTCCGGCCTGCTGGCCAGCCTGGGCACCGGCGTTCTGCTGCTGGTAGAGCTGCTCGGCCAGCTTGTGGGAAGCGTTGGCCAGAGCGTCGGACGCGCTGTTGATGGCCGCCACATCCTCGCCCTCCATGGCCTTCTTGAGGTCTGCGATGTGCTGTTCCACATCGCTCTTGGTCTGGGCGTCGACCTTGTCGCCAAGATCCTTCAGGGACTTCTCGGTGCCGTAGATCAGGCTGTCAGCCTTGTTGCGGGCCTCGATGAGCTCCTGCTTCTTCTTGTCCTCGCTGGCGTGGGCCTCGGCCTCCTTCACCAGGCGCTGGATTTCCTCTTCGGAAAGACCGGAGGAAGCGGTGATGCGGATGGACTGCTCCTTGCCCGTGCCCGTATCCTTTGCGGATACGTTCACAATGCCGTTGGCGTCGATATCGAAGGTCACCTCAATCTGCGGCACGCCGCGGGGCGCCGGAGGAATGCCGGTGAGGTCGAAGCGGGCCAGGGTCATGTTGTCATTGGCCATGGGACGCTCGCCCTGCAGGACGTGAATGGACACTGAAGGCTGGTTGTCCGAGGCCGTGGTGAAGATCTGGCTCTTCTTGGTCGGGATGGTGGTGTTGCGGTCGATGAGACGCGTGAACACGCCGCCCATGGTCTCGATGCCGAGGCTCAGCGGGGTCACGTCGAGAAGGAGCATGTCCTTCACATCGCCCTTGAGAATGCCGCCCTGAATGGCAGCACCCATGGCAACAACCTCATCGGGGTTCACGGAACGGTTGGGATCCTTGCCGAAGAAGTCGGCCACCATCTTCTGCACCATGGGCACACGGGTCATGCCACCGACAAGAATGACCTCGTCGATGTCGCCGGGCTTGAAGCCTGCGTCTGCCAGAGCCTTGCGGCAGGGTTCCTTGGAGCGTTCCACAAGGTCGCCCACCATGGCCTCGAAGGCAGCACGGGTGAGCTTCATCACAAGGTGCTTGGGGCCGTTCTGGTCTGCGGTGATGAAGGGCAGGTTGAGGTCCGCTTCCATGGAAGTAGACAGGGTCTTCTTGGCCTTTTCAGCCTCTTCCTTCAGACGCTGCAGGGCCATGCTGTCCTTGCTGAGATCTATGCCGTTGCTCTTCTTGAACTCGTCCACCATCCAGTTGATGATGCGCTGGTCGAAGTCTTCGCCGCCGAGGAAGGTATCGCCGTTGGTGGCGCGCACTTCCACGATGTTGTCGCCCACTTCCAGGATGGAGATATCAAAGGTACCACCACCAAGGTCGAACACGGCGATCTTCTCGTTTTCCTTCTTGTTGGCGCCATAGGCCAGGGAAGCTGCGGTAGGCTCGTTGATGATACGCTTGACATCAAGGCCTGCGATACGGCCTGCGTCCTTGGTTGCCTGACGCTGTGCGTCGTTGAAGTACGCAGGAACGGTGATGACAGCCTCGCTCACGGTCTCGCCCAGGTAGGCTTCGGCGTCGGCCTTCAGCTTGGCGAGAATCATGGCGGAAATTTCGGGAGCGCTGTAGATGCGGCCGTCCACCTCCACACCGGCGTCGCCATTGGCTACGGGCTTGATGGTGTAGGGGGAGCTGGCCATCCAGCGCTGCACCTCGGGGCTGTCGAACTTGCGGCCCATGAGACGCTTAATGGCAAATATTGTACGCGTAGGGTTGGTTACTGCCTGACGCTTCGCCACATCGCCGACAAGATGTTCCTTGCCGGTAAAGGCAACGATGGAAGGAGTGGTACGTCCGCCTTCCGAGTTGGTGATGCATTTGGGCTCGGTGCCTTCCATGACGTAGACACACGAGTTTGTCGTGCCAAGGTCAATGCCTATAATCTTGGACATAATATGTATTGCCTCCTCAAGCAGAACTTCACTTGCATTAGTTAGCGTGAACTTGGAGCTTGTTTGCGAATTTGTTGCGCCGGATGCACAGGGTCCTGCGGCCTGTCCGGCCCTCGGTCTTTTCTCTCTGTCATCTTCAGCTTGTCCAATAGTTAAGACATTGTTCGCAGTAGTGAAGGCCCGCGAGGCAAAATTTTTTCCCGCCCTGCCAGGGAGAGGCCCAGTTCCCCGGGGACTTGGGCATGCGCGCTCGAAAAAGTTCCCGAACAAAAAGTGGGCGGCTGGCACCCCCGGTTTTTGCCAGGTTGGCCGACCGCCCACAGGAAACTGAAGAGGCAGGGGCTCTAGAAGACCCTTGCCGCAGGTTCGTGAAAATCGATGCGCATATCCTCGCCGCACAGCTTCCTGAGCCTTTCCTCGCAGCGCACCAGGCGGCTGCGCTCTACCGGAGCCTGGCCCTTGCACGTGATCTCGAGGACGCAGGTTTTCTTGTCCCTGATAAAGCGGGCGCTTGTGACAAGGCCGCTGTGGCTCTTGTCCAGAGCCTCGGCAATGGTCAGGAACAGGGAGTCCACGCGCACGAGGGCCTTGGTGCGATCGTCGAGCTCTGTGTAGATGCTGTATTTCTTGCCAGGCTTTGCCCTGTGGAAGAAGGTCAGGGCAGCCATGAAGCGCACCTCCCTTTCGCCAAAGCCCAGCAGCTCCGAATTGCTCACAAGATAATGACTGTGGGCATTGTGGTTGGAGAAGGCGATGAAGATGCCTATGTCGTGCAAAAGGGCTGCGTAGCCCAAAAGCTCGCGCACCTCCTCGTCCTGATTGTGCAGGCCAATGGCCCTGGCCGAGTCAAAGAGCTCGAAGGTGAGGTCGCAGACATGGCGCGAATGGGCTTCCTCGAAGCGGCAGCTCCTGCCAAGGCGCAAAACGCTCTTTTCGCGTATGCTCTTGTTGGTGTAGGCCCGGGCTCCGGGGCAAAAGCGCTCCACGTACTCGTGGACCATGCCGTCGCGCAGCCCCCTGGAGGTGATGTAGGCTGTGTCGAAGTTCATTTCCTCGAGCACGGTCTGCAATATGGCAGCGCCGGGTACTATGACGTCCAGGCGCTTGAGGTTCAGACCAGGCAGCTCGGCCCGTTCCGCACGCGATCTCGAGCACAGCTCCTTCACGCAGCGGCACAGGCCGCGGTAGGAAAGGACAGTAGGAGTGTCCGGGGCATTGCTTCCGTGCCCAAGCAGGGCTGTAATCTGGGCCAGGTTCTGGGCTGTGCCAGAGCTTGCCACAAGCTGGGGGATGTTCAGCTTTGCCATGCGGCGAAAGGCGTGGACACCGGCGTTGCGCACATACATCTTCATGTTCTCGAAGACCTTGCTGCCCACCGGCTTTTCCCCTGTGGGGAACATGTTGGCCAGCCGAACACAGCCTATCTTGAGGCTGTCCAGCTCCTCGGCGTGGTTGGTTGAGGCTGCGGCCATTTCCGTGGAGCCACCGCCGATATCCAGGTAGAGGCGCAGGCTCGAGCTCTGTTCCCAGCCGGAGGCAACGCCCCGCCAGATAAGGCGCGCCTCTTCCTTGCCGGAAATGATCTCGAAGTCTATGCCGGTCTTTTCGCGCACCCTGTCGAGAAATTCCTCGCCGTTGTCCGCGTCGCGAGAGGCTGCTGTGGCTACTGCTATGTACTCCTCCACACCGTAGCCGCGGCACATGTCCGCAAAGGAACACAGGGTCTCCATGGTGCGCTCCATGGCCTTGGGCTGCAGCTGATGGGTCGCGAAGGCTCCTTCGCCCAGCCTGACCATCTGCTTTGCCTCGTTGAGGACGCGCACAACGCCTGCCGGAGTGATGCGGGCCACAAGCAGGCGCAGGGAGTTGCTGCCAAGGTCAATAAAGGCCACAACGCGCCCGTTGCCGCCTATTTCACCTAACAGAGCCGCCATGTGACCTCCCTGGCAAACAGATCCATGAAAAGCTCGCCCTTGGCCCGTGCCCGCAGGGCATGTTCCTCAAGGCTCGCACAGGGGCCGTTTGCGCCGTGCAGCTCGAGCACCACGCCGCTCTTGTCGAGAACAACGCGCAATTCACGCACTTCCCCTGTGTGCGCCACGTCCAGAGCGTCCGCAATGCGCAGGAGAGAGGCGCAGACACTGACCCCGAGCCTGTCCTGCAGGGCAAGGGAGGCAAAGAGGGCGTTGCGCGTGGAAGGCCAGGCCCTGCGGTGGTAGCGGGCAATGAGGCCCACCACAAGGTGCTCGCCCTCGGGAAGGGCCGAGACCAGCTCATGCACCTGCGCTGCGATCTTCTCGTCCTGTACGGCCTTTTCCTCCAGCAGGAGAAGCAGGGTATTCTTGTGGTGGCCCTTCATGCCGAAAATCTGGCCCAGATCGTGCAGGATGGCTGCCTGTGCCAGACGCTTGCGCCAGATGGCAGGAAGATCGTGCAGGGAGACGAGGGCGTCGTAGAGTTCCAGGGCAAGATCGGACACATGAAGCCCGTGGGAGAGGGCAATGGCCAGAGGCGAGGTCTTGTCCAGCCTGCGCAGCACCTCCTCTGCCGTGGCGCGCAATGTACAGGGCTCCTGAGCGTCGGGTGCCTGCATGTCGTTTGTCTCGGCTGTCTGTGAATCGGATGCCGGAAGGACAGAGGACTCTACGGGCGTGGCAATCGTGCTGTTTTCTGAGGCTGTGGTGGTCGTGGTGTTTTCTGTGGCTGTGGTAGTGGTCATGATGCTTGAGAGGCTGTGGGCTGCCTTGAGGTACGCGCAAGAGAGCAGAAGCAGGCCGCCCGTGAATGTATCCGGCCCTGCAAACAAGGGCCGGGGAAAGAGAAGGCTGGCCTGCGCCGCGCAAGGGGAAATTTCTTCCCTGCGCGGCACAGCCAGTCTCCGCATGAGTCGAGCTTGAGGGGCTGAAAATGCCCCAAGGCTAGTCGTCGCAGTCTTCCCTGCCTGCCAGGGCTTCCTTCAGAAGCATTTCCTGGGCGTTGACAAGGGGCGCGTCGGGCTGGGGCACAACCTTGGTGTAGGTACCCTCGGGGTTTTCCAGCCAGGCCTGCTGATTGTCGGCCAGCTGCCAGCCAAGGACATGGTCGCGGACGTAGGCCTTGTGCCTTGCGTCCAGGATGGGCACAAGGACCTCGATTCTGTGATCCAGGTTTCTGGGCATGAGGTCAGCGCTGCCGATATAGAGGATGTCCTCGCCCCCTGCGCGGAAGTAGTAGGCGCGCACATGCTCCAAAAAGCGTCCCACAATACTGGTGACTGTGATGTTTTCGCTCACTTCCGGAATCCCGGGACGCAGGCAGCAGATGCCGCGGATAATGAGACGCACCTTCACGCCAGCTATGGAAGCCCTGTACAGGGCCTTGATGGTGCGGGGATCCACAAGCTGATTGCACTTGAGGATGATCTCGCCCCCACCCTGCTTCTTGTGCAGGGCTGTCTCGCGGTTGATGAGGTCGATGATGCCGGAACGGGTGGTCACGGGCGAGACCAGAAGCTTGCGCTAGGAATTGCGCACAGCGTAGCCTGTCATGACGTTGAAGAGATCCGTCACGTCCGCGCATATCTCCTCATTGCAGGTCAGAAGCCCCATGTCCGTGTATATCTTGGCAGTGGAATGGTTGTAGTTGCCTGTGCCTATGTGCACGTAGCGCATGAGCCCGTCCTGCTCGCGGCGTACCACAAGACAGAGCTTGGCATGGATCTTCATGCCCACAAGGCCGTAGACCACGTTGACGCCCGCAGCTTCCAGCTCTTCGGCCCAGGTAATGTTCCTTTCCTCGTCAAAGCGCGCCTTGAGTTCCACAACCGCAGTGACCTGCTTGCCGCGACGGCGCGCATCCACCAGGGAATGCACTATGGGCGAATTGTTGCCCACGCGGTAGAGTGTCTGCTTGATGGCCACCACTGCCGGATCCTTGGCCGCCTTGCTGACAAAGTCCAGCACTGTGGAGAAGCTGTCATAGGGGGGGTGCAAAAGCACGTCACGCCTGCGGATGCGGGAGAAGAGATCCTCGTTTTCCAGGCTCAGCACATGACCCGGGGTATTGGCAATCTTGAGATTGGGTCTGTCCACACCATAGAGGGGCATGAGATCCGCAAAGGCCATGGGACCGCGCACGGTGTAGATCTGGAAGGGCTTGAGGTTGAGCTTATCGATAAGGAACTCGCGCACGTCCGCGGGCATGCCATGGGCAGTCTCCAGACGGACCACCTGGCCAAAACGGCGCTGATCCACAAGGTCCTTCACGGCCTCGAGCAGATCATCCGCCTCGTCTTCCTCGATTTCCACGTCCGTGTTGCGGGTAATGCGGAACACGCCACAGGAGGCCACCTCGTAGCCGGGGAAGAGCTGTCCCAGGTGCGCTTCCACCAGATCCTCAAGGAGCAGGATATCCATGTCGCGCATGTTGCTCACAAGGCCTAGCTCCACATAGGCCTTGCCGTCGCGGCTTTCCTTGCCGCTCTTGCCGCGGGGGACATAGATGAGCCTCGAAACATTGCCCGGGCAGCGAACGCGCGCAAAATGCCTGTTGCCCTCCTTGTCGTTGAGCAGCACAAGGAAGTTCAGGCTTACATTGGAAATGGTGGGAAAGGGATGGGTGGGGTCAATGGCCTGGGGAGTCAGGACAGGATAGATTTCCCTGTCGAAGTAGTCGTCCAGAAAACGCTGCTGCTTTTCGCTCAGATCGGAGTAGCGGGCAAAGCGCAGACCCTTGTCGGCAAGCTGCCCGCACAGCTTCTTTCTCCAGTGATCCTGGCAAATGGCCGTGCTCTTCATGACCCTGCGACGTATTTCGGCCAGCTGCTTGGCCTGGCTCATGCGGTCCGGTCCGGAGGGCGCTGCACCAGAGCGGTACTGGCGCAGCACGTTGGCTACGCGCACCATGAAGAACTCGTCCAGGTTGTTGCAGAAGATGCATAGGAACTTGAACTGTTCCAGCAGGGGAAGCGATTTGTCCAGGGCACATTGCAGCACCCTGTCGTTGAACTCGAGCCAGTTTATCTCGCGGTTGATGTACAGGCCCGGGCAATCAAGGTCGTGCAGTTCGCTTTCAAGGCAGGGCTCCAGTTCGGGAATGTCCAGAGGACAGGTCACCTTCTTTCCCTTTTCCTGCTGCGCGCTCACGTTCTCATCCTCCTCACAGTCCTGCGCATCGAGCAAATCCTCGTCAGAAGACTCCACACCAGAATTCTCGTCGGTGTTTTCGCCGGAATGGTCGCTGGAACTGCTACTCTGTGGCAACTCGCTGTCGGAATCCGATATCAGGGATTCGTTTTCCTGGGGATGTTTGCTCATCTCATTCATTGTCGTGCTCCTGGCAATTTGCGGGTTTGCTTGTGCCGTGCCACGCTTCCAGGGCTGTCAATGCCGGCTGGCACGCACATTCTTCCTTTTCCTGAACAGTTTGCCCATACTGCCAGACACGCTTGCACGGGGGATGCAGGGAAAAGGAGCGACACAAAAAAATTTGTGGCACAGTCTTGCCCGCGACCCCATATCTGTCAAGACAAAAACATGTGACAATACAGTGACAATGCTAGGCACTTGCCCTTGCGCAAGGGATTCATGAACTGCTTCGATGGCCTGGAGCACAGATCAAGAAAAAGCCCCGGAGCGTAACTGCGCTCAACGGGGCTTTGCTGAAAAATCTTGGCAACGACCTACTTTCCCACATGAAGATATGCAGTATCATCGGCGAAAGGGAGCTTAACTTCCGAGTTCGGAATGGGATCGGGTGTACCCT
>CALVGM010000029.1 GCA_944327095.1 uncultured Desulfovibrio sp. | reverse complement strand
CACGAGGACTTTGCCATCCTGCGTGACAATCTTGGCAGGGACTGGAAGGTGCGCAAGGGCTCCCGCGTGGAGGGGCTCACCATCCATGCCATCGACTATGCCAAAGGCAGGGTGAAGACCTCTGGCGGCGACCTTGTGTGGCGCCGCTAGCGCCAGCCCCTTTCCCCATCGGAGGTCCTCATGGAGAGCGACTTTCTCGAGGCCTGCGCGAACATGGCCCAGAACCTGCAGCCCTTCTATCCCCTTGTGCGCGTGACCAGCGTTCTGGCCGGCTTCGCGCTCATGGGCCTGGCCCTGGCGGGCCTGAAGAGGGCTGGCGACGAACACAGGGCAGCCCTGCCGCAGCTTGCGGTCTTCCTCGTGGGCGCTCTTCTGGCCTCCCTTACCAGCGTGGTGGACGCGCTCACCCTGTCGGTCTTTGCCCAGTCCGCGCCCACGGACATGTCTTCCGTGTCCGTGGGCAGCCTGGGCGGGCTTGAACCCATGATCCGCCTGGCCGTCACCATCGTCATGCTGGTGGGCGCCTACCAGGTGGTCAAGGGGCTTGTGCTTCTGAAGGAAGCGGCCCTTGGCGCGCGCACCTTCTGGCCTGCCACAACCCACATTCTGGGCGGCGTGCTCTGCCTCAACATCCGCACCTTCATGCTGGCCCTTGGCTCCACTGTGGGCGGCACCCTCGAGTCGAGCGTGCGCGCCCTTCTGGGAAGCTGAGGCCCCAACCACAACCTATGGAGGATTTTATGCCGACACGTATCCTGCATCGTGCCCGAGCGCGCAGTCTCCTTGCCGCGCTCGTGGCCTTCCTGGCCTGCCTTTGGGCAGCGCCGGCGGCCCTGGCTGCCTCAAGCTTTGGCGACATGGCCGACAACGTCAAGGGCGAGCTCACCCGCTTTGGGCCCCTTCTGCAGGCGGCCTTTGCCCTGGGCGGCTTCTTTCTCGTAGGCCTTGGCCTCTGGCAGCTGTGGGCGAGATCCCAGCAGCCAGGCGCTCCCAAGGGCGGCGCCATCCTTGCCATCATCATAGGCTGCGGCCTTCTGGGCGTTGCCACCATTGCCCAGATGGGTGCCGGCACCCTTGGCACAGGCACGCCCGAACTCAGTGAAATAGGCCTGTAGGAGGATTTGGCCGTGGCAGGGGATCTGACCATAGCAAATGTCATTGCCTCGGTTGTCTGGAACAACGACATCCTGGACAACTTCAAGGGGACCAACGCCAGGGGCGCGCGCTTTGCCGCCCTGCACGCTGCCTCCTGGACCTGTGCCGGCTGCGGCGTGCGCTCCCTGCCCAAGCCCGAGGACATGTGGGGCGGCCTTCAGGTGCACCACAAGGACTGCGATCCCAACAACGACGAGGACGGCAACCTGCTCTGTGTCTGTCCCTTCTGCCACGGCCTTCTGCACCTGGATCTCATGCTGACGCGCGGGCTCTTTCCCGGGCGTTTTGTCTGGGCTCCTGGCGTGGATCAGGCCTTCTTCACCCAGGCTGCCCACCTGCGGGCCGTGGCAGAGGAGCGCGCAGGCCCCCTTGCGGACCAGGATCCGGACAGGCTGGACGCTGAGGCCAGGCTGGCGCTGGCTGTCCGGGAGCGGATCGACAGCCTGTACATGTCCCTGCGCTCTTTGCGCCTGCCAGGGGGGCTCTTTCTTGTGCGGGGCGTGGACATGTCCCTTGTCCTGGAGGAGCGGCCCGCTGCCTTCGGGCGCGAGCTTGGGCTCTTTGTGCGCGAGAGGAGCCGAGAAGAGCGGGCCCGCCTTGCCCATCGCCTGCATGGCCTGCGCTATCTCTTTGACTACCGCTCTCACCCAAGTCCTGGCCTCTACTCCAGTTCGCCCTCCTTCGGGCTTGGCAGGGACTGGGCCAGGGTCTGGATAGAGGAGGCCAGAACACTCGGGGCCATGGTGCCCGCAGGGAGGAAAACACCATGCTGAGAAAAGGAGCGAAGAAGGGGACTGGCCGGCAACAGGCCAGGGGGGCTCAAAACGCTTCCGCGTGTCAGGACGAGGCCCTTTTGCCCGGAGCCCTTGGCACTTTGGAAGGCATTTTCTCCCTGCGGCGGCAGCTGCGCTCCCTGCAAAAGGGCATATTGTGCCTTGCCGCTGCCAACCTTGTTTTGCTGGCGGCCTTTTTGTGCTGTCTGCTCATGCGGCCCGAGCCCGTGTACTTTGGCATGTCCAGGGACATGAAGCTTTTGCCCATGACGCCGCTCTCAAAGCCCATCCTGAGCGAGGCAGCGCTCAAGAACTGGGTGGCCGAGGCCGTGACCATGTCCTTCAACCTGGACTATCTGAACTGGCGCAGGCAGCTCAACGAGGCGCGATCCTACTTTACCCGCAAGGCCTTCACGGGCTTTGCCCTGTCCCTGGACAGGGAGGGGCATCTGCCGCTCCTGCGCCAGCAGCGCGCCCTCATGCACGCCGTTGTGCAGGGAACACCCATTCTCACCCGCTCCGGCGTTGTACGGGGCACCCTTGTGTGGGAGTTCGAGCTGCCCCTGCTTGTGAGCTACGAGACCTCTGTTGGCCGCATTTCCAACAACGCCGTGACCATAGTCTGCCAGGTGCAGCGCGTGCCTGCCACGGACTACCCCCAGGGCGTTGCCCTTTCGAGCCTTGTGACCACCAGGCGTCACAGCGTGCAGTAGGAGGAAGCATGTCCTGGAACGCGTTCTTTGCCTCGCTCGACCGCTTTCTTTGGGGCGCGCGGGACTTTTTCGGCATCACCCCCACCTCGCTCTGCCGTCTGCATACCTGCGACGAGGAGGGCGGGGACAATGCGTGCGGCATTCTTGTCCTGGACAACGCGGCCATGGTGAGCCTTGTGGAGCTTGCGGGCAGTCTGCGCCTTGTGGGTCCGGAGGAGTACGAATCTGTCTGCAGCGGCCTTGCCTCGGCCCTGGCCACCCCGCTTTCCCGCGAGGGGCACGCCGTGCAGATGGTCTTTTCCTGCGACCCGGACGACGGGGAGAGGATTTTTGCGCGCGCCCTTGCGCCGCACAGGGTCTCTGCCCGCGCCATGGGCCTTGCCCTGGACGCCGTGCTCGACGACTGGGAGCGCACCCTGGCGGGCTTTTGCGCTTCCGAGCGGGCCCTGCTTGCGCTGTGGACCAAACCCTCCATCTTGACCAGGGCTGAGCTTGGCAAGGCCCTGCGGGAAAACGCCCGCGTGCCAGCCCCTTTCGTGCGCACGCGCGAGGCCCAGTCTTCTGCCGTGGTGGTAGCGCGCATGCGCGACGTGCACAAGGCCTTTGTGCAGGGTGTGTGCGACCGCCTTGCCGGCCTTGGCCTGCGCCTTGTGCCCCTGAACGCCCATGCTGCCGTAGGCGCTCTGCGTACCTGCAACGTGCCGGAGCACACGGGCGATGCCTGGCGGCCCGTTCTTCCCGGGGACAGGCTGCCTGTGCGGGCAAAGGATCCTGCGGACTCGGACAGGGATCTTGGTCACGTGCTCTTTCCCACTCTGGCCAGGCAGATCTGGCCCTGCGGAGCAAATGTCGTGTCCGGCAGGTACGTTCGGGTGGGCGAGCGGCTCTACGCGCCCCTTGCCCTGACCCTGCCGCCCCAGAGCATTTTGCCCTTCGCAAGTCTCTTTCGCTCCCTTCTGAGCGAAAACCTGCCCTGGCGCGCGTCCTTTCTGGTGAGCGGCGACGGCATGCGGGGCCAGGCCCTCAAGTCCGCGGCAGCCTCCATCCTGAGCTTTGCCTCTCCCTCCAACAAAATGCTGCAGCAAAGCTTTCGCGCCCTGCAGGAGCTTGCCCTGCAGGGTGGGTGCGCCGTGGGCTTTCAGCTGAGCCTTGTGACCTGGGTGCGCCTGAACTGTGTGTCGGACAGCGTTGAGGCGCGGCACATCCTTGCCCGCCGCGCTGCCAGGCTTGCCTCTGCCGTGCAGGCCTGGGGCGCCTGCGACACCAGCTTTTGCACAGGCGATCCCCTGGAGCTCTACTGCGCGACCCTGCCGGCTTGCGCGCCCACCCAGCCCACGGTCAAGGCCATAGCGCCCCTGGACGAGGCCGTGCGTCTTTTGCCGCTCTTTCGGCCCACCTCGCCCTGGACAGGGCCCTGGAGCGGGTGCGAC
>CALVGM010000028.1 GCA_944327095.1 uncultured Desulfovibrio sp. | reverse complement strand
GACGATGCCTGACGCATGCTACAAAATGTGCACGCAGGAGGCCGGGGAGCGCCTGGATCACTGTCTGGCCGAGCCCTGCGGTCTTTCCCTGCGGGCCTGCAGAAGACTTGTCGAGGACAAAAGGGTTCTGCTCAACAACAGGCTGGCACGAGCCGGTCAGCGCGTACGCGAAGGCGATACGGTGCGCATTGCGCACTCCCCTGGCCGCAGCGCTGCGCAAGAGACTGAAGAAGACAATGCGCAGCACGGCGCAAGGCTTCTGCAGCGCAACGGGGACTTTGCCTTTCTGTACAAACCACCGCTTTTGCACACCGTGCATCTTGCGGGCAGAAACAACGCAAGTCTCGAGGATGTGCTCAAAGTGCTGCTGCCCGGGGAGACAGAGGCAAGGCTTTTGCAGCGCCTTGACCACGCCACTTCCGGCATAGTGGCCTGTGCCCTCAATGCCGACGCCGAAAGGACCTTTCGCAAAGCAGAACAATCGGGCAGTGTTGACAAGTACTACCTCTGCCTTGTGCGGGGCAGGCTCGAGCGTCCCCTGCGTATGAAGGCAAGGCTTTGCGGCAGCGGGCCGAGAGTTTTGGCCATGAAGGAAGAAAGCTCCGATCCCGCGCGCTGGACAGACATTGCGCCACTCAAGATTCTCGAGGCTGGCGAGGCAGAGTTTTTCCAGGGCCCCGGAGAGCAGGATGCTGCTCTCACCCTGGCCGGATGCCGCATACACAGGGGATTTCGCCATCAGATCCGCGCGCATTGCGCCCTTGCCGGCTACCCCCTGGTCAACGATGTCCTCTATGGTGCTCAAAACGAGGAAAAAAAGCTCGCCAGCATGGACGAAAGGGCAGGACACTTTTTTCTGCACCACGCAAGGCTCGAATTTGCCCGGAATGTCGTCACCTGCCTGCCAGACTGGCTGTCATGCATTCCTAAGGGCACGAATGAAGCGCACAAATGGTTTGCGCAAAAAGGTATAGTCGGGTAAGGTAGGGCACCCGTAACAGAGTTGAAATATGTCTGGCACAGTTTTGACACTCTTTGCCCAGGCATGCCCCGACATCTCAAACCGATGGATCGCCCATGTTTGCAGCCCTGCTCCCCAAATCGGCCCCCTTCTTCGAGATGCTTCTCGAGCAGAACAGGATTCTGCGCCAGGCAGCTGAAGAAAATGTCCGCCTCTTCAGCGATGTCGAAAACCGCTACAGATGTTACAAACGCATTGCGGAACTTGAAAACGAGGCTGATGTCCTGTACCGCAAGATAGGCCGCAGCCTGTCCTCAACCTTCATCACACCCATAGACAGGGAAGACATCCTGCGCATCAGCCAGGGCCAGGAAGAATGTCTGGACAATCTGCAGAGCCTGGCTGCCCGCCTCGCTTCCTACAACATGCCGGACATGCTCTTTCCCGCGCAAAAGACCACTACCATTGTGCAGGAAATGTTCGCCCTCACCACGGACATGCTCACGGGTCTGAGCAAGCGCAGGGACGCCCACAAGACAAGGGCCTTCCGCAACCTGCGCGAGGAATGCGATTCCCTGCTCGCCGTTGGCCTTGCCGAAGTGATGGACGTGAGCGAACAGAATCTGTCCACCCTGCCTTCGGTGCTCAAGTGGATGCAAATCTACACGGGACTGGAAAATCTTCTGCATCAGGTCACGGAACTTTTCGAACACATAGAAGAAGCGGTGATGAAAAATGTTTGAGGTACCCCTTCTTCTCGTCCTCATCGTCATTACTGCCCTGATTTTCGACTTTACCAATGGCGCGCACGACTGCGCCAATGCCATTGCCACGGTTGTTTCCACCAAGGTCGCCACACCCCGCATGGCGGTCACCATGGCAGCGATCCTGAACCTGCTCGGCGCCTTTCTCGGCACCGAGGTCGCCAAGACCCTGGGCGGAGGCCTGGTCTACCCCGCCATGGTGGAGGGATCACAGATACTGGTTTTTGCCGCTCTTGTGGGAGCCATAGTCTGGAACCTGCTGACCTGGTATCTTGGCATCCCCTCGTCCTCTTCCCACGCACTCATTGGCGGCCTGCTCGGCTCTGCCTGGGCCCATGCGGGCTTTGAGGCCATCAACTTCTCTGGCGTTGTCACCAAGGTTGTCCTGCCCTTCATAGGCTCGCCCCTGGCCGGATTCTGCGCAGGCTTTGTGGCCATGTTTCTCATCTACTGGATTTGCGCACGCTTCAGAAGGCCACGCGTCAACGCCTGGTTTCGACGCATGCAGCTTGTGTCTGCGGGCTTCATGGCCCTGTCCCACGGCCTCAACGATGCCCAGAAGACCATGGGCGTCATTACCCTGGCCCTCCTGCTCTTCGGCTATCTGGACACAGTGGAGATCCCGCTCTGGGTCAAGCTGGTCTGCGCCCTGGCCATGTGCATGGGCACGGCCATCGGCGGCTGGAAGATCGTCAAGACCATGGGCCACAGGATCTTCAAGCTTGAGCCTGTGCACGGATTTGCTGCCGAGACTGCCACAGGCTGCGTCATCACCTGCGCAAGCATGATAGGCGCGCCGGTCAGCACAACCCATACCGTGTCTGCTGCCATTTTCGGGGTGGGCTCGAGCAAGCGTCTGAGCGCGGTGCGCTGGGGTGTTGCCGGACAGCTTGTGGTGGCCTGGGTGCTCACCCTGCCCTGCGCGGGCATTGTGGGAGCTTTGGCCTACAAGATACTGCACATGATCTGGCCAGGCTAATCGCTTCACAGCACCTTGCAAACAGGGGGAGGAAAACCGAGTTTTCCTCCCCCTGTGTTCTTTCGGGCAGGCCTGCCTGCCATCATGCTATGCTGTATGGCTAGCCCTTGAGCAGCCTTGCTTCCAGAGCGTCCATAAAGGCGTCCACGTCCTTTTCGGCAATGACAAGGGGCGGCAACAGACGCAGGGTCGTCTCGTGGCAGAGATTGCACAGATAGCCTGCCTCAAGCAGGGAGGCCCAGATCTCGCGGGCGCTGTGCGGCAGCTCTATGCCAATGAAAAGCCCCTTGCCGCGCACTTCCCTGATGGTGCCGGGATGCGCGTTCATGAAGGCCCGTGCCCTGTCCATGATGCGGTTTCCAAGCCTTTCGGCCCTCTCGTCAAGCCTGTCGCGCTGCATGATGTCCACAACCCTGGAGGCTACGGCAGAGGCAAGCAGCCCAGCGCCGAACGTGGTGCCGTGCGAGCCGGCGACAAAGCCCTTGCTCACCTCTTCGGTGGCCATGACGCCGCCCATGGGCAGGCCATTGGCAAGAGCCTTGGCCATGCTGATGATGTCCGGCCTGACGCCGCAGGTCTGGTAGGCCCAGAAGCGCCCGGAGCGACACATGCCGGCCTGAACCTCGTCGCAGCAGAAGAGCACGTCCCTTTCCCTGCAGAGCTTTTCCACAGCGCGGACATAGTCCTCGTCCAGCACAATGACGCCACCCTCGCCCTGCACAGCCTCGAGAAGGACAGCGCAGGTCTTGTCGTCAATGGCCTTGGCCATTGCCTCGATATTGCCGGCCTCGACCTGCTTGAAGCCTGCGGGCAGAGGCTTGAAGCCGTCTGCCAGGCTGTCCCTGCCTGTAGCTGCAAGAGCGCCAAAGGTCCTGCCGTGGAAGCATCCGGAAAGGGTAATAATGTCTACGGCCTCTTCCCTGCCCCTGACCCTGGTCATGTATCTGCGCGCCAGCTTGATCAGGGTTTCGTTGGCTTCGGCACCGGAATTGCAGAAAAAGCAGCGGCTCATGTGCTCGGTTGTGCCCACAAGCTTTCTGGCAAGCTCGACCTGGGGCTGTGTATACACGAGGTTGCTCACGTGCCACAGCCTGTTTGCCTGCTCGGTGAGCACCTCCACAAGCTCCGGGTTGCAGTGCCCGAGGCCTGTCACGGCAATGCCAGCCAGAAGATCCACGTACTCCTTGCCGTTCACATCCCACAGGTGCGCGCCCTCGCCCCTGGCAAAGGCCACGGGATAGCGGCCGTAGGTCTGCATGATGTATTTGTGGTCATCGCTGACAATTTCTTCATAGGTCATGATAGTTCTCCTCGAAACGTTCTGGCGCAGGCCATGCCTTGCGGTTGCGCCACGACAAATCTGCAGGGAAGCGCCCTTGCGTTCGCGCCCCTATCTTCCGCTGTGCCCAAAACCGCCTGCGCCACGATCCGTGGCCTGCAGGTCGTCGGTCACCATAAAGCGGGGTCTTGCGTATGGCTGGAATATCAGCTGCGCTATGCGCTCGCCTCGGCTGATTCGTCGCACTTCCTTCGAGGTGTTCAGCAGGACCACCAGTATTTCTCCGGTGTAGTCCGGGTCAATGACCCCCACGCCCTGCGCCACGGTCAGGCCGTCTCTGGCCCCGAGTCCACTGCGCGAGTAGAGAAAGCCCGCGTAGCCGGGAGTCCTGGGCTGTACCCGCACACCGGTGGGGATGACGGCCCGCTCGCCAGGAGCGATTTCCCTGCTCTCCTGCGCAAGCGCGGCACGCAGATCCGTGCCTGCCGAACGGCTGGTCGCAGAAGAGGGGCCCTCCCTGTACAGGGCTCTTGCCTCGGCGCTGACAAAGGCAATCCCCACATCGAGAACAGGCTCCTGCGCCTGTTCCTGTGTTTGCTGATCGAAAGCTGTCATTGTCTTGAGTGAAAACCTGTTCCTGAGAATCCGAAAATGCCCCTTCCCAAAGGGGAACGCAAATCTACAAAACTTGCTTTTGTCCTGCAAGAACAGATTTTTGCGCGCCCAGGACCTGTGTCCTTCCTATCATGGCGCAGTGCGCACAAGGCAAGCCTTCTTTAAGTTCGCGCCTTTGTCCGCCCAGGCCGCGACGCCAGCCATGACTTTTGTCCGGCTCTGTGGCATGTAGGGGCCTGCGCGGGCCTTTGCCCCAAGCCAGCCTGCGCGCGACACAACATACACAGGAAGCACACATGTCCGAAATAGCTATCGTGGGTGCCGGCCTTGCCGGTTGCGAATGCGCCAGGGTCCTTGCCGCAGGCGGAGTGGATGTCACGCTCTTCGAGTGCAAGCCCAGGGAGCGCTCCAGGGCTCATGTCTCCGACAAGCTGAGCGAGCTTGTCTGCTCCAATTCCCTGCGCTCGGACGCCCTGGCAAGTGGCATAGGCCTGCTCAAGCAGGAATTGCGCGACATGCACAGTCCCTTCATGGCCGATGCCGATGCCTGCCGCGTGCCGGCTGGCAAGGCCCTTGCCGTGGACAGGGAGCTCTTCTCCTCGCGCATTACCGAAGATGTGCTGCAAAATCCCCATATCAACCTTGTCCAGGCAACCATTTCCTCCCTGGAAGACGAACGCCTTGCACCGTACAGATTCATTGTCCTGGCAGCCGGTCCCCTTGCCACGGAAAGCCTCTCGCAAAGCCTAGCCAGCGCCATCGGCATGGAGCACTGCTATTTTTATGATGCCATAGCGCCCATAGTCTGGGGCAACAGCCTCGACCACAGCATTGTGTTCAGGGGATCGCGCTACGGAGACGAACAGGGAGAGGCAGCGGACGAAGGGGACTATCTCAACTGCCCCATGACACGGGACGAGTACAATGTCTTCTACGAGGCCCTTTGCGCTGCCGAGAAGGTGCACGCAAGGGATTTCGAAAAGCACTTCGAGGGCTGCATGCCCATCGAGGCTCTGGCCGAACGCGGCCCCAAGACCCTGGTCTTTGGCCCCATGAAGCCGGTGGGCTTTACGGATCCCAGGACAGGCAGGCGCCCCTGGGCCCTTTTGCAGCTGCGCGCAGAAAGCCTCAACGCCACAACCTACAACCTTGTGGGCTGCCAGACCAAGCTCACCTACGCCGAGCAGGCCCGCGTCTTTCGGCTCATACCGGGCATGGAAAAGGCCGAGTTCGTACGCTTTGGCAGCATGCACCGCAACACCTATGTCAACGCGCCCAGGGTCCTCGCCCAGGATGGCTCGCTGCGCGCACGCCCCAGTATCTATGTCGCAGGCCAGCTCTCCGGTGTGGAAGGCTACGTGGAATCCGCAGCCCACGGGCACTGGATTGCCCGGGTTCTCCTTGCCAAAATCACGGGCAACACCCTCGACCTTCCCCCTGTCACCACAGCTCTTGGCGCCCTGCTCGGGCATCTGAGGACAGAGCAGAAGAAATTCCAGCCCAGCAACGCCCACTTCGGGCTCATGCCCGAACCGGGCTTTCGCATTGCCAAAAAGGAACGCAAGGAGTGGTACGCGCAGAGGGCCAGAACGGATTTCGCAGCCTGGCTGGCCCAAAACATTTCCCTGTAGCAGAAAATTTTACATGATTGCCAAAAAAATGCTTGACGGAAGGGCAGGGAATCTATACAAAGACTCCTGCCTTTAAGGACAGGAGCGTAGCTCAGGTGGCTAGAGCGCTTCCTTGACACGGAAGAGGTCAGCAGTTCAAGTCTGCTCGTTCCTACCACACTCAAGCAATCGGGAGAGGATCTCCCGGCGGCGAAAGGCGTTGAA
>CALVGM010000027.1 GCA_944327095.1 uncultured Desulfovibrio sp. | reverse complement strand
CTGCCTTGATTCCGCGGCCTTCGCTCAACAGAGCCTTGACCTGGTTGACCTGGTACTTGTCCAGCATTTTGGAACCTCCTTTGTTTAGGTCGGTTCCTTGGTGTGCTCCTTTTGCGCTCAAGAATTACCCCCCTTTGGCCCCCCCCCCCCAGAGGGGGGGGGGGGGGCAGTTATTACCCTTCTCTGGCAAGGGCGGTTAAATCGTAATCACCACATTCCACTATGTCTGCCTGCACCATGGCGCCAGGCATTGTGCCCGGGCCGCTGACGTAGCATATGCCATCCACGTCCGGAGCCTGAAACCAGACGCGCCCGTTGTGCAGGCCTGGCCACTCGGGATTGACGCTGTCCACAAGCACGTCCTGCACACTGCCCACTTCGGCCTCGAGCCTTTCCCTGCTGATCTCCTGCTGCAGTTCCATAATCTGCGCCCTGCGCTCCTCCTTCACGCTGTCCTCCACCTGGTTGGGCAGGGAGGCCGCCACTGTGCCCTCCTCTGGCCAGAAGGTGAAGACCCCAAGCTGGGTAAAGCGCATGCGCTCGACAAAATCGTACAAATGCCGGAAGTGCTCGTCCGTTTCTCCGGGGTACCCCACAATGAACGTGGTCCGCAGGGCTGCCTCGGGCAGGACCTCGCGTATGCTCTCAAGCACGCGCTCCGGCTCTACGGCAAAGGGTCGTCCCATGCTGCGCAGGATGTCCGGGTGGCTGTGCTGCAGGGGGATGTCGAAATAGGGCAGCAGGGGCTTTATGTCCCGCACGGCCTGCAAGAGTTCCCTGGTGATACCCCTTGGGTAGAGATAGAGCATGCGCAGCCAGGCTATGCCGTCGATGTCCCCGAGCCTGCGCAAGAGTTCGGGAAAGGCGTTTGCGTCTCCCCCAAGGTCGTGGGCATAGTCGCTGAGATCCTGGGCAATGAGCACAAGCTCCCTTGTGCCCCGGCAAGCCAGGGTGCGCGCCTCGGCCAGAAGTTCCTCCATGGGCGCGGAGTGCAGGGGCCCGCGTATGGAGGGAATGGTACAGAAGGCGCAGCGATGCCTGCAGCCCTCGGCAACCTTGAGGTAGGCGTAGGAGGGAGGCGTGGACACAAGGCGTCCTGCGCAAACCGAGCTGTCCCTGCCAAGGGCGGCCAGGACCATCTCGCCCCACTGCTCTCTTTGGGCAGGCTCAAGCCACAGATCCACCTCGGGCAAGCCAGAGGCAAGGCTATCTGTGCCGTAACGCCCGACCAGACAGCCAGCGACACACAAAAGTGCCCTGTTCTTCTCCCCGGCAAGATCCAGGATGGTGCGCACGGACTCCCTGACTGCCGGCTCTATGAAGCCGCAGGTGTTCACAAAGACAAGATGAGCCTCGCCCGGATTGTCTGTCAGCCTGACCCTCGAGCCAAGCTGGCCTATAAATTTTTCCGTGTCCACCCTGTTCTTGGGACAGCCAAGAGACTTGCAGTACACCGCAAGTTCTTCTCCTGCCCTCTCTTCCATAGCTGCCATATCTTCTCCGCTTCCCGCAGGCAAGCTGCCCTAAGGATTGTCTTGTGGATTTGTCCGCAAACGCAATGCCCTGGCAGGATCAAAGACAGGCAGGAAGGCGGCCGGCAAGGCGGCTCCCAGGCGCATCGAAAAAAAGGGCTTGTCCCTTTCCAGGAGTCCCTGCCCGAAAGCAGGACCGGGCCTAGCCAAAAACTCTCCCATGCGGGTGAAAAAAACCGTACGGACAGTCCAACAGACTGTAGACACGCCAAAAAACTGCCTGCCTGCGCGGGAAGCAAGCGCTCCCCTGCCCCAGGGCAATGCTTTACAGCCAGAGCCAGCATAAGGTATAAGTGAGTTCCTGTCTATCACCATATCACAATAACTTGATATATGGATATGCAAATACTTTCTACAGCAAACGCTCTCGCCGACTGCTGCCGCAGCTGGCACAGAGAAGGCAAGACCATAGCTCTTGTGCCCACCATGGGCTACTATCATGAAGGCCACATGGCTCTCATGGACAAGGCACGCACCCTGGCAGACAGGGTCGTGGTCAGCCTTTTTGTCAATCCCACGCAATTTGGCCCCAACGAAGACTACCAGTCCTATCCCAGGGATATGGAGCGCGACACTGCCATAGCCAGGAAACATGGCGCGGACGCGCTCTTTGCGCCCACGCCCTCCGAGCTCTATGCCCCGGACGCAGGCACATGGGTGGAAGTCCCCGAAATGGGACAGCTTCTGTGCGGTGTCTCGCGCCCCATACACTTCCGCGGCGTGTGCACTGTGTGCAGCAAGCTCTTCATGCTCAGCCAGGCCGACTACGCCCTGTTCGGCAACAAGGACTGGCAGCAGCAGGCCATCATCCGCCGCATGGTGCGCGATCTCTTCATCCCCGTCACCATAGTGGGCGTTCCCATTGTCCGTGCTGAGGACGGCCTGGCCCTTTCCTCGCGCAATGTCTACCTGACCGAAGAGGAACGCGCCCAGGCACCGGAAATCTACAAGGGTCTTGTCTACGCCAAAACCATGGTCGAGCACGGCGAAACCCGGGCCAGTGTTCTCAGGGAAGCCGTGCTGCGCCGCTGGTCCAGCACCCTGCCCCTTGGTCGCCTTGACTACCTGCAGGTCATAGACAGCGCGAGCCTCGAGCAGATCGAGGATGTCTGCGGACCCGCGACCATGGCCTGCGCCATCAGGATGGGCAAGGCCCGTCTCATAGACAACATCCAGCTCAGATAAGAGAACTTCCTGCCCTTCCGGACAAACAGGCAATCAGCCCCAAGATGTTCCAGCAGCATCCAGGAGAAATCATGCAGACCAAAGGAACCTATTTCTTCACCTCGGAATCTGTGACCGAAGGACACCCCGACAAGGTGGCCGACCAGATTTCCGACGCCGTTCTCGATACCCTCCTTGCCCAGGATCCCGATGCCCACGTGGCCTGCGAAACCCTCGTGACCACGGGCATGGCCATCATAGCCGGTGAAATTTCCACCAAGGGCTACGCCGATCTGCCCACCGTTGTCCGCGAGACCATCAAGAATGTGGGCTACAACAGCTCTGCCATGGGTTTTGACTGGCAGACCTGCGCGGTCCTCTCCACCATTGATCATCAGTCCCCGGACATTGCCCAGGGTGTCCTGCGCGAAAATCCCGAAGATCAGGGTGCTGGCGACCAGGGCATGATGTTTGGCTACGCCTGCGACGAGACACCCACCCTCATGCCCGCTCCCATTTTCTGGGCCCATCAGCTCTCGCAGCGCCTGACCAAGGTCCGCAAGGAAGGCATCGTGGACTTCTTCCGTCCCGACGGCAAGACCCAGGTTTCCTTCGAATACCACGACGGCGTTCCGGTCCGCATCAACAATGTGGTGGTCTCCACCCAGCACGAGGCCCACGCTACCCAGGACGACATCATCGAGGCCGTGAAAAGCCAGGTCATTCGTCCCGTGCTCGAGCCCTCCGGCTACTTTGACGAAAAGAACTGCGAAATCTTCATCAATACCACCGGACGCTTTGTTGTGGGTGGCCCCATGGGCGACTGCGGTCTGACTGGCCGCAAAATCATCCAGGACACCTACGGTGGCACGGGCCACCACGGTGGCGGCGCCTTCTCCGGCAAGGATCCCTCCAAGGTGGACAGGTCCGGCGCCTACATGGGCCGCTACATTGCCAAGAACATCGTGGCTGCCGGCCTTGCCAAGGTGTGCGAGGTGCAGATTGCCTACAGCATCGGCGTGGCCGACCCTGTGAGCATCCTTGTCACCTCCCAGAACACCAGCGAATACCCGGACAGCGTCCTCACCGACGCCGTGCGCCAGGTTTTCAACCTGCGCCCCTATCACATCATCAAGCGCCTTGACCTCAAGCGCCCCATCTACAGCAAGACTTCCTGCTACGGGCACTTTGGCCGCGAACTTCCCGAATTCACCTGGGAAAAGCGCGACGCGGTCAACGACCTGCTCACAGCAGTGCAAAAGCACTAATCGCACGGGGCGCCGGGATCATCCTGGCGCCCTTCTCCTTTCTTCAGCCCTGGGGAAGGCTCAGCCTTCCCGCCAGGACATTGGAGGGCATATGGCAGTTGCCTTTTCCTTTGACAAGACCGAACAGCAAATCCTTGCCGGCATTGTGGTGGATGTTATTGAAAAGCGCCTGCATGGCGAAGCTGTGCTTCCCCCAAACCCCGGGGACTATAACGCCAACCTTGTCCAGGACCTTGGCTGCTTTGTGACGCTCACCATCATGGGACAGCTTCGGGGCTGCATAGGTTCCATTGTGGGCACAGAACCCCTTGTGCTCTGCGCCTGGCACATGGCCCAGGCCGCTGCCTTCAGAGACCCCCGCTTCCCTCCCCTGCGACCTGCCGAATGGCCGCACACCAGGGTGGAAATCACCATTCTCGACAAGCTCTCCCCCTGCCCGGATCCGCAGAAAATCGAGATCGGCAGGCACGGCCTTGTCCTGCAGTACGCTGGCCGCAGCGGCGTTTTCCTGCCCCAGGTGCCGGTGGAACAGGGCTGGGATCTTGGCCAGTACCTGAGCAATCTGTGCCGCAAGGCTGGCCTTCCGGACGGTTCCTGGAAGGCGCCTGGCGCCCATCTCTACTGGTACGAGGGCTTCGAGTTTCTGGCCCGTGGCTAGGGTTCGGGCAAAATAGCGCTCCATAGAGAAAAGGGAGGGTAGAGACACTGTCTCGTCCTCCTTTTTTTTTGGCTCTTCGGGGCTTTCTGTGGGTAACTCAAACACCCCCTGCCCTTGGGGCAATTTGGCTTGATGGGCTGGAAGACAGAATTCCAGCTCGCTTAGAACTCAACTTACTAGTACTATTGACAAATTCTCTGAAAATGCCTTTGCGCTGCAAACTGTGGCAGCTACCTCAGAGATTCAAATAGTGCTT
>CALVGM010000026.1 GCA_944327095.1 uncultured Desulfovibrio sp. | reverse complement strand
GTAGAAGGCCTGGTTGTAGCCCTAGAGCTGTTAGAGAACCTGAATGTCCTTGAGCAGTCCTAGCATGGCGTCCTCGATATGCGCGCTTATGCCTTCCACCTGATCGAGCAGCGTGTCAAAGCGGGCGAGCGTCTTTTCCACAGAGCCAAAGAGGCTGCCGATAAGGGGTATGGAGGAAAGAACGCTCTTCTTGGGGCTCGCTATCTCGCTCACATCAATGTCCTTGACCTTGAGCATGAGCTCCTGCAGCGATTCACCCACAGGTCCTGCGTCCTTCACGCGCACATTGCCAAGAAGATCGTCGGCAAACTTGGCAATCTCGTTCATGGTTTTGGACCCGTAGCTTATGGTCAGGGCCGGGTCGTCAAAGTTGATGGCATTGGCAAGAGCCGAGATTTTTTCCTCGCTGATGCTCTGATCGGCAATGGGCTCTGTTGTGCCTGCAACGTCCGGGATGTGTGTTGTTTCGCTCATGGCTGCTCCGGTCTGGACCCTCGGGGCCCTGGGGAAATGAAGACACGCATGCTGCGTGTCTTCGCAAGGTGTTGCACAAATGTCGCAAGACTTGCAAGAGCAGGGCTGCGCAGGGGACGGGCTGGCTGGCTAGAACTGATTCCAGCTTGTACGGCACATGGGGACAAGGTCCCTTTTGGCTGCCAGCATGTCCAGAGGCAGCATGCAGAAGGCCATTATGTCCAGATCCGGCACAGGAGATATGCCGCGCAGGTCAAGACCCACGCAGTACTTTTTGCATTCCGAACACCAGGACACGTGCTCGGCCTGATTTGTGCTGGCATAGAAGGTTTCCATGCACCCCTTCTTGTCCGCGCCGCAGGCAGGGCAGATGGCTCTTCTGAAGCGCCAGTCCGAGCCGCACAGGCCGCAGTGCAGAAACTTTCTGCCGCCGCCTGTGGTGAGGAAGGGATTGTTCTTGTCCTCATAGCCCTTGCCGAGCCAGTCCATGACCGGCAGCCTGCCGCAGACAGGGCAGTAGCCCTGGGTCCACAGGGGCCAGTGGTTTGTCTCCTCGTCGTCGGAAGAGGCCAGATTGACAGTGAGGGCGCGCAGTACTGTGGAAAGGCAGAATTCGCTGGCCGCAACAAGGCTTGCGGCCTCCAGCCCCTCGAGTCCGGAAAGGGCGGCAAGACGCTCTGTGTCCGCGTCCATCACGGCGCGCACAAGATCCTGGGCAAGGGGCGTGTCTTCCTGACTGGCAAAGAAGGTCTCGACTGCTGCCCTGCCCGGCAAAAGGCGGTCATTGTCCGCGAAAATGGGCTGGTAGCGTCTGAAGCAGGCGACAATGTGCGGCCACAACCCGGACAGATCCGCACCTGCGAGCAGGCTTATCCCTTCGGAGGACAGCTTGTCGTCCCTTTGGGGAAGCGCAATGCCTTCCCTGGCAAATTCCTCTTCCAGGCGCTGCTGTTCCTGCGCCCTTGCGATCCACAGGGGCTCGAAGCTGTCGAGCAGTTCCCCAAGCACGGGCTTTTCCTCGCGCTGCCTGGCCACTGTTTCGCGCACACGTCTTGCGGCATCGTCCATGAAAGTACCTCGGTTTGTGTTGATGTACCGGGACAGGAGCCCCGGGCAAAGACAGGAGTACCATAGTGCCGGACAGGAAAAAAGGGACCCGTTTGTTGCAAACAGGCCCCTTTGTTATCCATGAGTTTCTATATCCGGGCCCATGGGGCCTGGACGCTAGAAGGCTGCGTACTCGTAATAGTGTTCCTTCTCCTCAGCCAGGAGATAGATGACGTTGACGTCCTGGTAGTCGGCCAGGAAGGCCTTGGGGAAGGTCTTTTTGGCTATGCTCAGACGCTTTTGGGCGAGTTCGAGAATTTCTGCCCTCTCGCCGAAGACCATGCAGCCCGTAGGGCAGGTCTTCACGCACATGGGCTCGAGGCCTGCCTTGATCCTGTCGATGCAGAAGTCGCACTTGGTCAGCCTGCCGGTCTTCTCATCCCTGCGGGGGATGTTGTAGGGGCAGACCTCGCGGATGGCCTCTGCGTCTTCCTTGCTCAAGAGTGCCGTCTTTTCGGTGAAAAGAACAGCGCCTGTCTTCTTGTCCTGGATGATGGCGCCTTCAGCGACCATGTCGGCCACGTCCTTGCAGGGCGGGTTGGTACAGTGACGGCACTGATCCGGGAAGAAGTTCCAGTGCACGACGCCCTTGTCGTCAAGATGCTCGCGGAAACGGACGATCTTGAGGTTGCAGGGGTTCAGGTCCGGGGGATTCTGGTGAGAGCCCCTCTGCTTGGTCTTGATTGCCGGGAGCCCGTGCCAGTCCTTGCAGGCAAGCTGACAACCCCGACACGCAGTACACCTGGTGGTATCTATAAGAATGCTCTTTGGCATATCTGCTCCTTTTGGGGAGGCGCCGGGAATGGCAAGCCAGGCCCGGCGCCCTGGAAACTATCCGATTTCAGTCAGTTTATCGAGCTTGCGAATGTTGACAAGGCAGGCCTTGCACTCCTGAATGGAAGTATTGGGATCAAAGACGCTGATGGTCAGCCTGTTTGTGGCGTCGCCACATTCGGGCGTGAACCAGCCAAATGCAAAGGGCATGCCCACAAGGTGGACGGTCTTGCCCTGGATCGTGAAGGGACGCAGGCGCACTGTCACCATGGCAATGGCCTCGCAGGTACCCCTGGCGCTTTCCAGAAGGACGCCGTCGCCGTTCTTGATGCCCTTTTCCTTTGCCAGCTCGTGGCTCATTTCCACATAGAGCTGGGGCTCGCACTCGAGCAGGGCCGGGGTGTTGCGGGTTTCGCCGCCACCACACCAGTGCTCGGTCATGCTGTAGGTTGTCAGGACAATGGGGAACCTGGGATCTCCGGGCTTTGCAAACCTTGCCACGTCTTCCTTGAAGAACTTGTAGACAGGGCTGGAAAGCTGCTTGGAGAAGGGGTGGCTTGTGAGCGGTGTTTCCACGGGCTCGTAGTGCTCGGGGAAGGGACCGTCCGCGCGACCCGGGCCAAAGAACTGGGCTACGCCGTCCGCGTTCATGATGAAGGGCAGCTTGCCGTTTTCATAGCCGGCAGGGGCTCCGCCGCCATCCGGGATATCGCCGACCCAGTCCTTGCCTGTCCAGACGACCACGGGCAGGTTCGGGTTCCAGGGCTTGCCCGTGGCGTCCACAGAGGCGCGGTTGTAGAGGATGCGCCTGTTCATGGGCCAACACCAGGACCAGTTGGGGTAGAGGCCCAGGCGGGCCTGCATGGGTGTCTGCTTTGTGCTGCGGCGCTTGGACTTGTTGCCGTCCTCTTCCGTGTAGCTGGCCGTGTAGATCCAGTTCAGCGAAGAGGTGGTGCCGTCGGCCTTGAGGTTGGCAAAGGCAGGCACAAGCTGGCCCTTGCGGTAGAGCTTGTTGCCAATCTTGGTGTCTTCCCAGAAGTAGCCGTTGAGACGCTTGGTCCACTCTTCGGGCACGTAGGTCTTGGGCCAGATGGTGTTGAGCAGGGGAGCGGGGTTGGCGCCGCCTTCGGCCTTGTACAGATCGCGAATCCTGTTCAGAAGCGGCACGAGCATATCGCCGAAGTTGCGGGCCTCGCCGGCTGGCTCCACGGCCTTGTCGAACCACTGGATCCAGCGGCCGCTGTTGGCAATGGAACCTTCCTTCTCGATGCGCTGGGCAGAGGGAAGCAGGAAGACCTCGGTCTTGATCTTGGAGGGATCCACGCCGGGCCTGTGCCAGTTGTCGGAGGTTTCCGAATTGTGGATTTCGCCACAGACCAGCCAGTCCAGGTGGTCCATGGCGTTGCGGACCTTGTGGCTGTCGGCAAAGCTCTGACAGGGATTCACGCCCACGACAAAGCCGCCGCGCATCTTGTCGTGCAGGGCGTTGTCGATCACCGTATAGTAGGAGTAGTCGCCGAAGGGCTCGAGCTTGGGCAGCCACTGGTAGCCAAACTCGTTGTCCTTGGTGGCCGCTTCGCCAAACCAGGCCTTGAGAAGGCTGACCATGTACTTGGGCGTATTGCTCTTCCAGTTGATGCTCTTCTTGAACTTGGTGGTCGGCGTGTTGGCCTTGAGGTACTGTTCAAGGGTGTGCTGGTTGGCACGGGGCATGCCAATGTAGCCGGGAAGGCTGTCGTAGAGGAGTGCCTGGTCGGTGGAACCCTGCACATTGGGCTCGCCGCGCAGGGCGTTGATGCCGCCGCCGGCAACGCCGATGTTGCCGAGAAGCAGCTGTACCATGGTGGAACAGCGGATGATCTGCACGCCATTGGTATGCTGCGTCCAGCCAAGGGCGTACATGATGGTACCTGCCTTGTCGGGCTTGCCCGTGACTGTAAAGGCCTTGTAGACGCGCAGGATGTTCTCCTTGGAAACACCGGTTACCGAGGAGACGTTGTCCAGAGTGTAGCGCGAGTAGTGTTCCTTCATGAGATTGAAGACACAACGGGGATTCTTCCACTCGGGATCCGTGACAATGTCACCGCTTGCGTCCTTCTCGAAGGCCCAGGTGCTTGCGTCGTAGCGGCGCTTTTCGGGGTCGAGGCCAGAGAAGACGCCGTCCTTGAAGTAGTAGTCCTTGCCAACCACGAAGTCCGCGTTGGTGTAGAGATGGACATACTCCTCAAGGTAGAGCTTGTTCTCGATGATGTAGTTGATCATGCCACCCAGGAAGGCCACGTCCGATCCGGAACGCAGGGGAACGTGGAAATCGCAGCGGGCGGAAGTACGGGAGAACTTGGGGTCAACGTGAATGAGTGTGGCACCGTTGTCCTTTGCGGCCATAACCCACTTGAAGGACACGGGATGGTGTTCAGCACAGTTGCTGCCCATGATCAGCACACAGTTCGCGTTCTTGATATCTATCCAGTGGTTTGTCATAGCA
>CALVGM010000025.1 GCA_944327095.1 uncultured Desulfovibrio sp. | reverse complement strand
GGCCATGGTACGGGAACCCGATTCCCTGCAGGTCCTGCGTCTGACGGCCCATCTGGTATTTTGCATAAACATTTCTCGAGGTTATGATGAAAAAAGATATTCAGCCCAAAGTCTACAAGGCCACAATCACTTGTGCCTGCGGCAACAGCGAGCAGGTCCTTTCCACCAAGGGCGAACAGGTGCATGTCGAAGTCTGCTCTGCCTGCCATCCCTTTTTCACTGGCAAGCAGCGCTTCCTTGACACTGCCGGCCGCATCGACCGCTTCCGCAAGAAGTACGCCAAGTTTGAAAAAAAGTAGCCTTTTTTGTCTAAGCGCCCTCCTTGCTGCAGATGACATGCCCCTTGTGGGCGGTCAGGCTGTGCTGGAGGGCGTTATGATGCGTAATGGCGCAGCCTACGGCCTCGGCGCAAGGCTGAAAAGCGAAATCGTCGGGGAGCGGAGGCTGTGGTCTTCCTTTTTGTCCGAACGAATTCGCACAACGCGTTTTCTGCGCGGCTTTCCTGTCCTGGTGGAAACGCTGGTCAACGGTATCAAGACCCTGAACCGTTCGGCCCAGCTGCAGGGCGAGGATGACGGCAAGCCCATGGAGGGGTGGCATCTGGCAGTGACACTTGTCGTGTCCGTGGCCTTCGCTCTCCTCCTGTCCCTGGTCCTGCCCCATGGCCTGACCTGGCTTTTGACGATGGCCGGCATTTCCGGGGACGTGAGCGGCGTGTCCTTCCAGCTCTGGGACGGTCTGTTCAAGCTGCTCATCCTGATGGTCTACATTCTGGCCATACGGTGCGTTCCCGAAATCATGCGCGTCTTTCAGTTCCACGGCGCGGAACACAAGACCATTCATGCCTTTGAAACCGGGAAACCCGTGGATGTGGAGCTGGCAGCCGCACAAAGTCGCCTGCACCCGCGCTGCGGCACAACCTTCCTGCTCTTTGTGGTCTGCGTCTCTGTCCTGAGCCACGCTCTCCTTGTCCCCCTGCTGCTGCATTTCTGGACTCCCGAAAGCGAGCTTGTCAGGCACGGGGGAACACTGCTGTTCAAGCTGCTTCTCATTGCCCCCATTGCCAGCCTGTCCTATGAGCTCATCAGGGCCACGGCTCGCATGAAGGACGGGAAATGCGCTCTCTGCCTGCGCCTGCCAGGCCTTCTCCTGCAGAAACTCACCACAGCCGAGCCCGAGAGAGAACATCTTGAAGTGGCCCTGGTAGCCCTCAAGGAGGCACTGGGCGACAACAGCCCCTATGAGGTAAGGACAGTACCCTACACGCGCCTCTAGTGTCTTTTGCAGTGCGTGCGCGCCAAAAGGAAAACACCAGTATTGTGCACACAAAAAAGGCCCACGAGACAATCGCGGGCTTTTTTGCCTGTCCCGCACCAGGGGACGATGTGGGAGGAGACACATGTTTGCCAAACTTGAAGGTCTGGAAAAAAAATACGAGGAACTGGAAAAGGCCCTTGCCGATCCGAATGTCTATACGGATCAGGACCAGTTTCGCAAGTTGAGCAAGGCCCACGCCGATTTGAAGGACGTGGTCGAGCTCTTCCGCAAGTACCGTTCCGTAAAGACACAGATTGAGGAAAACCGCCAGCTGCTTCATGATCCGGATCCGGATATCAAGGCCATGGCGCAGGAAGAACTGCACGAACTCGAGGAAAAGCTCCCCGGCATAGAATATCAGCTCAAGGTGCAGCTCATACCCAAGGATCCCCTGGACGAAAAGAACACCATTCTTGAAATTCGCGCTGGAACAGGTGGCGAGGAAGCGGCCCTCTTCGCAGCGGATTTGTTCCGCATGTACTCCCGCTACGCCGAACTCAAGGGCTGGAAGGTGGAAATCATGAGCGAGTCGCCCACGGAAGCTGGCGGCTACAAGGAAATCATCTGCCTCATTTCCGGCGACAAGGTGTACAGCCACCTGAAGTACGAAGCCGGGGCGCATCGCGTGCAGCGCGTGCCTGTCACCGAGACCCAGGGGCGCATCCACACGTCTGCGGCCACAGTGGCTGTCATGCCCGAAGCCGAGGATGTGGACGTGGACATCCGCCCAGAAGATCTCAAAATCGATGTGTACAGGGCTTCCGGAGCAGGCGGCCAGCACGTGAACAAGACCGAGTCCGCAGTGCGCATCACGCACATTCCCACCGGCCTTGTGGTGACCTGCCAGGACGAACGCAGCCAGCACAAGAACAAGGCTCGCGCCATGAAGGTGCTGGCCTCCAGGCTGCTCGCGCTCGAGCAGGAGCGCCAGAGCAGCGAGCAGGCAGCGGACAGGCGCGCCCAGGTGGGTTCCGGCGACCGTTCCGAGCGCATTCGTACCTACAACTTCCCCCAGGGGCGCTGCACGGATCATCGCATCAACCTGACCCTGTACAGCCTTGACCGCATCATGGAAGGCGAACTCGATCCCCTGCTCGAAGCCCTTTCCCAGGCTGCCCAGGCCGAGGCTCTCAAGGCTGAGGCCGACGTCTAGCCAACCTTGCGCCCGCAGGACAATTTTTCCGACAAAAAGGCCTTTTCCCAAGACATCTGCCCTGGGAAAAGGCCTTGATTTTTTTTTTGGTCGGGAAAGGGCTACTGTTCCTGCTGCGGAACCGGGGCAGGATGGGGCATGTCCCTTTCCAGGTCTGCAGGCATGGCCTGGGACGAATCTTCCATGTCTATGATGCGGCCCTGCAGCCACACATAGGCGTCGATTTCGTCGCCTGCCGCAGGCTCGTAGTCCTTGAGCACGCTCTTGGGTGCGTAGACAGGCAAGAGCAAAGGCTTGTGTTCCTCGAAGGGGAACTCCAGATAGAGGATCTTTACAGGCATCTTGTCGAGCTTGTGTTCCTCCACCTGCAGTATTCTGGCGCGCAGTTCGTATTCGCCAAAGCTGCGTCCCGGGAAGATGAGATGACGCCCTGCCATGGGGATCTTCAGAGGAGGCACGTCAAGGCGACCCGCTCCGGGATGCTCCTCAAGCCATTTGCTGGCATGGCTTTCGTAGTAGGGGCCCTGTGTGATGGTCAGCTCGTCCAGCAGTGCCTTGCGCACGCTGAAGGCCAGGCCGGCCACCAGGAAGGTCTGCAGGACACCTTCGGTCAGATCGTTGTGATCGCGCTCGTAGAGCGGATCGTAGAACCACATGGGATTGTGGTCCTCGTCCACCTTGGCGGCCACATTAGCGCCGCGTCCTTCCTTCCAGGGGTGCACCTCGGCCACGGTCAGATCGTTGGGCAGACCCTGCAGGAGCGGAAAGGCGTCCACAGGATGCATCTTGTCGCCCTCTGGACCCGCGACCAGCACAGCTGCCCGCACGGGCTCCTCCTTGGGCCAGGCCATGAGAACATAGTCTGTGACCCTGTTCTCGCTGTCCTTTGTCTGCCAGCGCCAGGAGGGGCGGGTGCCGCCGGCATTGAGCACTGTCGCCACAACCTGGGACATGAGATTTGCGGGATTGGCGCCAAGCAGGACTGCCCAGGGCATGCCAAGGCCCTCGAAGTGCATCCTGTTCCTGCCAGTCAGCCTGTCCCGAACTTCCTCGGCCGTAGGCACGTGCGCACCCGGAGCGTCTCCGGCTGCCTCGTCCTGTATGCCCTGAACCGGAGCGTCAGTCTGTGCAGGCTGTTCAGTCTGTGCAGCCTCGTTCGTATTCTTGGCCATGAGAACTCCTTCAAGCTTGCGGGCATGGCCCGCAGGCCCGGCAGGGCGAACCCTGCCAGGGACCTATATTCCTATCTAGTGCCTGTCGCGGTGTCCGCCGCGGGGACCGCCGCTTCTGGGCTTGCCGCCACGTCCTTCCGAGCTGCGGGCAGGACGGGCTGTCTCCTCCGGATTCCAGGGATGTCCCTGCTCTTCCAGAAGAACGGCCTTGCGGCTGGCGCGAATGCGATCGCCGTTGATTTCGATGACCTTGACCTTCATTTCCTCGCCCAGGGACACAAAGCCGGCCACCTGGGGGACGCGGTTGATGTCGAGCTGGGAAATGTGCACCAGGGCCTCCACATTGGGCAGGATTTCCACAATGCAGCCGATTTCCAGCAGCTTCTTCACCTTGCCCACGTAGTTCTTGCCCACCTCGGCGTGCTGGTCGTAGTAGGAGATCATTTCGCAGGCGCGCTGCATGGACTCGGAAGAGGGTGCAAAGATGGAGACCTTGCCGCTGTCGTCAATGTCCACGGAAGCGCCGGTGGCAGTGGTGATGGCCTTGATGTTCTTGCCGCCAGGGCCAATGATGAGGCGGATGATGTCGGGATTGACAAAGATTTCCTTGTGCTGGGGGGCATAGGGCGAGATGGACGCGCGCGGAGCTGGCAAAACCTTGGCCATTTCGCCGAGGATATGCATGCGACCCTCGTGAGCCTGGCGCATGGCTGCGCGCATGATGTCCGTGGACAGGCCCTCCACCTTGATGTCCATCTGTATGCCGGTCACGCCTTCGGCAGTGCCGGCCACCTTGAAGTCCATGTCGCCCATGGCGTCTTCGTCACCAAGGATGTCGGTGAGAATGATGAACTGATCGCCTTCCTTGATGAGGCCCATGGCCACACCGGCCACAGGAGCGGAAATCGGCACGCCTGCGTCCATGAGGGACAGGCAGCCGCCGCACACCGCGGCCATGGATGAGGAGCCGTTGGACTCCATTGTTTCCGAGACCACGCGGATGGTGAAGGGGAAGGAATCGTCCTGGGGCAGGACAGGGCGCAGGGACTTTTCGGCCAGGGCGCCGTGGCCCACTTCGCGGCGGGAGAGACGCACGGGCTTCACTTCGCCAACAGAGAAGGGCGGGAAGTTGTAGTGCAGCATGAAGGACTTGGTGACATCGCCGCCAAGGCCGTCGGTGCGCAGTTCGTCCGTGGTGGAGCCCAGGGTTGTCACGGCAAGGCTCTTGGTTTCGCCGCGACGGAAAATGGCTGAGCCGTGAGTGCGGGGCAGAACGCCAGCCTGAATCTGTATGGGGCGCACGGTCTTGGTGTCGCGGCCGTCGATGCGCAGGCCTTCGGTCACGATGCGCTTGCGCACAAAGGCCTTTTCGTTGGCAGCGATGAGGTCCGGCACCTCGGCCAGGGCTTCGGGCTTCTCGGCCCAGGCGGGATCAACCACAAGCTCGGCCATCACGGCGTCCTTGACAGCCTTGCGGGCCTCCTTGCGCGCAAGCTTCTCGGGGATGACCATGGCCTTTTCCATGCCGGCCTTTGTGCACAGCTCCGCAACGCGTGCCACAAGCACGGGATCGTCCTCGTGGGGCGTGAAGGGCATCTTTTCCTTGCCTGCCTTGGCGCGCAGCTCTTCCTGGGCCTTGATGAGGGGTTGCACCTCGACGCGTCCCCACTCGAGGGCGTCGATGAGAATGTCCTCGGGCACAAAGCGGGCCTCGCCCTCGACCATGGTCAGGGCAGTGGCGGAAGCCGCGAACACAAGGTCCACGTCGCTCTTCTTCCTCTCCTCGAAGGTGGGGTTGAGCACGAACTTGCCGTCGATGCGGCCCACGCGGGCGCCCACCACAGGGCCGTCAAAGGGCAGGGAGGAAAGGTGCAGGGCAGCGGAGGCGCCGCTCATGGCCAGAATGTCGGGATCGTTTTCCTGGTCTGCGGAAAGCACTGTGGCCAGGACCTGCACGTCCTGCATCAGTCCCTTGGGGAAGAGAGGACGGATGGGACGGTCGATAAGGCGTGAAACCAGGGTCTCGTGCTCGGAGGGACGGCCAATCTCTCGGCGGAAGAAGTTGCCGTGAATGCGGCCAGCTGCGTACATGCGCTCGGAGTATTCCACGGTAAGCGGGAAGAAGCCCTTGCTCACTTCCAGAGTCTGGGAGCAGACGTTCACAAGGACCACAGTGCCACCGCACTGCACCCACACGGCACCGTCGGCCTGGTTGGCAATGCGGCCGGTCTCGAAGATGTAGTCCTTGCCAAAGAGGTTGGCAGTCACGCGGACAGGATTGAAGATATCGTTTGTCATGCTTCAAAGGCCCCTGTGGGGCCAGTCCTCCATGTAAATGAACCTGTCTGGGACAAGTCCTGAGCCCATTGGGTATTTGCAGGGGGACTCCGGGAAAGGAGAGAAGAGCTCTCTCTTCAGCCATTCCCGATTTTCCCGGATACCCCTGATGATCCTGCGGAGTTCAGGTCTGTCTCAAACAAGACAAAAGGGGCCCCAGACTAGCGAGGGCCCCTTGTTGAAAAGCAGTTACTTGCGCAGTCCGAGCTTTTCGATAAGGGCACGGTAGCGCTGAATGTCCTTCTTCTTCAGGTAGTTGAGGATGTTGCGGCGACGGCCGACCATCTTCAGCAGACCTGTACGGGAGTGGAAGTCCTTCTTGTGGACCTTGAAGTGGGCGGTCAGACCCTCGATGCGGGCAGTCAGAAGGGCAACCTGGACTTCCGGCGAACCGGTGTCGCCTTCGTGTTTGGCATGAGCGTCAATAACCGACTTCTTGAAAGTAGGATCCATTACCACAGCAGTTTCTCCTGGTATCTTAATGGTTGCTAGGACCACAGCCCTCTGGCTACCGTCAGTCTGTTGCCTTCCGTTACCCTGGCAAGGGCCAGGGCACCGTCACGGTCCTTCAGGAGCACGTTTTGCGCGCTGCAAAGCTCCGCGGGACAGGGAACGGGCATGCCGTTGCGAATCCTGGCCGCAAGCTCCGCGCTGACAGTCAGCACGGGCCAGTCCGGCAGGGCTTCCTCGATGGAGTGCACGTGCCGGCACAGGCTTTGGGGATCCGCATTCAGCTCGTCCAGCGTCACGGACTGGTTGAGGCCAAAGGGGTGGCTGTATTCCCGTGTCAGTCTTGTCAGTGTTGCTCCGCACCCAACTCGCATCCCCAAGCTGTGGGCCAGGGATCGTATGTATGTGCCGGAACTGCACGTGACACGGAAATGGACAAGGGGAAGTTCCAGTGAAAGGACTTCCGCACGAAATATGTGTACCTTCTTGAGCTTGACAGGCACTTCCTTGCCTGCCCTGGCCAGCCTGTACAGGGGCTGGCCATTGCTCTTGGCTGCCGAATAGGGGGGCACGACCTGCTCGATCTCGCCCTCGAAGGCGGATATGGCGGACACAACGTCTTCTGCGCGCACATCCTGCCAGGCCTTTTCGGCAACGGTTTTTCCCTCTGCATCCCAGGTATCTGTTTCGAGGCCAAGGCGCGCCGTGGCGCTGTAGACCTTGCATCCGGCCTCAAGCAGGTAGTTGGAGATTCTGGTGGCTGTGCCGAGAAGCAGGAGCAGCACACCCTCCGCCATGGGATCCAGGGTACCGGCATGTCCGATCTTCTTCTGGCCAAGGCGCTTGAGCGCAGAAAGACAGCGATTGGACGTGGGTCCCGAAGGCTTGTTGAGCACAAGCACGCCGTGCTGTTGCGCAGGAATTTGCATGGTCTGGGTAGAAGATGGCATAGGGGAAGACCTATAGGGGCATTTTCTCCAAAAGTCAAAAGCTGCGGCCCCTGCGAGCCGCCTTTTTTGCCCTTTTTGCGCAAAAATTTTCAGGATTTTGCAGACCAGCCGAGACTCTGGCAGATGCTGCGCCGCAAAAGTTCCCTGGCCCTGTCCAGGGACATGACAAGAGTGCCTCCGGCAGCGTTGCGATGCCCGCCCCCGCCAAGAGATGTGGCAATGGCGTTCACGTCCACGTCCTCCACGGAGCGCAGGCTGAACTTGCACACGTCCAGGTTTTGCTCGCGCACAAAGCAGGAGACCATGACGGAACGCACTTCGCGCATGTGTTCCACAAAACCTTCGGTGTCCTCGCTCTTGCAGCCATATTTTTCCAGGCAGTCGAGAGGAAGGGCGCACATGGCAAGCCTGCCATCCTGCTCGAGTTCCACCCTTTCGGACATGTAGCCCCACAGCTTGAGGCGGCCCACTGTCCAGTTCTTTTCGAGGCGTTCGCGCAGCTTGTGCACGCAAGCCCCCCGACTTTCGAGAAAGGCTGCCAGGGCAAAGACCTCGGGCGTGGCGTTGGCGTGGCGAAAGCCGCCCGTGTCCGTGACAAGGCCAAGGGCCAGGGCGTTTGCCACATCCGGCGTAAAGCTTGCGTTTGCTGCGCGCAGCACGCTTGCCAGAAGCTGCGTGGTGGAGGCCGCCTCTGGCGCGATAAAGCTTGTTATGGTGCCCATGCCCGGGCCCGGGTGGTGATCGATATTGATGCAGGACAGATCGTCCATGATCCGGGAGAGTTCCTCTCCAAGACGCCCCCGAACGCCGCAATCCAGGGCCACCAGGGTTCTTGGCTCGAAGGGAAGGGCCGAAAGCGTCCTGTACACGGGCACGGGAAGGGAGACAAAGTCGTAGTTGTCCGGCAGGCCAAAGGGCGCAAAGAGGGCAAAACGCTTGTTCTTCTGTTCCAGAAAGAGCGCCATGGCCAGGAGGGAGCTCAGCGCGTCGCCGTCAAGGCGCACGTGGGCCGCGACCAGGTAGGAGTCGTGATCGAGCAGGGCCTGGGCGGCGCGGGCAGCCTGGTTTTGCCAGGCGGACGGAAAGGCCAGATCAGTCAGCAGCATAGATTTCAAAGCTTGAGTCAACGAGTTTTTCTCCAGCTACGGCCTCCATCATGAGCAGGCACTTGTCCATGCGACTGCGCAGGTGCCGCTCGGAATTGGAAAGCGATATGACGGAAAGGCGCAGCCTGGTCAGGCTGTTTTCCGTTCCGTCCTCGGCTACGGCCACATTGAAGCGGTTGCGGGTCTTCTGCTTGAGGCTGTTGGCCACGCGTCGCTTGCCCTTGAGGTTGTCGTTGCCGTCCAGGGAAAATTCGACAGTGAGATGCCCTATCAGCATGGTGAAGAAAAGGCAGGGGGGAAGGGCCTGTGCCCTTCCCCGCGCTGCAGCAGGATGGATACGGAATGGGTGCGAAAAGGAGGGGAACCCTAGAGGGTTGCCGCTTCCTGCACGGTCTCGAAGGCTTCGATGATGTCGCCGTCCTTGATATCGTTGAACTTGTCGAGGCCAACGCCGCACTCTGTGCCGCGCAGCACTTCCTTGGCGTCGTCCTTGAAGCGCTTGAGGGAGCTGATGCGGCCTGTGTAGACCACAACGCCGTCACGCAGGAGGCGAACCTGGGCATTGCGCGCGAGCTTGCCGTCCGTGACATAGGAACCGGCGATGGTTCCCACCTTGGGCAGGGTAAAGGTACGACGCACTTCTGCCTGGCCAAGGTAGACTTCCTTTTCCACAGGGGCCAGAAGGCCCGCCATGGCGCTTTTCACATCGTCCACCAGCTTGTAGATGATGTCGTAGAAGCGGATGTCCACGTTCTCGTGGGCGGCAATATCCTTGATGCGGGCTGTGGGACGGACATTGAAACCGATAATGATGGCCTGGGACGCGGAGGCGAGCATGATGTCCGACTCGGAAATGGCGCCCGTTGACCCGTGGACAACGTTGACCGAGACCTTGTCCGTACCGGCCTTGCGCATGGCGTCCTGCACGGCCTCGAGAGAGCCCTGCACGTCCGCCTTGATGACCAGGTTGAGGGTCTTCTTTTCCTCGCCTGCGGTGGAGGCCAGGAAGGTCTCCAGGGTCACCTTGGTTTCGCTGGCAAGTTCCTTCTCGCGCTGGCGCACGGCGCGTGCGTCGGCAATGCGGCGTGCGACCTTTTCGTCTGCCACGGCCGCAAAGACCTCGCCTGCATCCGGCACACCGGTAAAGCCCTGCACTTCCACGGGAATGGAGGGACCAGCTTCGCGCACCTTCTTGCCCTGATCGTTCAGGAGCGCGCGCACGCGGCCGGAGAAGGTGCCACAGACGAAGTTGTCGCCCTGGTGCAGGGTTCCTTCCTGGATGAGCACTGTGGCCACAGGGCCGCGGCCCTTGTC
>CALVGM010000024.1 GCA_944327095.1 uncultured Desulfovibrio sp. | reverse complement strand
CCTTCGAAGCCTCTTTCTTCTGTGCTTGGCTGGCATCAATCAGGACAATCTTAGGGTTTCCGCTTGATGCACGGAAATTCTGGAGGAACAGCTTAGCCACTCCGTCCTCGTTCTTCACATGATAACTTACATCAGTACCGGTCTCTTTGCCGGTAGTGCCGCAGCGTCCTTCATCCTTCAGCTCTTGTGGAAGGGCGATGCCTAACTCTCTTGCTCTGGTAGGCCATTGCGATTGCGGGAAGTATTCTACTTTCCAGTCATCTTTGTTAGTCATATCAAATAATTATCCTTATTTTCTGCGATTTGTACGTGATGCACCTCACGCAACTTGAAACCTGTTATTTTTGACTGGTCCAAGCGGTCCAACTGGTCCAATACCTGTTTTTATCTGTAATTACTGATAGTTACAGTGGACCAGTTTATGTTTTCCCCTGGACCAGTGAATATTTCAACTGGTCCAGAGCATTCCCCTTAATTGACAGCCAATTACCGCAGGTCTGTCGTTAGTCGGCACGAACATCGCCCTGTAGGTGATGTTTCCGACTTCCACTTTCTGGACAGAATTACCCGTTTTTCATAAGCTTCTTTTCTCCTTATCCGAGGGCGAGCCTTTTCTCTTCCTCGCCTCGGGACGGTTAAAGGTTTGTGTATGATTACCTTGCCTTAGGCCTACGTTTTGCTTGCCGGCTGACGTAGGCCTTTCTATTGCGGTGCGTCCTTCTTCAGGTCTGCCTCAATTGCTCGAAGCAGTCGATGACACTCGCAATAGAAAGTGCGAGCCCGGTGGTTCTGACGGTGAGCGTCCGCCATGCTTTCTGAGGGTGGTACCCTCAAGTCCCTTTTGTGCTATTCGATTGCCAATGAACCATGGCAGCACGGAGCTGCTCTTGCCCTAAAGTTTGGGCGATAGAAGAAGGTTAGTTAGCGCTGGCGTCGGCCATCTGCTTCAGAGTCTTGCGGCAAGCCAGATAGAAGGCATAGTCTTCTCGCACTTGCCTCTCGTACTCGGCACTCCGCAGGCCGCGCCTCCATGCGTTCCTGTTGCCTTTGGGCGCGCCGCCAAGCTTGCGGTGAGGAGTAGTTGTTCGTGTCAAAAACCTATACCCCCCTCCCTTGGGTCTGCACACTGCCAGCCACGATGGCCTGATCGGCAATCACGTGGTTGACGACGACAGTCTGCTGACCGTTACGGCGATACTTTTGCAGGGTTGCCATCTGCTGACTGAAGAGCCGCATGAACTTCATCGAGCGGTTCTCCTGCACTTCGCGCTCGCTATCCCAACGTGTTTGGGATGCCCGAACAAGCGCCTGCGCTGCCTTGTGGTGCACGAGCAAAGCCTGAACAAGCAGACGACGTTCGAGCGGGTCTTTGGGCTTGAGCTCGGCAACCGCAGCGACAAGGGTGTTGAGGGCGAGCTCATCCTTTCCCAGAACCTGGTGCGCGAAGCTGAGCGTCTGGCTGAGCTCGGTAAGGTCTTCTGTGCCAAACGCTTGGGTGAGTGCGGACATCCATTGCTGGAGGTCCTGCCCCTCGCTTGGATTCGGCAGGATGCCCCTGTCAGTCACTGCGCAGCGCAGTGACTGCGGTTTCGTGTCCAGTTCCGGACACTCTCGCTCAATCTCGCAAAGAAGGTCTCGCAGGCTGTCAGGCAGAGGTTCTTGTCCGTTATTCGCAGTCATACCCCAGCTCCTTACGCCCTGCATGCACAAGCTCTGTAAGTGCTGTGTCCAGAGACTTTTCCTGGCGCATTTTGTTCAGCTCAGCTACTGGGATAGCCAGAATCGCTTTAAGAGCACATTCGCAAAGGCGAGAGCGATTCATCTGCGGCATCTCTATAAGTGTCTTTTCTATATTGTCAGCGACTTCCTTTGTCGTTGCAAAGGCGAATACAACATTTTTCATCATCTTGTCCTCCACAAATAAATGCTTAATATATAAAACTATGTGCAGGATGCCGACAGATGTTTAGGAACAAGCCATGTTGCTTTACTGTCGAAAATGCCCCGTACTTCTGAGACCACCCCCCGTATCCACGGGGGCCAGTTCGCTTTGTCACTATTCAATTTCCAATGAACAAGGCAGTATTGCGCTGCATCTGCCCTATATCTTGGGCAACAGTCGAAGGTTAGGAGGCGCTGGCCTCATTGGTACCCTCGTATGGATTCTGGCCCAAGGCAAAGGCCTCGACCTCTGACCGAATCCAGTACGTGAAACGCTTGCCCTCAGTCCGTCTGAGAAGAAGGCGGCGGTTGTGCAGGTCGTACAGGTGTGTCTTGGAGCAACCTAAGATAAGGCAAGCTTCGTCGCGACGAATACGGGGGGAAATTGTGTTATTGTTGTTCATAACTTACTCCTAGCCTTTAGCGGCTTCATGGCGGCACTTAAAGTGCCTTGTGTGTGAAACATTTGTGCTAGAGCTGTCTGGCCCCTATTGTGTTCGTGTCCCTAGGTTCGAGGGCTAGGGGCGATAGCGTTCTTGTTGTTTAGGATGCGTGTACCACAGCCTGGCGTTTCCTGCCTAGTCCCCCGATAACACACATAAAAGCACTAAAAATAACCCAACGTAACTCAAAGCAACTACGCGACGCCAAACGTCACATTCCGACGTTTGCGGCCGACAAAAATTTTTTTCTCCATACAGAGGACACCTTATAGGTTGAGATAATTTGCATAATTTAATGATGTATTAATGCTAATTTTAAAAAATTATTTATTGTTAAAAAATTTTTCTAGTACGTAAAATAAAAACAATTAAATAAAATATTTTTTGTTATTTTTAAAAAATAGATTAAAATTACATTAAAATACTGTATTTATAAGTTTAATAATCTATTATTATAATGTAATTCACATACTTTTATGGTATTTTAAAAATAGAAAGGCCTAGGCAAGAGAGCATATCTCTCTTGCCTAGGCCAAGAGTCCACACTTAGCCGTAGCCTTGAGTTGGCTTTATCTGTAACGTTCAAGCAAGGGTTTTGGCAAATCCGGCACCGCAGCCCCCATACGCAGGGCATCTACAGTGTCGTTCCACCACTGCAGAGCCAGAGAAAGAGCATATTCGTATGTAGCTCGGTTGTAGGCCTGCTCCACGCTGCCACCAGCAACATGGAAGAGAAGTCTCTCACACAAAGCCTTGGGAAGACCGAATTCCAATGCCAGAGTCTCGAATGTGCTTCGAAAACCATGCAGGCTATGCTCTTCTCTTGCCACTCCAGCAATGCGCAGCAGCTTGCTCATGCCACCGTTGGAGACGTGCCCTACTTTGGAGCCGCTTGGGAAGCACCATTTGTTGTAGCGGTAGCTTTTGAGGTGGTCCAGAATTGCCCTGATTTGCCGGGTAAGCGGCACAGTGTAGGCGTGGCCGTTCTTGGTTTCCTGAAAGAGCCACTGCCCCTTTTCAAAGTCTATTTGCTCCCACTGGGCCTCGATCACGTTGCCGTTGCGAAGCGGCATGTAACAACTCAGCTTCAAAGCCGCAGTGAGAAAAGGGCTACTTCTGCCACTTTCACAATAGCTCCACACACGCTGAAAGAGACTGGAAGCTGTCTCCACAGTCACCAAGGCCGCATGATGTCGTTGAGTGCCCCGAGCTTGTCTTGGAATCAATCTGACAAGATGGTCTGCTGGGGAGAATTTGATGTAACCCATGTCTACGGAAAAATTCATGATGCGGCCAATCAATCCCGCTACTCGCCTTGCCTGCTCAAATTCTTCTCGCTGTACGAGTTTGTCTATGACGGGCTTCAAATGCGCAAGACGTTCGATTCGGGCGACAGGAACGTCCTTAATACTTGCCATGTGATTCTTGACGCGTCCCTGTTCACTTTGGAGCCCCTTGCGGGACATGTCGCCCCGCATGCGAAAATACTCGTCGGCTACGACGCCAAAGGTTCTGGCATCAGATTCGGTTTGGGCCTTCTCCTCAATTTGCTTCGCTTTTTTCTTCTCGTTGGGATTGACGCCATCCTTCAGAAGCAGGCGGACCTTGTCTCTTTGTTGCCGTGCGGCGCTAAGGCTTGTCTCCGGTGCAGTCCCGCAGGTGACTTCGACAATTTTGGTAGTGCCTGCCAATCGGCCCCGATAGATCCATGTTCCTTTGTTTTTGCCCAGCACTTTCAGATACAGGGAACCCGTATCCTTTAGCGTGACCGGGTGCCCGTCCCGCAGGGCCTTGCTTACGCTTGTCGCACTCAGTTGCGTCGTTGTTTTCGTCGTTTTTGCGTTCATTATCAACACCTTATAGGCTTTTGTGAAGGTCGGGGTAGACCACTCAAGGTGGTCTAGAGCAAAACCTATACATCCACCTGCACAAATCGCCTAATTTCCGGTGTACAACGACGAACAACCACGAACGTCTACGGAAACTAAATGCTTGAAAAAAAAGGACTTTGTTGCCTTTTACGGTCAAACAAAGTCCTTTGCTTTCAATGTAGTGGCGGAACGGAAGGGACTCGAACCCTCGGCCTCCGGCGTGACAGGCCGGCGTTATAACCGTCTTAACTACCGTTCCGCGGTAAACATGGGGTGGTGGGCAGTACAAGACTTGAACTTGTGACCCCCGCCGTGTGAAGGCGATGCTCTACCAACTGAGCTAACTGCCCCCATGCGGAGAGTAGTGATACGCAGACTTTTGCTGTTTGTCAACAACTTTGTGACAAATTTTTTCCATATCCTCCTTTCGGACTCAACAAAGGTGCGCAAATCGGCCAGTATGGCGCAAATGATCCTCTCCCCTTTGCTTGTCCGCACCCTCTCCAGGGAAAGGTCCGATCTTTGGAAAAGCCCTTCCCAGGACGCCTTGAGTCCCGCAGAATAGTTGAAGTTTTGCGCATGGGGGCGTAGAAAACTGCCTGCAATTCTTCAGATGACGGTGCTCCAATGCTGCAACGCACGCTCTTCACGCTTCTCCTGTTGCCCATCTTCCTCGGGCTGACCATCCTGTCGTCTTCGGAGACAATCCGGGCGGCCGAGACCGGTCTGCTTCCGCCTCCGCCAGTCGGGATTCAGGGAGACATGACACAGCGGGACTACACTCCCTACCATGGCAGGCTCATCTATGAGCAGACCATGGGAGAGAATCTCTGCGCCCTGACCTTTGACGATGGTCCGTCCAACTACACGCCCAAGCTGCTGGATACCCTCGACTATTACGGGATACCCGCGACCTTCTTCATGCTTGGCGTCAACGTGGCCAAGCTGCCCCAGGTAGTGCGCAGGGTCGTGGCCGAAGGCCACGAAGTGGCCAGCCACTCCTACAGACACCCGAATTTCAGGCGCATTTCCCAGCAGCGAAGGTGGGACGAGCTGGACAAGACCAACAGACTCCTGCGCGCCTGCGGGGCAGACCCTGTGCTCTTCCGTCCCCCGTACGGAGAGCAGGACCACGCTCTGGCCGAGCTGGCAGCGCAGTTTGGCCTGCGCATAGTCACCTGGTCCTACGATACCGAGGACTGGAAACATCTGCCTGCGGACTATACCCAGCTTCGCGATCCCCGCGGCCGCGTTGCCGCGCGCGGACACATGCGCGGCATCTTCCTGTTCCACGACATCCACAAGACAACAGTGGACGACATGCCTCGCGTCATTGCCCAGCTCAAGGCCGGCGGATGCGATCGCTTTGTTACCGTAAGCGACTATATAAACGAGCTCTTTGTGGACCCTGAACCTCCCATGCACATGACCATGCACAGAAAGGTCCAGCACAGGGCAACCACTGCCGCCCCCGCATCCCCTGCAGCCGCTACATCTACTGCCGGCATGGATGCCGAAACGCGGGCCATGGCGCTGGCCTCGCGCATTGTCTACAAGTCGGAGGGCCTGACAACCCAGCCCTTGCCCCGCACAGAGTCTCGCGCCGAGCCTTCCAGTGCACCCGACATCGAGGGGACACCGGCACTTGCCGCCTGGCACGGCTTTGCCAGGGACAAGATTTCCATTCTGCCCCCGCCAAGCCAGTTTGCCAACCTGACAAGAAAGCTCCGCGAGGTTTTCAGCAGAGCTCCCGAAACAGGCGCATCGGCCTCCTTCTTTCATGTGGGAAGCACGATCACCCTGCCCGAGGCAGGCAGCAAGTCCTACATCGTGCGTCCCGTAAGCCGCCAGACTGCCCAGCGCGAGAGCGCATTCTGACACGCCCTTCCTGGGCAAGGCCCGCGCTTTGCGCGCAGCGCATGCAAATGGCAAGGGGCACGGTACGATGATCGTCGTACCGTGCCCCTTTGTTGTTGATCCGTTTCAGCCTATGCCAGGCGGTTGCGGAAATCCTCGTACCCAAAGACATGGAGCAGACTGAAGACATCCTTGCCGCTGGCGCCGTCCACAAGGCCAATGGAGGGCAGACGCAGGCCGTTGAAGGTCGTTGTCTTCACCATGCTGTAGATGGCCATGTCCTGCAAAAGCAGACGCTGTCCCACCCTGAGGGGCGCGGCAAAGCCGTATTCCCCGAACACGTCGCCGGCAAGGCAGCTCTTGCCTCCCAGACGACAGCGCCAGGCGCCGTTTTCGTCTGCCGTCTCGCACAGCTCATCTCCATGCTCGTAGACAATGCGCGGCCTGTAGGGCATTTCCAGCACATCGGGCGTGTGGCAGGCAGCCGAAATGTCCAGCTGCACAAGAGGCATGTCCGCCTCGGTAATGTCCAGCACAGTGGCCACCAGCACGCCTGCGTTCAGGGCCACGGCCTCGCCGGGCTCCACGTAGATCTGTGCCCCCCAGCGCTCGTGCAGACGCACAAGGCTCGAGCACAAAAGATCCATGTCGTAGTCATCCCTGGTGATGTGATGACCACCGCCGACATTGATCCATTTGCACTTTTCCAGGAACGGCGCGAAGTTGCGCTCCACCACCTCGGCAGTGCGGGCAAAGGCGTCCGCGTTCTGCTCGCACAGGGTGTGGAAGTGCAGTCCGCTTATGCCCTCGTCCATGATGTCCCTGGGCAGATGGCGCAGGCGGATGCCCAGACGCGATCCCGGCGAGCAGGGATCGTACATGGGCACTGTCCCCTCGCTGTGCTCTGGATTGATGCGCAGCCCGGCCTCGATGCCCCTTTGGGCAAGAAGGTCGCGATACGTGCGCCACTGGGCAACAGAGTTGAAGACAATGGTGTCCGCGAGCGTCAGCAGCTCTTCCACTTCGGCCCTTGTCCAGGCAGCGGCAAAGGCGTGCACCTCACCGCCAAAGTCCTCCCTGCCAAGCCTGGCCTCATCGACGCTGCTGGCGCAGGTTCCCCACAGGGGGCCCTGCATGGCCCTTGAAAGCAGGGGAAAGGTCTTCCAGCAGGCATAGCTCTTGAGGGCAAGCAGTACCCTGGCTCCGGTGCGCTCCTGCACGCTGTTCAGGATGGCGGCGTTCTTGCGCAGCCTGTCCGCGTCCACTACAAAGCAGGGGGACGGCACATCCTGCCCGAGAAGCAGTTCTTCGTGCGCCACTAGACAAGCTCCTTGCCGGTCACGTCTACGCATGTCCAGGGCAGGCCGTACGCGCCAAGATCCTGCAGGAAGGGATCCGGGTCGAACTGTTCCATGTTCCAGACGCCGGGACGCATCCACTTTTCCTCGCACATCATCTTGGCGCCTATCATGGCAGGCACACCTGTGGTGTAGGAAATGGCCTGCGAGCCCACTTCCCTGTAGCATTCCTCGTGGCAGCAGATATTGTAGATGTAGACGCTCTTGGCCTTGCCGTCCTTCACGCCCTGCATGACATCGCCAATGCAGGTCTTGCCCCTGGTGAGGGGACCTAAGGTGGCCGGGTCGGGCAGCAGGGATGCGAGGAACTGGATGGGAACAATCTTCTGACCCTTGTACTCGACCTCGTCAATGCGCGTCATGCCCACGTCCTTGAGCACGGACAAATGCTTCAGGTAGTTGTCCGAAAAGGTCATCCAGAAGCGGGCACGCTTCAGGCCCTTCAGGTTCTGGGCAAGGGATTCGAGCTCCTCGTGGTACATGAGGTAGCATTTCTTGCTGCCGATGCCGTCCGGGCAGTCGAAGTCCATGGACCAGGAAAGAAGTGCTGTCTGCACCCACTCGCCGCCTTCCCAGTAGCGGCCGCGGCCGGACACCTCGCGGATGTTGATTTCGGG